>JAEXYZ010000003.1 GCA_023405135.1 Bacillota bacterium | reverse complement strand
TAAGATGAGTATAGCTCATAACGATTCCTCCTATGATGTTTGTGTGGTAACTAACATTTTACACGAGGTCGTTATGGGCTTCTTTTATTTTGCCTTACAGGTGTTGCACTTAATATTACAATTCATCGATACAATAGAAGAATTGAAGGAAACTAACATTACGGATGATTCTAAATGGACAATCATCAAAATACGCGGTTTTTATAATAGTCTCTCATCTGAGCAACAAGATACGGTTACAAATTACTCTACATTAAATGAAGCTGAAGTAGCGTTGACGGAATATTTAATTGACTTATTACCTGATGAATATAGCGTGGATGATTTATATTTTAGAAATCGTATAGAAGAGCTAATAAGTTACTATGATCAACTAAGTCCAAATCAACAAGAGCAAATTAGTAATCTAAGCAAATTAGAAGAAGCAAAGATTCGTTTAGTTAATCTAATCGTAAACAAATTGAGCACTGATGGAATTACGTTAGATAATCAAGAAGAGATCAAATATGCTAAAAATAATTCAGATCTCATTGAGAGTGAAGAGAGTTTAGAGAAACTAGAGGGTCTAGTTTTCCAGTTAGAAGAATTATTATTAAATTACGAAGTAGTAGTCAACCATATGAATATGCTCATTGAAAATTTACCAAGTAAAGAAGAAGTCAACTATTGGCATGAGGAAGATATTTTAAGAGTTTCTAATTTCTATAATTCATTATCAGATTATGAAAGGGGTTTAATTAATCCAGATTTACAAACAAAACTTCAGAATGCCGTTAATGCACTAAATGATTCTATAATAGATTTTTACACGGTAGTTAGCATTCCATTTACAGATTTAAATTTCAGAAATCAATATGAACTTAACTACTTTTCAGATGGTGAAAGAATTGTAATGGTGCCACTCTATCAAAAGTTTGCTACAATTGACGATTTGAAAAGCTATATTGAGGAATATTTTATTACGAATAATTTTTCAGTAAATATTGAAGTAATAAATGAAAATCAAATACAAATAAAGCCAGAGCACCCAAATTTACAATTAGAAGTGTTCAGTAGTTTGTTTGAACAATTTCTTTAATCTTTAGATGTCCCAAAGTAATTAGCTTGGGACATCTTTCTTTTTGTTTATTTTAAGACTCAACATGGTTCCGATATGAATTTTGCTTAAATTTGATTTGAAAACTAATCATCAAAGTAAGTTACGTAATTCAGATACTAGACTATAATAAAAGGAGAGTAACGAACGGGGTGAACGATCATGAAACGGGGAAGACCATTAGTTGAGGCACTACAAAATTTTGTTTCAAAGCGCCCTCAATCCTTGCATGTTCCTGGGCATAAAAACGGATTACTATCAAAATTACCTAATGAAATTAAGACAGCACTTACATATGATTTAACGGAGCTAACAGGATTAGATGACTTTCATCATCCTGAAGAAGCGATATTACGAGCTGAAAATTTGTTAGCAAAAACATATGGTGCAGATCGGAGCTTTTTCCTAGTGAACGGTTCTACCGTAGGAAATTTAGCTATGATTTATGCAACCTGTAAACGAAACGAAAAAATTATTATACAAAGAAATGCACATAAATCAATCTTTCACGCATTAGAGCTAGTAGGTGCTAAAGCAGTATTTATCGCTCCAGAATGGGACGAGGTTTCAAAAACGGCAGGGGCAGTATCTACAAAAACTATACAACAAGCATTACAGCTTCATCCTGATGCAAAAGCAGTTGTTTTAACGTACCCCACATATTATGGAGTTGCTTCAAAAGAATTAAAGCAACAAATTGAGTTATGTCATAAACACCGTATACCAGTACTAGTAGATGAAGCTCATGGGGCACACTTTATTGCAAGTGAAGTGTATCCGCCTTGTGCAATAAGCTTAGGCGCAGACATTGTAGTACAATCAGCGCATAAGACACTACCTGCGATGACAATGGCTTCCTTTATGCATGTGAAGTCAGAAATGGTAGATATAGATAAAGTAAACCATTATTTAAGAATGCTGCAATCAAGCAGTCCGTCCTATTTATTACTTGCTTCACTTGATGATGCAAGAGAGTACATCGATAGTTATTTAGAAAGTGATGGCGTATATTTAAAAGAAAAACGTAATCAATGGATTGATGCTTTACGATCTTTTCATCCATTTGAAGTAATAGAAGTAGATGATCCATTAAAAGTACTTTTACGTTTACCAGGGTATACAGGATTTCAATTAAAGAATGTACTTGAGCAACAAGGTGTATATGTTGAACTTGCAGATCCATATCAAGTCCTCGTTATTTTGCCATTACTAAAACATGGACAAACTTATCCTTTTGCAGATTTAAGAATTCGCATAAAAGAAGCAATTGCAAAATTAAAAAAAGAACGAGTTGCTGAGAGGGAAGAAATAAAACCTTCATATGAAATAACAGCTGTTTCAGTCTCAGAATATTCGTATGATGAAATTGAACAGCTTGAAAAAGAATGGCTTCCTTATATGCGCACAATTGGAAGAGTTTCAGCAAGCATGCTTATTCCATATCCACCGGGTATTCCGTTGTTATTACCTGGTGAGAAAATTACTGTTTCAAAATTAAGTCAATTAGAGGAGCTACTTGCAGTGGGGGCAGCATTTCAAGGACAGCATCAATTAGATGAAAAGCTCATTTGCGTCATAAAGTAGCAGTCGGAGGAATATAAAAATGAAAAGAAATTTATTTATTACATTTGAAGGACCAGAAGGAGCAGGAAAAACTACAATTTTAAGTAAGATTGTAGAACGAATGCAAGAAAATGAAATCAATTTTTTGGCAACAAGAGAGCCAGGCGGTATTGAAATAGCAGAAAAAATTCGTGAAGTCATTTTAAATCCTGCACATACTGCAATGGATGAAAGAACGGAAGCATTATTATATGCAGCTGCTAGAAGTCAACATTTCTTCGAAAAAGTAAAGCCGGCTTTAAAACAAGGTAAACATGTATTATGTGATCGATTTATTGATTCTTCATTAGCATATCAAGGTTATGCTCGTGGTATTGGTATTGATGAAGTATTAGCAATAAATGAATTTGCTATTGGAAAACATTTGCCGGATATGACGATACTATTTGATATTGAACCTGAAATTGGACTAGCTCGTATTCATGCACACAATGACAGGGAAGTGAATAGACTTGATATAGAGAGCCTCTCATTCCATGAAAAGGTAAGAGAAGGCTACCATGAAGTAGTTAGACGCTACCCTAACCGAATTAAGGTAGTTAATGCAGATCAATCCATTGACCGGGTTGTTGATGAAGTTTGGCATATTTTAGAGAGAATACTAAAAGAAAATTAAATGAAGTAGTTTACCATGTGTGCTATAATAAAAACACCAATTCAACATTATATTGTGTTATAACACAATATAATTACCTCCAATGAAAATCTTAGAATTTTGATATACAGTTAACTTGTGTAAAACTCATGTTCTGAAATTTTTTCGACATAAATGATGAGGTGAATTTAATAATATGGGAGTGGATGCGGATGAAATTAGTTGTTGCAGTCGTTCAGGACCAGGATAGTAATCGTTTGTCTAGTGCGTTAACGAAACATAATTTTCGGGCAACAAAGTTAGCAAGTACTGGTGGCTTCCTTCGCTCAGGAAATACTACTTTTATTGTAGGTACTGAGGATTCCTCAATTCCTCAATTACTTGATATCATTCGAGATAATTGCCGTTCACGTGAACAATTAGTATCGCCTGTATCACCATTAGGTGGGAACGCAGATTCTTACATTCCATACCCTATTGAAGTTGAAGTTGGGGGAGCTACAGTTTTTGTATTACCAATTGAACAGTTCCACCATTTCTAACCTTATTACTCCCTAAGGTAATTCTTAAGTAGCGAAGTAAGGTTCACCCTAACAGATACCATAGAACTGATAAGCTCGATTCAAAATCTAGTCGTGCAAGTGACATCTAGTTATAAACAGCAACAAAGGGTGTATTTGATTAGAGTGGAGGAGAACGGTAATTGAAGATAAATCAGGATTTACGTGTAGGCTTAAAAACGAACCATAACGAGTTAAAACACGTGAACCAACAAGGTAACCGCTTTGGTGAAATTCTTGTTAAACAAGGTTCAAAGCTACAGAATGAACAATTGACTAGACTGCTTGGTGATATTTCAGCAGCTGGTGATCGTGTTGCAAAATCACGTAATCTACGTGAACTAACTCGCTTTAAAATGCTTATCAAACGTTTTTTGCAAGAGGCGGTTGAATACGGTCTTGATATGAAACAATCTCATACATGGAATCGTTTCGGTGAAGGTCGCCGCTTAAAAATTGTCAAAACAGTTGATGAACATTTAGTTGAACTCGCGCAAGACATTTTAAATGAAGAAAAAGATACAATCGATTTGCTCGACAAAATAGGCGAAATAAAAGGATTGTTAATTAATTTATATATGTGAACCCCGTGTCTTCTTCGTGTATTGGACACGGGATTTTTTCTAAGGAATATTAATAATAAAACCCATTCTAGAAAAGGTGAAGATTCATGGAAGAAAATGTGGAAGAACTTAAGGTGCTTCAGCCTGTAGTGATGAAACAGCTTCAAACGATTTTTGAAAAAAATAGAACCGCTCATGCTTATATTTTTGACGGAGAAAAAGGAACAGGAAAAAAGCAAATCGCAAACTTCTTCATTAAACTCCTTTTATGTCTGAACCCGTCGAAAAATGTTCCATGTGAAACATGTCGAAACTGTAAACGCATTGATACTGGGAATCATCCCAATGTGAAACAGCTAGAGCCTGACGGACAATTTATAAAAATCGACCAAATTCGAGACCTTATTTCGGGAATGACAAGAACAAGCATCGAGGAAGGTCGAAAAATATACGTTCTTCATCATGCAGATCGTTTAAATACATCTTCCGCAAATACATTACTAAAATTTTTAGAAGATCCAGATGGAGAAGTAACAGCAATCTTACTTACTGAAAGTTATCAATCAATCTTACCTACTATCCAGTCTCGTTGCCAACATATTAAATTCGCGAGTATTCCGCGTGAAATTTTATTAAAGCAATTACAAGAGCGGGGTATAACATTTTCAATGGCCTCGACGGTTAGTATGTTAACAAATAATTTAGAAACAGCTATAGTGCTTGCAAATGATGAGCAGTTTGCACATGCAAGAAAAACAGTGTTAAAATTAGTAGAGACAGTCAAAAAAAATGTACACGAAGCATTATTAGTAGTGTACGAAGACTGGTTACCTTCTTTTAAGGAAAAGGAAGAATTAGAAAGAGCTTTAGATTTACTACTTTTTGCTTATCGTGATATTGTAGCTATAAAGGCTAATCCGAACAGCAATTGTACATATCCTGACATGTTACAAAGTTGGAAGGAGCAAGCATTGCATACGACTTACGATCGTTTGTCCATTCAAATGCAAGCTATATTACAGGCAAGACAAAATTTAGGGCGCAACATGAATCGTACGCTTATGATGGAACAGCTAATGCTGAATCTGCAGGAGGGGTATACATTTGTATAATGTAGTCGGAGTCCGTTTTAAAAAAGCGGGTAAAATATATTATTTCGACCCTGGCGAATTTCTACTTGAAACAGGCCAATATGTTATAGTAGAAACAGCTAGAGGTGTCGAATATGGAAAGATAGTCGTTCCGATGAAGCAAGTAGGCGAAAATGATGTTGTTTTACCTTTGAAGCAAGTATTACGCCCTGCTGATGAACGAGATCGTATCCAAGTAGAAGAAAATTTGCAAGAATCACAACGGGCTTTTGAACTGGCTAATGCAAAAATTAGTGAACATAATTTAGAGATGAAGCTTGTAGATGTTGAATATACATTTGATCGAAATAAAATAATTTTCTATTTTACTGCTGAAGGAAGGGTCGATTTCCGAGAACTTGTAAAAGACTTAGCTTCTATTTTCCGCACACGAATTGAATTACGTCAAATTGGCGTACGGGATGAAGCAAAACTTCTCGGTGGAATTGGGCCATGTGGTAGGATGTTATGTTGTTCAACATTTTTAGGTGATTTTGATCCAGTCTCAATTAAAATGGCAAAAGATCAAAATCTATCATTAAATCCAACAAAAATTTCCGGACTTTGTGGTCGTCTAATGTGCTGTCTGAAATATGAAAATGATGACTATGAAACTGCAAAAGAAGGAATGCCGGACATTGGTGACACAACTATGACACCAGATGGTATAGGAAAAGTGGTTGGAATTAATGTATTGGAAAGATTAATTCAAGTATTTTTAGAAGAACAGGAACGAACTGTTGAATATTCTTTAGATGAAATTATTGAATACGAGAAAAATTTGATATAGATAAAACTAATGGGGTGGGCTTTTCGTGAAGGACCGTAATTTCTTAGATATTGTTATGGAATTCGAATTACAGCTCGAATCGCTACAGCAACAATACAATGATATAAAAAAATATGTTGCTCATATGGTGGAAGAACATCAGGCAATTCGAACGGAAAACCTTCACCTACGTAGACGTCTAGAAGAGCTTTTATCTAATGATAATACTACCTCCAATGCTACTAGTAATAAGGAAAAAGTTAGCTTGTTAGATATTGGGGAAGGGTACGACAATTTAGCAAGGCTTTACCAGGAAGGATTCCATGTCTGTCATGTTCATTTTGGTGGCTCTCGTAAAGGTGAAGATTGCTTGTTCTGTCTATCGTTTTTAAATAAACAAAATGGGTAATGAAGAGGCTGATACCACAATATGTGGTTTTCAGTCTTTTCTTTTGATTTAATTAATGTTTACGTATGGCTACCTAATTATTGTACTAAAGCGCAAAGAAGGCTATCGATGAATAGTAGCAGGAAACAGAGCTTTCTCGCCGAAGTACAGATAAAAAGGAGCTTACGCTATTTTAAATGGAGGTTACTTATGGAACAATGGTTAAAAGATGATGAACGACTAGATTATTTACTAGCTGAGGAATTAAGAATCATTCAAAGTCCTTCAGTCTTTTCATTTTCACTGGATGCGGTACTGTTGTCAAAATTCGTTAATGTTCCAATAAATAAAGGGAAAATTGTAGATTTATGTTCTGGAAACGGTGTGATTCCTTTGTTTTTAAGTGCGAGGACAAAGGCAGAAATTATAGGTGTTGAATTACAAGAACGACTTTATGATATGGCAGTTCGTAGCGTAAAATATAATAAATTAGAGCAACAAATTACAATGATTCATGGTGATGTAAAGGAAATCCCTCCTCAATTAGGGATTGAAAAATATGATGTCGTTACGTGTAACCCTCCTTATTTTTTAGCACATGAGATGAGCGATAAAAATTTAAGTGAGCATTATGCCATTGCACGACATGAACTTTTGCTAACATTAAATGAAGCAATAGAATCTGCAAGCAGACTTTTAAAGCAGGGTGGAAAGGCCGCATTTGTTCATCGTCCTGGAAGACTGCTTGACATTGTGACAGCAATGCGAGAGCATCGTCTTGAACCAAAAAGAATTCGTTTTGTGTATCCGAAATTCGGGAAAGAAGCAAACACGCTTTTAATAGAAGGAATAAAAGATGGCAAACCAGATTTAAAAATATTACCGCCATTATATGTATACGACGAAAATAATCAGTATACGGCTGAAGTGAGTGAAATACTATATGGAGATCAAAAATAATCATACATTTTATGTTCTAGAGTGTGCTGATCAATCGCTATATGCTGGCTATACGAACGATTTACAAAAAAGAGTAGCAACCCATAATGCTGGTAAAGGTGCAAAATATACAAAGGCACATCGCCCCGTTAAATGTGTTTATTTTGAGACATTCGAAACTAAACAAGAAGCAATGCGGGCAGAATATGCATTTAAACAATTAAAGCGTAGTGAAAAATTGAAATATATCGGGAGAGACGTTTGATGAAATCACAAAAAAGTGGTCAGCACGAACAAGGCAGTTGCCTTTATTTAGTTGCAACACCTATTGGAAATCTAGAGGATATTACAGCACGTGCATTACGAATTTTAAAAGAAGTAGATATGATAGCGGCAGAAGATACAAGAAATACAAAAAAACTTTGTAATTATTTTGATATACAAACGCCACTTGTTAGCTACCACGAACATAATTTGGAGCAAGGTGGAGAAAAGATTTTAACATTACTACGTGAGGGGAAATCAGTTGCTTTAGTAAGTGATGCAGGCCTTCCATGTATATCTGATCCGGGGGCAGATATTGTCGTAAAGGCAATTGAAGAAGATTTCGCTGTTGTACCAATTCCAGGAGCCAATGCGGCCTTGACCGCTTTAATCGCATCAGGTTTAACGCCTCAACCATTTTATTTTTTCGGATTTTTAAACCGCAATAAAAAAGAGCGGAGAAAACAGCTTGAAGCAATTGCAAGGCGTGAAGAAACGATTATCTTTTATGAAGCACCGCATCGATTAAAAGATACTTTAAAGGATCTTGATTCGGTGTTAGGAAATCGCAAAATCGTGTTAGCACGTGAACTTACGAAAAAGTTTGAAGAATTTTTGCGTGGAACTATTAGCGAAGCGCTAGTTTGGACAGATGAAATGGAAGTGCGCGGAGAATTTTGTATCATTATCGAAGGAAATCCAAATGGACAGGCAGATGAAATAGAAGATGCTTATTGGTCAAGTCTTTCTGTTGTGGAACATATTGACCATTTAATTAATGAAAAAGAGTTAAATTCGAAAGATGCCATTAAGGAAGTTGCAAAAATTAGAGGCTTAGCAAAGCGAGATGTATATCAACAGTATCATAAGTAAACTTAGTATCTAAAAGGTAAAAAAGCGAATGCTATTTAAAGGTTCTTTAAGTAGCATTCGCTTTTTTGGCTTTATTTTTTAATCTGTTGTTGAATTTCTTTCATTAAAATTTCAGCACCTTCTGGACTTAAAATTAATTTACCTCCAGCAAGGCGGAAATTTTCATCTGAAACTTCTCCAGTTACAGCACAAGTCATGTTAGGCATGTATTTTTTTAGAATGATCTTATCGTCATCAACGTAAATTTCTAATGCATCTTTTTCTGCAATGCCTAGTGTACGACGAAGTTCAATAGGAATTACCACACGACCTAATTCATCGACTTTACGAACGATACCTGTTGATTTCATGACAATATTTCCTCCTGTTAATTGTATAATATAAATGATTCGTCAAAATTCGACATCGTTACCTTGTCTGAATAGAATCATACCAAGTAATGCCATAAACGTCAATTATTTAGCATTAAGAGCAAAAAATGTTTTTATATTGTTTTAATTTAACAATTATTTTTATTATAAAAACAATGTAAAATAGAGATTATTAATAAAAAACGCTTTATTTAGCTAAAAAGTTCCAACCAATCCATACCATTAATTAATAGTATTTTTTGACAAATTATTGTAATAATATTCTTTCATTGAAACAAATTTCTTACTTAGATAAAATAAACATTATACAGTTAGCAATGGAGGCAGTTTTACGTGAGCGAAAAGAAAACATTTTATATAACAACCCCTATTTATTATCCAAGCGGAAAGTTTCATATTGGGACGGCTTATACAACAGTGGCATCTGATACGATCGCGCGTTATAAACGTTTAAGAGGATACGATGTACGTTTATTAACAGGGATGGACGAGCACGGTCAAAAGATCCAAGAAAAAGCAGCTGAAGTAGGAAAGCATCCTCAAGATTATGTGAACGAAATTGCAGATGCAGCAAAAAAATTATGGTCTTTGATGGATATTTCCTATGATGATTTCATTCAAACAACTCAAGAACGCCATACAAAAAGTGTAGAGAAAATATTCCAGAAATTTTTAGATAATGGGGATATCTATAAAGGTGAATATGAAGGCTGGTATTGTACACCGTGTGAATCGTTTTACACGGAAACACAATTAGTAGATGGTAACTGCCCGGACTGTGGACGTCCTGTTCATAAAGTAAAAGAAGAGTCTTATTTCTTTAATATGAAAAAATATGCAGATCGTTTGCTTCAATACTACGAAGAAAATGTAGAGTTTATTGAACCTGAATCACGTAAAAATGAAATGATTAACAACTTTATTAAACCAGGGTTAGAGGATCTTTCAGTATCTCGAACTTCATTTGACTGGGGTATTAGAGTTCCAGGAGATCCAAAGCATGTAATATATGTTTGGGTGGATGCGCTTACTAACTATATTACTGCTTTAGGCTATGGTTCTGATAATGAAGAACTGTTCAATAAATATTGGCCTGCAGATGTACACGTTGTAGGTAAAGATATTGTTCGTTTCCATACAATTTATTGGCCAATTTTCTTAATAGCTTTAGATTTACCGCTACCGAAAAAAGTATTTGCACATGGTTTCATTATGATGAAGGATGGCAAAATGTCGAAGTCAAAAGGTAATGTTGTCTACCCTGAGATGTTAATCGAACGTTATGGTTTAGATGCAACACGTTACTTCTTACTTCGTGAACTACCATTTGGTGCAGATGGAGTATTTTCTCCGGAATCGTTTGTTGAGCGTACGAACTTTGATTTAGCAAATGATTTAGGAAACCTATTAAACCGTACAGTTTCAATGATGAATAAATACTTTGATGGTATAATCCCTGCAAAAGGTTTGGAAGAAACTGAATTTGATGCTCCTTTAAAAATTCATGCAAAACAAACACGTCTTGTCTATGAACAAAATATGGAGAAAATGCAGTTTAGCGTTGTGTTATCAGATATTTGGTCTCTTGTTTCACGTACAAATAAATATATTGATGAGACACAACCATGGGTACTTGCAAAGGATGAAGAAAATAGAGGTAAATTAGCATCAGTAATGGCAAATTTGGCAGAAAGTTTACGTCACATTGCAGTTATGTTACAACCGTTTATGACTTCGACACCAAAACAAATCATTCAACAATTAGGTCTAAATGAATCATATTTAGCGTGGGAAACAATTGAAACATTCGGAAATACTATTCCAGAAAACATAAAAGTAGTAGAAAAAGGAATTCCAATTTTCCCTAGACTAGAGACAGAAGTAGAAGTATCTTATATTCGTGAACAAATGCAAGCATCAGTAAAAACTCCACAAGAAGAAGTAAAGGAATCAAAGATTGAAGTACCAGATGAACCTGAAATTACAATTGATGACTTTATGAAGGTAGACTTAAGGGTGGCTACTGTTACTGCCTGTGAGCCTGTACCAAAAGCGGATAAATTATTAAAGCTTCAAGTGGATCTTGGTTATGAGCAACGTCAAGTAGTTTCTGGTATTGCCCAATATTACAAACCGGAAGAGTTAGTCGGTCAAAAAGTAATCGTTGTGGCAAATTTAAAACCTGTAAAACTACGTGGAGAGCTTTCACAAGGAATGATTTTAGCAGGGTCTCATGATGGCGTTTTAACATTAGCAACGGTAGATCCAAAGCTTGCAAATGGTGCAAAAGTAAAATAATATGTTTAAATTAATTAGCCTGTTGGACATGCAATGTTCAGCAGGCTTTTCAATCAAAATTTTTCATACAATTAAAACTATATTATAAAAATTAAATTGTAAATTTTGGTTGTCGAAATAGGGAAAAAATACTAAAATGCATATTTTGACATAAGGACATTGTCACGAAAATATATTCCTCGATATATATCTGTAATATATTTGTTGTCAATGTAACATTTCAATCAAATAGAATAGACGTTAGGAGAAAAGAAAATGTTTATAGATACACATGTCCATTTAAATGCAGATCAGTATGACGAAGATTTGCAAGAAGTAATCGAGAGAGCACTTGAAGCAAAAGTTGAAAAAATGGTTGTAGTAGGGTTCGATCGAAAAACTATCGAGAGAGCAATGAAATTAGCAGATGAATTTGAATTTATATATGCTGTCATCGGGTGGCACCCAGTTGATGCAATCGATTGTACTGAAGAAGATTTACAATGGATTGAACAACTTGCCGCTCATCCAAAGGTTGTCGGTATTGGCGAAACTGGTTTGGATTATTATTGGGATAAGTCTCCGAAAGATGTACAACAGCGGTTGTTCCGTAAGCAAATTCATTTAGCACAAAAATTAAACTTACCAATCATTATTCATAATCGTGAAGCAACTGGAGATGTTGTTAAGAT
This sequence comes from Bacillota bacterium, assembly GCA_023405135.1. Taxonomy (GTDB): domain Bacteria; phylum Bacillota; class Bacilli; order Bacillales_A; family Planococcaceae; genus Ureibacillus. The sequence goes on along the minus strand of JAEXYZ010000003.1, from coordinate 23,341 downwards.
TTTACGTGAAGAAAATGCTGCTACTGTCGGTGGTGTGATGCATTGCTTCAGTGGTAGTGTTGAAACTGCTCGTGAATGTATTGATATGAATTTCATGATTAGTTTAGGTGGTCCAGTAACTTTTAAAAATGCTCGAATGCCAAAAGAAGTGGCAAAAGAAATTCCATTGGAGTATTTAATGATTGAAACGGACGCACCATATTTAGCGCCACACCCGTATCGTGGGAAACGTAATGAGCCTTCTTTTGTACCGTTAGTTGCAGAAGAAATTGCACGTCAAAAAGAGCTAACGATTGAGGAAGTTGCAAAGGCAACAACTTCAAATGCAACCAAATTTTTCAATCTCGATGAATAAATTTCCAAAGCGCCTCCAATACTGCGTGTAGGAAGGGTTAGCATAAATGGACCATTTTCTTAAAAGATAAATTGGTTGACAGCTAGAAAAGTAGCCCGTATAATCCAACGAGTGTTAAGGAGGCGTTTTTTCATGTCAAAAAATTCCATGAAAAACATGTTCTTAGAATCATTGAGGAGTAAGCAAACAGTGGTAAGAGTAGTATCACTTATCCTGTTTGTAACAGTAGTTTCCTTCGTTTTATATTTAGGATCTAAAGATTCTGTAATGCTAAATTTAAACGGGGAAGAAGAAAAAATATTAACTCATGCAAATACAGTTGGCGAACTTTTAGAAGAAAAAGATATCGCAGTCTCGAAATATGATAAAGTATCACCCTCACTGAATACTAAAATCGTCAGTGGAATGACGATAAATTGGGAACATGCAAAAGAAGTAACAATTTCAGTTGACGGAAATCAGTCAAAATTATGGACAACTGAAAGTAAAGTGAAGAACATTTTGGAAGAAGCAAATATCGAAGTAACAGAGCATGATAAAGTATCACTTGCTTTGGATGCAGAAGTAGGAGCAGATAACAAAATCGATATTCAAAAAGCGTTTCAGTTAACGCTTGTCGATGGCTTAAAAGAAAGACAAGTTTGGTCCACTTCGACTACGGTCGCTAACTTTTTAAAGCAACAGGATATTCGATTAGATGAGTTTGATCGTGTTGAAAACGATCTGGAGGAAGTTATTACTCCAGAGGATAAAATCAAAATCGTTAGAGTAGAAAAGGTTACCGATGTAGTGGAAGAATCTTTAGATTTCGCAGTCGAAACGAAATCAGACTCTTCATTACTTAAAGGAAAAGAAAAGGTAATTACACAAGGTGAGAACGGTAAAGTTTCTCGTACCTATGAAGTTACTAAAGAGAATGGTAAAGTAGTAAAAAAAGTATTAAAATCTGAAGAAGTTATTCAGAAGCCTAAAACGAAAGTAGTTGCAATTGGATCTAAAGTAGTCACTGCAAAGGTTTCTCGTGGTAATAGTTCTGCTGGAAGCGGAAAAGAATTTTATGTCACTGCAACAGCCTATACGCCAAATTGTAATGGTTGTTCAGGTGTATCTGCTTCAGGAATTAACTTAAACTCAAACTCTAATTTAAAAGTTATAGCTGTAGATCCAAGTGTTATTCCATTAGGGACAAAGGTTTGGGTTGAAGGCTATGGAAATGCAATTGCCGGAGATACTGGTGGCGCGATTAAAGGTAAAAAAATCGACGTTTTAGTACAAACAAAGCAGCAAGCAAATAATTGGGGACGTAAAAAAGTCCGCATTAAAATTTTAGATTAATTCTATTAAGTTCTAATTAGTTTTGTTGATATAAAAACCAAAATGTAACGTTAAAGCTTTCCTGTAGACTGACAGGAAAGCTTTTTTCAATAGAAGAGATGAAACTTAAGAAAGAGGAGTATTTTCCTAGAATGGCTTGAGGTATGAAGCAGTGGTGTGAATTTGTTATTAAATTATTAAGTATGAAAAAATCATAAATCCTCACATCCTTGTTAAAAACATTGAGGTTCTGTAAAATAATCTGAGATTGTTCTAGAAGAGAGGTATATTTTTGAATATACGTGAAATCATCGTAGTAGAAGGTAAAGATGACACAACAGCGATAAAACGTGCTGTAAATGCAGACACAATTGAAACAAATGGGTCAGCGATATCCGAAGAAACACTTCGTCGAATTGCTCATGCCCAGGAAAAACGAGGTGTAATCATATTTACAGATCCAGATTACCCAGGAAGGCGAATTCGGGCTATTATTGAAGAACGAATACCGGGTGTAAAACATGCATTTTTAGCAAAAGAAAAGACTATTGCTAAAAATGGTAAAGGTCTTGGTATAGAGCATGCTCGTGATGAAGATATTCGGGAAGCATTAAAAAATGTCTATACGCCAAATACAAACCCTATCATTGAGTCAGATATTACAATGGAAGACTTAATAACGGCAAGATTAATTGGTCATCCTCAAGCGAAAAATCGTCGTACACGCTTAGGTGAATTATTGAATATTGGAATGACAAATGGCAAACAATTGCATAAACGCCTTACAATGTTCCAAATTACTATAGAGCAATTCGGTAAAGCAGTGGCGCAATTAGATCAGGAGGAACAAAATGTATAAAGATATCGCAACACCTATTCGTACGAAAGAAATATTAAATAAATATGGTTTTTCCTTTAAAAAAAGTTTAGGTCAAAACTTTTTAATTGACCCTAATATATTACGTAACATTGTTAGCCATGCGAACTTAACTGAAAACAGCGGAGCCATTGAAGTTGGACCTGGAATAGGAGCACTCACGGAACATCTTGCACGTGCAGCTAAAAAGGTTGTTTCCTTTGAAATAGATCAACGCTTATTACCTGTATTAGAAGATACATTGAGTCCTTATAATAATGTAAAGATTGTTCATTCAGATATTTTAAAAGCAGATGTTGAACAAGTAATTAAAGATGAAATGCCAGATATAGATGATATTATGGTTGTGGCAAACTTACCTTATTATGTAACAACGCCAATCTTAATGAAGCTTTTAAATGACCGGCTACCAATCCGTGGATTTGTTGTAATGATGCAAAAGGAAGTTGCAGATCGAATTACTGCAAAACCAGGAACGAAAGAATATGGTTCGTTATCAATAGCAATACAGTATTATGTAACAGCGGAAGTTGCAATGGTTGTCCCTAAAACGGTGTTTATACCTCAACCTAATGTCGACTCTGCGGTAATTCGCCTTATTAAGCATGATGAGCCACCAGTTAAAGTAATCGATGAGGATTTCTTCTTTGAAGTAACACGCGCATCTTTTGCACAGCGCCGTAAAACAATTTTAAACAACTTACAAGCGGGACTTACATTAGGTAAAGAAAAGAAACAGCTAATAGTTGAAGCTTTAGAGAAAAGTGGTATAGAACCTACTAGAAGAGGGGAAACTTTATCAATACGGGAATTTGGACAGCTAGCCGATGCACTTTACACGCATTTTTGCAATGGGCAATAATATGAACATGTCGGTTTAGTATATAAAATCCATAAATTTTTTGTATAAAAAAGTTGACAAAAATAATTGTCTGCTGATAAAATATTATAATTTGTTGACAAATAACAAAGGATAGACTATACTATGTATAGTGAGGTGTATGCGAAAATGCCAAAAACGTTAGCTGACATTAAAAAGTCTCTAGATTGTCATTTGGGTAAACGTTTGCGATTAAGAGCAAACGGAGGTCGCAAGAAAACGGTTGAGTGTGACGGTGTACTTAGTGAAACATATCACGCAGTATTCGTTATTGAGCTCGATCAAGAAGATAACTCTTGTAAACGTGTTTCTTATAGCTACACAGATATTTTAACAGAAGCAGTAGAGATTACTTTTTTAGATGATGTGCAGGTTGCAATTGTCAAATAGTTTCTAGTACTTATTTTTATATTTTGTAAAACACTCATTTTTATGAGTGTTTTTTGTTTTGTCCTGCACATACTACGAATGTCAATCTACTTATTTCGAAGGAGGCAAAACTGCATGGCCAGAAGAAGAGGTATCATGTCGAGTCGTCTAAAAGAAGAGATAGCCAAGGAACTCGGATTTTATGATGTAGTCGAACGTGAAGGCTGGGGCGGAATAAAAGCACGTGATGCAGGTAACATGGTAAAGCGAGCAATTGAAATGGCCGAACAAGGTCTAGCAGAGCAAGCAAACCAAAACAATTTGAATAAATAGTAGTTGACACATAGCAAAGGAGTCGTCCGAAAAGTCATTTTGGGGCGGCTCCTTTGTACCTAATGCTGAGCTTTCGGTAAGATAAATTGTAATGAGGATACGAAGTACCGCAAAAGAAATATTTATAAGCCAATACTATCTATAGAAGACGGCCTATTGGCTTTTACTTATTTTTATGAAATTGTTAATATTTTATCAAATCAAATACAAGCGAAAAAATCTATGTATGATAAAATAAATGCAGTAATAACCAATTCTGCATAGTTTGCCTGGTTTAGAGGAGGAAGCGGAATGCTTTATGTGAAAGCACCAGCAAAAATAAATTTAACTTTAGATGTTTTATATAAACGTCCTGATAATTACCATGAAGTAGAAATGATTATGACAACAGTCGATTTAGCAGATCGAATTGGTCTTGAATCTCGACATGATGGCATGATTACAATCAATTCCACGAACGGTTTTATTCCTGATGATAGCCGAAACCTTGCTTATCAAGCAGCACAGCTTATTAAAGATACATATGGTATTAAAGAAGGCGTGTCTATCATAATAGAAAAAGAAATTCCGATAGCTGCGGGGCTTGCAGGCGGTAGTAGTGATGCAGCAGCTACTTTAAAAGGATTAAATGAGCTTTGGGACTTAGGTTTGTCACTTGATACAATAGCTGAGCTAGGAGCGAAGATTGGTTCGGATGTATCGTTTTGTGTTTATGGAGGCACCGCTTTAGCAACAGGACGGGGTGAAAAAATTCAAAACCTACCTACTCCACCGACATGCTGGGTTGTACTAGCAAAACCTAAAATTGGTGTTTCTACAGCACAAGTTTATGGTGGACTTAATATTGATGAAGTTGAACATCCTAACACGAAACAAATGATTGAAGCAATAGAAACAAATGATTATGAGTTAATGTGTAAATCAGTAGGTAACGTCCTTGAAACTGTTACCTTTAAATTGCATCCAGAAGTTATTATGATTAAAGAACAAATGAAACGCTTTGGTGCAGATGCCGTTTTAATGAGTGGTAGTGGCCCGACAGTGTTTGGATTAGTTGATAATGAGTCAAGGTTAAGTCGAATTTATAATGGTTTAAGAGGCTTCTGTGATGAAGTATTTGCTGTTCGAATCTTAGGTGAGAGAAATCCACTTGCTTAAATGCGTACATTTATGTTACTTTTTCTATAAAATATTCGTGATTAAACTTTGTTCAGTACTACCTTGCTGAATGAAGATTCGTTAGGGTTTTTTATATTATAAAAATAGTCTTTAGTTTAGGAGAGGATCACATGAAATGGAAGCGAAGTGAACGCCTTGTTGATATGACATATTATTTACTAGAGCATCCACATCAGCTGATCCCGCTAACTTATTTTTCTGAAACTTATCAATCTGCTAAATCATCCATAAGTGAAGATTTGACAATTGTAAAAGAAACGTTTGAAGAAAAAGGAATCGGGTTGTTGATGACAGTACCTGGCGCAGCAGGCGGAGTAAAATATATTCCGAAAATGTCTGATGAAGAAGTTCGTGAAGTGATTCAAATGTTAATTTCGCAACTAAGCCAATCAGATCGTTTGTTACCAGGTGGATATTTATTTATGACGGATTTACTTGGAAATCCAGACTTAATGAATAGAGTTGGGAAAGTATTTGCATCTGCATTTGCTGATCAAAAAATTGATGTAATTATGACGGTTGCGACGAAAGGGATATCGATTGCCCATTCTATAGCTCGACATTTAAATGTACCAGTTGTAGTCGTTCGTCGTGACAGTAAAGTGACAGAAGGATCAACGGTAAGTATTAATTATGTTTCTGGGTCTTCTCGTCGTATCCAGACAATGGTATTGTCCAAACGTAGTATGAAGAGTGGTCAACGAGTTCTAATTACAGACGACTTTATGAAAGTCGGAGGTACAATGAACGGGATGAAAAATTTACTTGAGGAATTTGATTGTGAGCTTGCTGGAATTGCGGTGTTAGTAGAAGCAGAACACGCAGATGAAACGCTTGTTGATGATTATTATTCTTTAGTAAAACTTCATGCAGTAAATGAAAAAGACCGTACGATTGCTTTAAGCGAAGGGAATTATTTTTTAAAGGAGAGATAATACGATGAAAACAGTATCAACAACAAATGCGCCTGCAGCTATTGGGCCATATGCACAAGGAATTATTGTAAACGGAATGTTCTACAGTTCAGGTCAAATTCCATTAACAGCTTCAGGTGAGTTAGTAGAGGGAGACATTGTTGCACAAACAAATCAGGTTTTTGAAAATTTAAAAGCAGTTTTAGAAGCTGCAGGCAGTTCATTAGACAAAGTAGTGAAAACGACAGTGTTTTTAAGTGATATGAATAACTTTGCGGCGATGAATGATGTATACGCAAGCCATTTTGGTAATCATAAACCAGCACGTTCAGCTGTAGAAGTTGCTAGATTACCAAAGGATGTAAAAGTAGAAATTGAAGTAATTGCAGTAGTTGAATAATTATTGAATTTAATAGAATCCGCTCCTTCTAAAATTTTAGAAGTGAGCGGATTTTTTTAATAACTAGACTTGTTGATTGGGTGGAAGGCCGCGAGTGTAGCTGCTTCTGCGATTACTCGTCGCAAAAATATTTGGAACGGAAATCAACAAATTAAAAATTATAAAAAAATTAAAATTAAATCTTCAAATTTTTTAGAAAATTTTATAAAATAAAAAGGGAAATAGAAATTTTTGTAGAATCATAATATTTTAAAAGGCATCCTAGAAGAGAGGAGTGAGAGTATGGAAGTTACTGACGTAAGATTACGCCGTGTGCAAACTGATGGTCGCATGCGTGCAATTGCTTCCATCACACTAGACGATGAATTCGTCGTTCATGACATTCGAGTGATTGATGGAAATAATGGGTTATTCGTGGCTATGCCAAGCAAGCGTACGCCTGATGGAGAATTCCGCGATATAGCACATCCAATCAATTCAGAAACAAGAAACAAGCTTCAAGAAGTTGTATTATCTGCTTATCATGCTTCTAGTGAAGAAGATGCTTTACAACTAGAAGAAGCAAATGCATGATTTTAAAAAATAAGAGAAAGATGTCCCCAAAAGTTTAGTGAAAGGCTTTTGGGACACTATTCCTTATTAAAAATGGCTAAAATGATAATGTGTATTAGTAAAGGATAATGCACTTTTTAGAAACCGTCTCACATATGAGATGGTTTTTTATTTGTTAGGCAAATGAAAAGTACCATTTATACGAAGTTTATATAATAGTTCCCAACATAGGATGTCATTGATTTGTCAAGTCTGAATACCTTGAAAATGAAGTGAATTTACTATATAGTCATAAGAGAATATGAGCAAAATTGGAGGACTTAGAATGACTAACATTTTTGCAGTTGTTTTGGCTGCAGGTCAAGGAACTCGCATGAAGTCCAAATTATATAAAGTGCTTCATCCTGTTTGTGGGAAGCCAATGGTTGAGCATGTAGTTGATAACATTCAAAGTTTGGATGTAAACCGTATTGTAACAATTGTTGGTCATGGAGCTGAAAAAGTAAAAGAGCAGCTTGGTGAAAAAAGTGAATACGTACTTCAAGCAGAACAGCTAGGTACAGCACATGCTGTAAGGCAAGCTGAGGCGATTTTAGGCTCGTTAGAAGGTACTACTTTAGTTGTTTGTGGTGATACGCCTTTAATTCGACCAGAAACGCTTAAATCATTATTTGAGCATCATCAAAAACAAAATGCTAAAGCAACAATTTTAACGGCTGTTGCTGACAATCCTACTGGTTATGGTCGAGTGATTCGCGATGCAGAAGGCCGAGTAGCTCAAATTGTTGAGCAAAAAGATGCTTCCCCTGATCAACTATTAGTTAAAGAAATTAATACAGGGACATATTGCTTTGACAACAAAGCCCTATTTGAAGCGTTGAAACTTGTTAAAAATGAAAACGCTCAAAGTGAATATTATTTACCTGATGTGATTGAAATATTACAGCAACAAGGTGAAATTGTTTCAGCTTATTCTTGTGATAATTTTAATGAAACATTAGGTGTAAATGATCGTGTTGCATTATCGCAAGCTGAAGAGATTATGCGTGCCCGTATAAACGAACTTCATATGCGAAACGGAATAACGATTATTAACCCTCAAACAACGCATATAAGCGCAGGTGCAATTATTGGTCGCGATACAGTCATTAAGCCAGGCGTTATAATTGAAGGTGATACAGTAATTGGTGAGGACTGCATTATCGGACCGAACAGCAATATTATAAATAGCCGAATTGGTGACCGTACAACTGTACAAAATTCTGTAGTTACTAATAGTATAGTAGGAGAAGATACTGCTGTGGGACCATTTGCACATTTACGTCCCGACACAGAATTAGGTAATCATGTGAAAATCGGTAATTTTGTAGAAGTGAAGAAAAGTACTTTAGGCGATAATTCGAAAGTTTCCCACTTGAGCTATATTGGTGATGCTGAAGTAGGAAGTAATGTAAATATTGGCTGTGGATCAATTACAGTAAATTATGACGGTAAAAATAAACATAAAACTGTTATAGAAGATAATGTATTTGTAGGATGTAATTCAAATTTAGTAGCACCAGTTAAATTAGGTGCAGGGTCATTTATCGCAGCTGGTTCAACAATAACAAAAGAAGTTCCAGAAGATGCGCTTGCGGTTGCACGTGCTAGACAAGAAAATAAATTAGACTATGCAAAGAAACTTAATTCTAAATAAATTTGTAAAACTATTAGGAGGCCATCATGCCGTATCATTATGCTGATTCAAAATTAAAAATCTTCTCTTTAAATTCTAACTATCCATTAGCACAAGAAATTGCAGAATTAATGGGAGTAGAACTTGGTAAATCTTCTGTAAAACATTTCAGTGATGGAGAAATTCAAATTAGTATTGAAGAAAGTATTCGTGGTTGTGACGTATTCATCGTTCAATCTACGTCTGCTCCAGTTAACGAACACTTAATGGAACTATTAATTATGGTTGACGCTGTTAAACGCGCTTCTGCACGTACAGTTAATGTTGTTATTCCTTACTACGGTTATGCACGTCAAGACCGTAAAGCAAAAGCACGTGAACCAATTACAGCAAAATTAGTAGCGAATTTATTAGAAACGGCTGGTGCTACTCGTGTAATCGTATTAGATTTACACGCTCCACAAATTCAAGGTTTCTTTGATATTTTAATTGACCACTTACTAGCAGTTCCTTTATTATCAGATTATTTCAAATCAAAAGATATCCCATCAGAAGATTTAGTAATTGTTTCTCCAGACCATGGTGGTGTAACACGTGCTCGTAAAATGGCAGAACGTTTAAAAGCACCAATTGCTATTATCGATAAACGCCGTCCAAAGCCAAATGTTGCAGAAGTAATGAACATTGTTGGTAATGTTGAAGGTAAAGTATGTATTTTAATCGATGATATTATCGATACTGCAGGTACGATTACAATTGGAGCTAATGCACTAATGGAATCAGGTGCAAAAGAAGTTTATGCTTGCTGCTCACACCCTGTATTATCTGGTCCGGCAATAGAACGCATTGAAAACTCTGCTATTAAAGAATTAGTAGTAACAAATACAATTCAATTACAAGAAGAAAAAATGTCACCAAAAATTAAACAGCTTTCTGTAGCAAATTTAATGGCTGACGCTATTTCACGTGTATATGAAAATAAATCTGTAAGTACATTATTCGATTAATCGAAATGATAAAGGCAAGGTTGATCCTATTCGGCTTTGCCTTTTTACATATTAAGAAAAATATAAAATTTTGGTTCTATAATATTTGTTGGGGTTCGAAAAAATTTCATAAAATAAAAAAGCACGTAATCACCGATTTCTATATACTTGAATTGTCGAGAAACAAGCAATGAAAGGTGATACGTGCAAATGAATTTTAACATGAATATTCCAGGATTAAAAGGTGTAACTGTTCATAAGGTGGAGGAGATGGGGGAACGTATTGTTCTACACGTTTCTATACCAAAAAAAGAACATCAATGTCCGGCGTGCAAGAATATAACATCAAAAGTCCATGATTATCGAATTCAAAAAATTAAGCATTTAAAATGGTTTGAACGATTAACCATCCTTTTTTATAAACGTCGTCGTTATGTATGCCAATGCGGAAAACGCTTCTCAGAAAAATCCCCTTTCGTGGATAAGTATCAACGTTTCTCGAAAGAATGGAATCAAGTTGTACGAATCCGTTCAATAAAGGCAAAAACATTTAAAGAAGTAGCGGAAGTACTTGGTACATCAAGCTCAACAGTGATTCGTCGCTTTAAAGAAGTAGTAAAGGAACAATTAAATGAAGGGGTTCATTTATCAAAATCTATCGCGATTGATGAATACAAAGCAGATACCGATGCAGGAACTTATCAATTAATTATTGCCAATGCGAAAAACACATGAACCGATTGATATTTTACCAAATCGTAGAAAAGAAACGATTAAGGATTACTTGATGAAATACGGTGCAGATGTAGAAATTGTGGTTATGGACATGAATCCAAGCTTTAAAGCAGCAGTTAGGAAGGCATTAATCGTCCGATTATCATTGCGGATCGTTTCCTTTATTGCCGTTAAATTTAATTGGCACTAGATGAAGTGCGCCGTCATGTACAAAAGGGATGGTATTAGTATAATCGAAAAGAAATGTAAAAAATGCGCCATGTATTATATAAACGATTTAATAAGCTAACAGAAACGAATCGGTGGTACTTAAACCGATATACAGGAATGTCGAAGGAATTAAAGCAGGCATATGAGTTAAAAGAGGCTTACTGTGAATGGTTTGATTGGGCAAAAACTTCAAATGATTTGATGGAAATTAAAAAAAGATTAGAAGCCTTTTACCAAAAGGTAGAAGAAGCAAATATTTCAGCATTTTTAAAGGCCATTCAAACGCTAAAGATTGGCAAGTTGAAATTTTAAATAGTTTGAGTTTTGGATATTCAAATGGTTTTTTAGAAGGAATTAATAATAAATCAAAAGTATTGAAGCATAATGCTAATGGTTTCAGAAGCTATGGACACTTTAAAGCGAAAATTTTATTAAATAATTTATACAAGAAAATTGGGATTCATTTAGGATGATTGGGGTGCCGTGTAATATCACTTCACCCCAACATTTGACATAGAACCAATTTTTATAAGTTGTTTAACTAGTACAGTCGTTTCATTTTCTTTATGTGGATGTAAACACACTTGGCGGAAATCGGTTTGCCGAGCCGAAACAAGCCTCCTTATTTCTTGTTTAGTATTTCAGAATTAAAGACATACTAATAAATGTTATTAATTTCTGGAAGGAGTATATAATATGGATATTGTATTACAAGCGACTAGACGAGCAAAGGGAGCACGTTCAACATTATCAAATCTTAGAAATCAAGGGAAATTACCTGCTGTAATCTATGGATATAATGTTGATGTAACACCAGTTGCATTAGACTATAAGGAGACATCAAAGGCAGTACAAAAATACGGATATACAAGTATTTTTAAACTAGATCTCGAAGGTAAACAAGTTAATGCAGTTCTACATGAAGTACAAAGATGTCCATTAAAAGGCACTGTAAAACATGTTGATTTTTTATCAATTAATATGACTGAAGAACTTGAAGTAAGTGTGCCTGTAAATATTGTAGGGAATTCAGTAGGTGTAAGTGAAGGTGGCGTATTAACACAGCCAGTTCGTGAATTAACAATTAAAGTAAAACCAACTAATATTCCTGACTCTATAGAAATTGATGCTTCAGAATTAGGCATCGGAGATTCATTATCTATAGCAGATGTACGTAATCGTATAAACTATACTATACTCAATGCGGATGAAGATATACTTGTTACGGTAACACCTCCAGTAGTTGTGAATGACGATACAGCTGGCCAAGGTGATAATGATGATGCAGATGATATAAAAGCAACAGAAGCACCAGAATCAGAAAATTAATTATGTAATAAAAATGTATGAGAATACATGCTCATGCATTTTTATTTTTATATATAAAGGATAAACAGATAGTTTAACGAAAATAGTATACATAAATTCTTAATTTAGTTTTTTCTTTTTCAGCATACCATATGTTAAAATAAGCTACGATTAGTGAAAAAAGGATGAGTTATTCATGAAATTAATAATTGGATTAGGGAATCCTGGGAAACAATATGAACATACACGTCATAATATCGGATTTGAATGCATCGATGCACTATCAAAAAAATGGGATGCACCATTAAATCAAATGAAATTTAATGGCATGTATGCTAGTGTACACCGTCCAGAAGGTAAAGTAATTTTATTAAAACCTTTAACATATATGAATCTATCAGGGGAGTGTGTACGACCGTTGATGGATTATTTTGACATTGATGTTGAAGATATTATTGTCATATATGATGATTTAGATTTAGAAACTGGAAAACTACGTTTGCGTCAAAAAGGAAGTGCTGGAGGACATAATGGAATTAAATCTTTAATTCAGCATCTTGGTACTCAAGAATTTAACAGAATTCGGGTGGGGATTAGCCGTCCACCAGCTGGAATGAAAGTCCCGGATTACGTATTATCTAAGTTTTCTAAAGAAGATGATCCGATCATTGAAGAGGCAATCGAAAATACAGTTGCGGCTGTTGAATCGTCTTTATCTAAAAAGTTTTTAGATGTAATGTCTGAATTTAACTCTGCTAAATAGGAAAATTTATAGTAAAAATAGTTTTGCTAATACTACAATTCGTAGTCACTTACTCAAAAAAGCAAAAATGATTAGTGCATAAAAAAGTTAAATAGGTCAATACTTTGAGTATAAAAAGCAAGTAGCTTTGTACTTAAAGGAGGACGATACTAATGCCTGTTCGTTATCGTTGTCGCCATTGCGAAACTGAAATTGGAACGTTGCCATTTGATGCAGACGAAACTATACGAAAATTGCATTTGTTTGAAGTAGGGGAAGTCGATGATTATATTGAAAAAAATGAGCACGGTGACACAACAGTGCATTGTATTTGTGAGCATTGTGAAGATTCTTTAAGACAATTCCCTGACTATTATGCACTGAAAAATTGGCTACAATAGAGGAAGTGCTTTGGTTCTCATTTTACGAGACCAAAGCTTTTTCTACTGGATTTTATTTTCTATTGAATTGACATTATAAAGAGTCGTTTATATTCATATGTAATAAATTAATGGTTATATATTTACGAAACTGACGTTTTTGGATTGTGGAAGGGGGTACATGAATGAACGTTTTTACTCAACTATTCTCTCAAGATAAACATATAAATGCGTTTATTAATCAAATTAACGAAAAAAGTTATAATTCGCAGCTTATTACAGGTTTAACAGGTAGTGCACGGCCGGTTTTACTTAATACATTATTTACTCAACTAAAGAGGCCACTTTATATTTTATCGCCAAATCTTTTACAGGCACAAAAATTAGTAGATGATCTTTCCTCTTTAGTAGGGGAAGAGTATGTTCACTATTATCCTGCTGATGAATTTATAGCGGCAGATATGACAATTGCCTCTCCTGAATTAAAGGCTGGCCGTATTGCAACGTTGGATCGTTTAGCAAGGAAGGAAATCGGGATTTATGTGATACCTATTGCGGGTATGCGTAAAATGTTGACGCCAGTAGAGCAGTGGAAAAATTACTTTTTAGAAGCTGTCATTGGAAAGGACATTGAAATTGAAAAATGGTTACTACAATTAGTAACTATGGGGTATACAAGAAGTCAAATGGTTACTACACCAGGTGAGTTTGCATTGCGTGGGGGAATATTAGACATCTACCCACCCTATGCAGAGTCACCTATTCGAATTGAACTTTTTGACACTGAAGTTGATTCCATTCGTACATTTTCAGCTGATGATCAACGCTCAATTGATAAATTAGAGTCTATTCAAATTCTACCGGCCACAGAATTAATTTTAACAGAAACACAGCGAATTGAATTAGCTGAGAGACTGGAAAATTCCCTTGGAAAAAGCCTAAAGAAAGTTAAGAAGCAAGAAACTCAAGAAATGCTTTATCAAAACATTCAATACGATATTGAAATGTTAAGGCAAAAAAATATACCAGATTATGTAATGAAATATGGCTCGCTTTTATATGAAGAACTCACTTACCTTGGGGATTATTTTGTGGAAGATGGCATTGTTATTTTTGATGAGTTAGGCCGAATTCAAGAAGTGATGGATGCATGGGAACGTGAAGAGGAAGAATGGTTTGTTTCGTTAGTGGAAGAAGGAAAAATTGTTCATGATGTTAAGCCTTCTTTTGCCTTTAAAGAAATTGTTTCGATGATTAATCAGCAAAAACTTTATTTTGCGCTTTTTGCTAGAACATTTTCTGGCATTACATTTAATAAGACAACGAATTTCTCTTGTAAACCTATGCAACAATTTCACGGGCAAATTTCACTTTTACAAAATGAAATTGAACGTTGGAAGCAAGATCAATTTACAGTTCTATTTGTAGCTGATGGTAGCGAAAGATTGAAAAAGCTACAAGGATTACTAGAGGAGTACAATATTCATAGCTTACTAGGTATACCACAAGAACCGGGTATTTATTTAGTAGACGGTGTGTTATCCTCTGGTTTTGAGCTGCCATTACAAAAAATAGTTGTTGTTACAGATGATGAACTATTTAAACAGCAACCAAAAAGAAAACCGCGTCGTCCACAAAAAATGTCCAATGCAGAACGGATTAAAAGTTATACAGAAATTAAGCCTGGTGATTATGTTGTACATGTACATCACGGAATCGGGAAATATATAGGTATTGAAACATTAGAAGTAAATGGTACACATAAAGACTATCTTCATATTCGTTATCGTGCAGATGATAAATTATATGTACCTGTTGATCAAATTGATTTAATCCAAAAATATGTTGCTTCAGAAGGAAAAGAGCCAAAGCTTCACAAACTAGGTGGCGCTGAATGGAATAAAACGAAAGCAAAAGTATCATCGGCTGTTAAAGATATAGCAGATGATTTAATTAAATTATACGCAAAACGTGAGGCTGAAAAAGGATATGCCTTTTCGCCGGATACAGATGAACAACGCTCCTTTGAAAGTGCATTCCCATATGAGGAAACAGAAGATCAGCTACGTTCGATTTTAGAAGTAAAGCGGGATATGGAAAGAGAACGCCCGATGGATCGTCTTGTTTGTGGAGATGTTGGTTACGGTAAAACGGAAGTAGCAATTCGAGCTGCTTTTAAAGCAGTAATGGATGGAAAACAAGTAGCTTTCTTAGTACCGACAACTATTTTAGCTCAGCAGCATTTTGAAACGATGCAGGAACGATTTGAAGACTATGCTATTAACGTAGGTCTATTAAGTCGTTTCCGTACAAAAAAGCAACAGTCTGAAACGATTAAAGGCTTAAAAGAAGGTACTGTTGATGTTGTCATTGGTACCCATCGAATTCTTTCAAAAGATGTTGTATTTCGTGACTTAGGTTTATTAATCGTAGATGAAGAACAACGATTTGGCGTTACACATAAAGAAAAAATAAAACAATTGAAAACAAACGTAGATGTTTTAACTTTAACTGCAACACCGATACCTCGTACATTGCATATGTCAATGGTGGGGGTTCGCGACTTATCAGTTATTGAAACACCGCCTCAAAACCGCTTCCCAGTACAGACATATGTAATGGAATACAACGGTGCGCTAGTACGTGAAGCCATTGAAAGAGAAATGGCTCGCGGAGGACAAACGTTTTATTTATATAATCGTGTAGAAGATATGACCCGTAAAGTTGAAGAAATCCAAATGCTTGTTCCAGATGCTCGAGTTGGTTATGCACATGGAAAAATGTCCGAATCTGAATTAGAGTCCATCATACTTAATTTCTTAGATGGTGAATATGATGTGCTCGTGACAACGACAATTATTGAAACAGGTGTCGATATGCCGAATGTTAATACATTAATCGTCCATGATGCAGATCGTATGGGACTATCGCAGCTTTACCAATTGCGCGGACGTGTTGGGCGTTCAAATCGGATTGCCTATGCTTATTTCATGTATCAGCGAGATAAAGTATTAACGGATGTTGCTGAACAAAGACTACAAGCAATTAAAGAGTTTACTGAACTTGGCTCAGGCTTCAAAATTGCGATGCGTGATTTATCGATTCGTGGGGCAGGAAACCTTTTAGGAGCACAGCAGCACGGCTTTATTGATTCAGTAGGATTTGATTTGTATTCACAAATGTTAGAAGAAGCAATTGCAGAACGTCGAACAGGAGTAAAACAAGAAGAAAAACCCGATGTCGAAATTATTCTGCATACAGATGCTTATATACCTGATGAGTACATTCCTGATGGCTATCAAAAAATTCAAATGTATAAACGAATTAAATCGATGGAACGTGTGGAAGATTACACAGAAATTATGGATGAGTTACACGATCGATTTGGCGATTTACCAGTGGAAACAGAAAGGCTTTTACGTATTGCTCGAATAAAAGTATGGGCAATTGATGCGGGCATTACAGCGATAAAAGAAAAGCAAAAAGTAATTTCTATTTTCTTATCTGAAGAAGGCACAATTAAGGTTGATGGTAGTGTTATCGTGTCAGAGTCGATGAAATTTGATCGTGCTGTTGGATTTGTAATGGACGGTCCAAAGCTAACATTAACAATTGATGAGAAAAAATGCGGTAAATATCAGCCTTTTGATGTTTTAGAACAATTAGTAGAAATTATTACGAAAGCTAAAAAAGAATAGTAAAAACGTTACAGCAGGCGGTTAATGACGTCGGTATAATATATATTTTTACTATATAAAGTGGGAAAGTGCTATTAGAATAATTTTTTATACATGTTGCCCGACTTTTGTATTTAATCCTCTTCATTCATTTTTTGCATACATTGACCAATTAATAACCATACTATCAATGTGAAATGAAAAATTCATTTTGAAAGAGAGGCAACAAAGATGAAAGCAACAGGAATTGTCCGTCGTATTGACGATTTAGGACGTGTAGTTATACCTAAAGAAATTCGCAGAACAATGCGTATTCGTGAAGGTGATCCGTTAGAAATTTATACTGACAGAGAAGGGGAAGTTATCCTAAAAAAATATTCCCCTATAAATGATTTAAGCGAATTTGCAAAGGAATATGTTGAGTCATTGTATGAAACGGTTGGTACACCAGCTTTAATCAGTGACAGAGATGAAATGATTGCAGTCGCAGGTTTGTCGAAAAAAGATTATACGAATCGTCGTTTATCCGTATTTGCAGAAGATTTTATGAAGCAGCGTACAGTAGTGTCTGAAAAAATGGAAACAACAATTGAGCTTGTTCCTGGACAGTACGAACAAGTAAAGTCTTATTGTGTAGCACCAATTATTTCAAATGGTGACGCAATTGGTGCAGTATATTTAATTTCTAAAGTTCACTTTATTACAGATGTTGAGCAAAAGGCTGCAGAAACAGCAGCGAACTTCTTAGCTAAACAAATGGAAAACTAAATATTTATAAAAGCGCCTCTATACTTAGGGGCGTTTTTAAATTGAGAAAAAATTATAATGTTTCTCCATAAAATTTCCTCTATCTTAATACCTATCTTTCACAATACAAAAAATTTTTCTGATTCCCCTATTTATTGAAAATATTGGATAAAGTAACGATTTATTAAAAATAATATAAATTTTTTAAATTAATGCAATAAAGGATTGATTTAATTAATAATATTCAATAATATTTTGAGTAAAGTAGTCATTAATACTTAAAAATATACATTTGTTGGAATATGATTTTGTTTGATAACAAAAAAATAAGGAATATAGACTAATGAAAATGAAAAAATAACAATAATTGCACTAATTTTGATAGTATTTTTTGGATTAGTCACTTTATGTTTTTTCTTGAATCAAGATGAGACAATGAAGCCTAAATCGGTCAATGGCGTACTAGATCTTCGCATTTTAATTTTCAGGAAAACGAGCCAGTTAAGTTAGATGGTGAATGGGAATTTATACCTGGCAAACTAATAAGTTCTGAGGATTTTGAAAAGAACGATCCCAAGTTGTTTTAGTGCCATCAATATGGACAAAATATAATGTTGATGGAGAAAAGATACCGAAATATACAAGTGGTACTTATCGACTAAAGATTATTGTAGACAATCCAGAAGCTATTTTTGGCATAAAAACAAGCAATATTCGAATGTCCAATACTATTTATGTGAATGGAGAACCTGTAGGAAATAGTGGGGATCCTGCCGAGAATGTATCCTATAAGCCACATAATTTTCCTTATGTGGCATACTTCTCACCGGGAAAACAGGAAATAGAGCTTCTAGTTCATGTTGCTAATTTTGATTATGCATCTGGGGGTGGAATTGTAGGATTTATCTTTTTTGGTGACCAACAAAGCATCGGTAAGCTAAGAGAAAGCTCCCTTACATATGATTGGGTAACTATTGCTGCCTTTTTGACGATGTTTGTCTATTTTGTTGGTTCATACTTTCATGCGAGAATTAACGTTGATCAATTTTTCTTTTCACTGTTTTGTTTTGCGAATGTGCTATACACAGCTTCACATGGAGAAAAGGCTTTTCAAGTTATATTTCCGCTTATAACCTATGGAGTATTTGAAAGAATTCAAATGTTATCGAGTATTTTAGTTGGATGGTCTATGCTTCTTTATTTTTACCATGCCTTGAAGTCATTTGCTTCTAAAAGACTCGTAAATATACTTTCAATCACAGGATTGCTGTTGATGAGTTCGTCAATGCTTCCTGTGAAAGTAAACTCAAGTCTTCAAAATATTTTCTCTCTCTATATATTAATTGTCATATTGTATGCGATTTACATCCAATTCATTGCATATCATAATAGATCAGTCGGTGCAGCCTATTTGCTTTTTAGTACTTTTACCATTTTAGTCTATTACATTGTGGGAACACTTAATATCGTATCGAAGTTCCCAATTACTTTACTACCACCATTATTGCCATTTATTTGTTTAACGATGCTATCTTTATACATTTCACATCGTCTTATAGACTCTTATTTGAAAAAAGAAGAGATTTCTAACGCATTAATGCGAGTGGATAAGTTGAAAGACGAATTTTTTGCCAAAATATCTCATGAATTCCGTACACCTTTACATGGTATTATTGTAATTTCACAATCAATGCAAGAGAGAAGTAATTCCCCCTTAACAAAAGAACAAAATGAAAAAATGTCCTTAATTATGAGTATCGCTCAGAAGCTATCCTATCTTGTTAATGATTATTCTGGATATTTCGAAATTAAAGGAAGGACAATTAAAATTAGTTATTGTTCCGGTAGATTTGTTTGCCATTTCACATGTAGTGGTCGACGTCTTTTCGTATATGGTGGATAAAGATGTGAAGATTATTAATCACGTACAACGAGGACAATATGTAATGGCAGATGAAGAAAGAATTCAGCAAATATACTGAACACGGAAAAGTGGAGATATTCGGATATGAACAGGATGGCAATATTGTGATTAAAGTAAGTGATACAGGTATTGGGGTTGTACCTGAGCATTTAATGGCAATATTTGAACCTTTTAAACAACTGGAAAATTCCATAGGGGGAACGGGGTTAGGCTTAAGTGTTACAAAAGAACTAGTTAATATTCAAGGAGGAAGCATTACTGTAAATTCGGAGGTTGGTAAAGGAACAACATTTTCGATTGTCTTTCCCAAAGCCACTCAAAAATCTAATGAAAGGCAAATATAGAATAAGTCATTCTATGAAAAACAACATCCGATTCAACTTTCAATCCCTTACATTATAGAAAACAAAGGTTGGAAAAAATTAATCATTACTGATGATGATCATGTTAATTTAAAAGTACTAATTGATATACTTGCGACAGAGCAATACGATATTATTGCTGTTGATAGTGGCCGAGCTGTATTTGAACAAATTAAGAAACATCCGAATGTGGACCTAGTCATTCTTGATATTATGATGCCAGAAGTATCTGGGTATGAGGTGTGTCAAAAGGTAAGGGAATCTTATCCTAGCTCAGAACTTCCGATATTAATGCTTACTGCCGCAATTCGACCTGAGGATATGGTAGCTGCCTTCCAATCGGGTGCGAATGATTTTTACATAAGCCATTAGATGCTGCTGAGCTAAAGATGCGAATTCGTAATTTGATAGAAATGAAAGAGTCTACAGAAACAGCAGTAAAGATGGAAGTAGCTTTTTTACAGGCTCAAATAAAGCCTCATTTTATTTATAATACGCTAAATACGATTCTTTCATTAAGCTATTTAGATTTAGATAGAACGCGAGCAATGATTATAGACTTTGCAACCTTTTTAAGAGGAAGCTTTTCCTTTGAGAATACGAATCGACTTGTGCCGCTAGAAAAAGAGCTTTCGATTATACAATCCTATGTAAATATTCATCGGACTCGATTTCCAGAGTAACTTGAGTAGGAATTACAAATGGCTCAAGAAATTAATTGCTTAATACCACCACTTTTACTACAGCCGATTGTTGAAAACGCAATTATACATGGGCTTAGAGGAAAAAAGAGGGTGGGAAGGTCATACTTTCCATCAAAGAGAAGAATGGAATCGTGATTTTTAAAATTATTGATAACGGTAAGGGAATATCAGAAGAGCAACTTCTACATATTTGGAATGAACAGAGCGGTAGGCAAGGCGTAGGGCTCCGTAATATTGCTAAATGTCTATTATATTTTGACAATGCCACAATCAATCTTGAAAGCGTTGAAAACAAAGGAACAACGATTATTATAAAGTTTCCATTGATTCGCAATGAAGGAGAGGTAAAAACTTTTGCTAAAAGGGTATTAATAGATGACGAGATTTTAGCATTAAATTTATTGGAAGCGATGCTAGTAGAAATTGGCGATATTCATATTGTGGGAAAGTTTTTAAATGCATCAGAAGGGTTGGAGAATATAGAGGTTCTCGCTCCAGATATTTTGTTACTTGATATTGAAATGCCAGATATGAATGGAATTGAATTAGCTAAGAAATTAGAAAAAATCTCTAGAAAACCAGAAATTGTTTTTGTTACAGCATACGGTCAATATGCATTAGAGGCATTTAATGTACAAGCGATTGACTATATTCTTAAGCCTATTGAAAAGGAACGCTTAAAAAAAACCGTGCAAAGAATTTATCAAAGGAGAAATGAGCCCGTACAGTATACTAGCGAGCCATTTCTTAAGGCATATTTTTTTGGTGGATTTCGTCTAAATGATCAGCAAAATAAACTAATTAAGTGGAGAACAAAAAAAGTGAAGGAGCCTTGTGCTTATCTAATATATCAAAATGAGCCTGTTCATCGGGATAAAATCATGGAGGATTTATGGCCTGAACATCCACAGAATAAAGCATCAGCACTGCTTCATACAAGCGTGTATCAGCTTAGGAAAGAATTGAAAAACCACGGATTTTCAAAAGCAATTAAGTATGTGGATGAAAGGTATTCCTTAATAATAGAGATTCAGAGTGATGTTGAGGAGATAAAACAAATCCTTGCTAAAAAGCACTATAACAGTAAAGATATTATGTTGCTACTCTCTTTATATAAAAGTGATTATTTAGTGGAAGAAGATTACAACTGGACAATTAGCGAACGAGAGCATTTAAGGAAAAATGTCATAAATTATTTAGAATCGTTTATAAACGGGATTCGGAATGAAAAGAAACAAGAAGATTCGTATAAAAAAGCAATTGAAAAGCTTATTCAAATCGACCCATGGGAAGAACGATATACATTTGAGCTAATATCATTATTTTTACAACAGGGAAATAACAAGGATGCGTTAAACACTTATGATTGTTATAAAGAAATGCTAAGAAAACAGCTGGGAACAAAACCTCAAAAAAAGATAGAAAAATTAATTAAAACAATAAGATAATGTTTCAACCCACCTATAACCAAATGAATAGGTGGGTTTTTTTAGAAGGAGAAGTTATGTAGGTAGCTTAGTGGGTTACCTGAATTGAGGAATAATTGAAAACTCCTACACAGTAGGGAATGTACAAGGTGGCACGTTGAGGCTGTTTAATGGCAGCAATGCTTCGGAACTCGTACTATCATCAAGAAGTTACTCATCAATCGTATACAGGAAAAGGTGAAATAAAGCAGCAAGCAACTTTTATTGGGTTTGACTTTACTAATGTGTGGGCGATTGATCCAGCTATCAATGATAGCTACCCGTATTTACAAAAAATCCATCAACAGGGTCAGATTTAAGGTCAAATGCAAATTTAGCAAGTTTAGACCTGACAAACGTATTACACTTAAGTTTTATGGTTTTTTTATCGTTATTTGATTATAAATGTTCAGAAAATGTTCAGTTTAAGGTAATAGAATAAAAACTAAAGATTTACAGAGAAACATAGATTTAGAAGTTACAGATGAATTTAAGAAGAAGGGGAATTATGTTAGATTTGCCGTTCTCACAGAATATTAAAGAATTTTTTCAAGTAAATCAGAGGTGAAGTAGTTGATTAATAAGAAAAAAATGGAAGTAGAAAGAGAAGATATACCAAATGTTTCTTTTCAGGAGAATACTAAAAATAACAAAGATGTGAGCGATTTAATAAAAATAGTCGAACGAATCTCCCGTCAAGTTCCACGGTCTATACATAATTATGAAGAATTAGAGAATAAATTTAAACATCAGGCTTATCAGCTAGATGAACACAAAAAAGAAAATCTTAGACTGAATTTATTAATAGGAAATAAAGAAAAAGAAATAAATAATTTAGAAAGAACAATTGTAGACAAAAGCTTAAAACTGGAACAATTAAATAGAAGAATACAATACTTTAAAAAGTAAACTTACAACACAAATTCATGAATTAAAAGCGAAAATTGATATAGAACAAAAAAATATAATGCCTTATATGAACAATATGAAAATGAATTAAAGAAATTGATAGATAAGACAAAAAGTAAAGATGACCAAATTTTAAATTAGCATAAGAAAAGCCTACAAAAAACATAAACAGATGGAAAACTAAATACCTCAAAAAACGTCTCTGTATTAAGAGACGGTACTGTCAATATTTTTGTGTAAATGACTTTTCAACTTCTCAAGGTAGATGATCACCTTCGTATTCAAATAGATTTGTTCGAAGTGTTGATTTGGGTGTCTAGGAAAGGGCTAGCCCTTTCCTAGA
>JAEXYZ010000115.1 GCA_023405135.1 Bacillota bacterium | reverse complement strand
CGCTTGACCAATCTTTCGGGCACTTGCAACCTTTTTCGGGCACTTGGCCAATCTTTCGGGCGTTTGCAACTTTTTTCGGGCGCTTGGCCTCACTTTCGGGCGCTTGCAACTTTTTTTGGGCGCTTGGCCAGTTTTTCGGGCACTCTCCTCCTCTTTCAGGCGCTTGCCAAACCTATTGATCACTTGACCCATTTTTCAGGCACTTCCCCGTCTCTCACGCTCTCAGCCAACATTAAAAATTCGCTACCCCTCAAAAAAAGGTAGCGAATTTCTTTTGTTATGTGATTGTACCTGTGCATTGTTCTTCGTGTCTATGTTGCTTTCTCTTTCGAATCCATTCCTCGATTCCACCAGTACCGATTAAAACGCCAATTACAATTAATAAACAGCCAACCACTTGTGACATGTGCATTTCTTCGCCTATAATAACCGCTGCGCCGATTAACGCGAAAATTGTGCTTAAGTTTGTAAATATTGCCGTTTCTGCTGTGCCAATTTTTTTAATCATTGAATTGTACATGCTATGTCCTATAGCAGTTGCGAACACTGCTGAAAAAATAAATATGCCCCATAACGTCACATCTAAATTTGCAAATACTTTAAAGGATGCTGGATTCGTAATTAAACTAATTACCATTAAAAATAACGAGCCAATTGTTAATAAGTATGCTGTAACGACTAATGGAGGGATCGTTAAAGTAATACGACGAATAACAAAAAAGCTTATTGCCTGTGCAATAATCGAAGCTAAAACAAGGAAATCCCCTGCTACAACATTAAACACTTCCGACACATTATCAACTACAGCTACAACGATTCCAACAAAGCCGATGACAAAACCACAAAAGCTAATGACTGTTAATGAGGAAGAGCGAGTTAACACTGCAATAATAGCTGTTATTAACGGTGCTAACCCTAAAATAAGGGAAGTTTTAATTGTAGTCGTTTCCTGCATACCAGTTGCTAATAATGAATGATGTGCAACAACCCCTAAGAAACAGGCTAGCAACAGCCACTTCCAAGGCATTTCTTTGTAGATGATCTGCTTCTTCCAAACTAATAAAATAATAAATAACGTAATGCCCGCAACAAATATTCTCGTACCTTGCATTACTAATGGTGGAATATCATTAATAAGCAGTTTTATAAGAGACACATTGGCTCCCCAAAGAAGCATTGTCAACACCATTATGGCATATACCTTTAACATCCATACACCCCCTATTAATCTCATACTTATACTGACCCTTGATTCTATTTATTTATATCCCCTTGTATTGCTCCAACTCTCATATTTTGAAATATATTTTACCATTTTAATCTATTATTAACATTCTTAACATAATCTTTCCATACACTCCATTATATTTTAATAATATTTTGATATTTTAGTAGAGAAGTTAAAATTATTCAGGAGGTAATATTGTGAAAAATTTAAGAAAAAAATGGCTTTCGTATGCATTAGTAGGCTCATTAGTTTCTTTCGGGTGATGCTGAAGCAAAAACTGTTAAATCTAATAATAAAAAAGCGAAAAATGTTATTATGCTAGTAATGGATGGCAGCAGTGATAATGTTAGTACAATTTCTCGCTGGTACAAGGGTGAAAGTTTAGCATTAGATAGTATTTTAACAGGTGCAGTTAGAACATATTCTGCAGAATCAGCAATCACAGATTCCGCTCCTGCTGCAACTGCTCTTGCAACTGGCAACAAATCAAATAGTGGTTATGTAGGAGTTCTACCTTCTCTTGTAACAACACCTGGTGTAGATCCTGTTGCAGAAGAAGATGCATTTAAACCAGTAGCTAATGTTTTAGAAGGTGCTAAGCTTGCTGGTAAAGCAACGGGAATTATTTCCACATCTGAAATTCAACATGCAACACCTGCTGGCTTCTCCTCTCATGTAATAAGCCGTAGTAACTATGATGATATTGGAGAACAGCAAGTTTATCAAAACATCGATGTTGTACTTGGCGGTGGGTACAATTCTTTAAAGGAAACTCGTAAAGACGGTGAAAATTTACTTACAACGATTGAAGAAAAAGGCTATGACTATGTGTCAAATCGTGATGAATTACTTTCAACGAATGCTAATAAAATTTGGGGAAGCTTTGCACCAGCTGCCTTAGCCTATGATTTTGATCGTCAAACGACAAAACCAAATGAGCCTACCCTTGCTGAAATGACAGATAAAGCAATTCAAACATTAAGTAAAGATAAAGATGGTTTCTTCTTAATGGTTGAAGGTAGTAAAATTGACTGGGCAGCTCATGCTAATGATCCAATCGGTATGATTTCTGATTTTCTAGCATTTGACGATGCTGTAAAGGAAGCATTGGAATTTGCTGAAAAAAATCCTAATACATTAGTTATTGCTGTAACTGACCATGGTAACAGCGGTATCACAATTGGCAATACGAATACAAATTCAACTTATGATAAAACTCCAGTTTCAGCTTATATCGAGCCACTGAAAAAGGCGAAAATGACTGTTGAAGGTGCATTAAGTTTATTAAAAGAAGATAAATCAAACTTACTAGAGGTAGCAGCACTTTATGGTTTAACAAATCCAACATCTGAAGAAATTACAAAGCTAAAAGAAAGTGAAAAACTTGCAGTAACAATGGTTCAATTATTATCACAGCGCGCTAATATTGGTTTTACTACAGGTGGACACACTGGTGACGATGTATTCTTATATTCATATGGCCCATCAAACCCAACTGGATTAGTTGATAATACAGATTTAGCTCACACTATGGCTGCAGCGATGAACTTTGATTTAAACAAATTAACTAGCAATCTATTTGTAAATGCACAAGAGTCTTTTGAAAAGCTTGGATATGAAACATCAATTGATAAAAGCGATGAAAATAACCCAGTTTTTGTTGCTGAAAATAATAAACAAATTGTAAAAATTCCTGAAAATAAAAATATTATTTCCGTTGAAAATAAGCAAAACGGTAAAGTCGATACGTATGAGTTTAAATCAGTTGCTGTTTATAACGATAAACAATTCTTCATTTCTCAAGATATGCTAAAAGCTGCTCGTTAAGGTCAAACAATTAATATTTAGTACATTATAAATTGAAAGGGGAGACCAAAAATATTTTTGGTCCCCCTTTTTTATTAATATCTACTTAAACTGGACTAACTCCATGTTTACGATCGGAAAACTGTAAATATTTTGACTTGTAGGCTTGCAGGCGTGTAGACAATGCTTCTCTTAATTGATTTGGTTCTATAACATCGTCAATAATCAATTCCGAAGCAAGGCGGTATACATCGATTTCTTCTTTATATTCATCGCGTTTTTCCTGTATAAATGTAGCCTGCTCTTCTTTCGGTAATTGCGCGATTTTGTTCGCATATACAGCATTAACAGCAGCTTCAGGTCCCATAACAGCAATTTGAGCAGTTGTTAGTGCAATACAGCAATCCGGCTCAAATGCAGGACCTGCCATTGCATATAAACCTGCCCCATACGCTTTTCGTACAATGACCGTTAATTTTGGCACTGTCGCTTCACTCATGGCAAAAATCATTTTTGCTCCATGGCGAATAATGCCTGCTTTTTCAACTTGTGTCCCGATCATAAAGCCCGGCACATCAGCTAAAAAGATCAGTGGGATATGGAAGGCATCACATAAACTAATAAATTTTGCTGCTTTATCGGCAGAGTCATGGAATAGCACGCCACCTTTTACCCGAGGTTGGTTTGCGATGATTCCAACTACTTGCCCATCTATGCGAGCTAAACCTGTAATAATTTCTGCAGCAAATAGCTTCTTCACTTCACAAAATGAACCTTCATCAATGATTCGATCAATAACATCATACATATTAAAAGGAACGTTTTGATTTTTAGGTATAATTTCTTCAATCGTTTTTTCAAAATTAGCTGGTAGTTTTGGAGTTTCTTCTGCTGTTTTCTCACGATAATTATTTGGGAAGTAGCTTAAATATTTACGGGCATAGGTAATTGCTTCTTCTTCCGTTTTAGCTAAAACATCGCCACAGCCAGAAATGGAGCAGTGCATTTTTGCTCCACCCATCGTTTCCAAATCTACCTTTTCACCGATGACCATTTCTGCCATACGTGGAGATCCTAAATACATCGATGCATTTCCTTCTACCATTACGACAACATCACAAAATGCTGGAATGTACGCGCCTCCAGCAGCAGATGGACCAAATAGCAAACAGATTTGAGGTATTTTCCCAGATAATTTCACTTGGTTATAAAAAATGCGACCTGCCCCTCTTCGACCAGGGAACATTTCAATTTGATCCGTAATCCGTGCCCCAGCGGAATCTACTAAATACAGTAATGGACACGCTAATTTTTCAGCGGTTTCTTGTATTCGTATAATTTTCTCCACTGTTCGTTTTCCCCAAGAACCAGCTTTAACTGTTGAATCATTTGCCATGACACAAACTGTTCGCCCATGAATTTTACCGATTCCTGTTACGACACCATCTGCTGGTAAATCTCCTGCGAAGCAATTTGCAAATGCTCCATCTTCCACTTGTAAATCATCATCAAACAATAGTTTTAAACGATCCCGAACAAATAATTTTCCTTGTTGAGCATTTTTTTCATGATAATTTGGATGACCACCTTGATTAATGGTTTCTTTTAAAATGCCATGTCTATTTTCACTAATGATTTCACTCATTATCGTTCCTCCTTTTCGTTATTCGATTTATTGTGATTGACGTTTTACTTGAAAAGCGAGTAATCCTTCTATTCTTGAGAATGGAGTAATCGATTATAAGCTAATGCTTTCATTTACAAAACGGTCATCGCCAACTCTATTTTTCATTGAACTCCCTATTCAAGCTCTAAAATATCATCATCAACATTAATAAAATCGCCTTCTTGCACAAGAATTTTCTTCACTTTACCATCTTCTTCAGCGGGAATCGGGATTTCCATTTTCATCGACTCTAAAATGGCCACATCCTGACCTGCTTTTACTTCTTCCCCTTCTACTACAACAATTTTCCAAACTGTACCTGCCATACTTGCTTTTACCATTGTCATAAAAAAACCTCCAAACATTAAATTTTTAAGAAGTGGCCAACTTCTCACGAGTATTTTTTCTTTATTTTTTTATTTCTTGAAATTGTGGTAAATAATATTCGTTTACAAAACTAGTTGTTGTCATACCATTTTTAAATTGCGGATGACAAACTACATCTAAAAGCATTGGAATATTTGTTTGAATCCCTACTACCTTATACTGTTGTAAAGCTTCCGTTAATCGTTGAACGGCAATATCTCTCGTTTCGCCCCATGCGATACATTTACTAATCATTGGATCGTAAAATGGCGTAACGACTGACCCTGATTCAATGGCACATTCATGTCGGATACCTTCCCCTTCTGGTAGCTGTAAATCGGTAATCGTTCCAGGTGATGGGAAAAATGTCTTCGAATTTTCGGCATAAATACGCACTTCAATTGCATGACCTTGTAGTTCGAGTGAGTCTCGAGAAATGGTCAATGGCAAACCATTGGCAATATTAATTTGCAATTCTACTAAATCCAATTTCGTAATTTCTTCTGTAACAGGGTGTTCTACTTGTAATCTAGTATTCATTTCTAAGAAATAGAAGTTTTCATTCGCGTCTACTAAAAACTCGATTGTCCCTGCGTTTGTATAGCAAATATGTTTTGCTGCCTTAACAGCTGCATCTAACATTTTTTCTCTCGTTGAAGATGAAATAAATGGCGACGGTGCTTCTTCGACAACTTTTTGATTGCGTCGCTGTACAGAGCATTCCCGTTCAAAAAGCGGAATGACATTGCCATGTGTATCTGCAATAATTTGAACTTCAACATGATGAGGATTTTCGATTAGTTTTTCGATATACATCGTTCCGTCCCCAAAAAAGTCTTGCGCTCTTTTTTTATTTCCTTCAAATGCCTTCTCTAATTCATCCTCACGATCAATTCGCTGCATGCCAATGCCGCCACCACCTGCTGAAGCCTTTAACATAAGTGGAAAGCCTATTTTGTTGGCAATGGCCTTCGCCTCTTCAATACTTTCTAACGGTACATCAATTCCTTCAATAATCGGAACACCAGCAAGCTGCATCGTTTTTCGGGCTTCTAACTTACTTCCCATAGAAGCAATGACTTCAGCTTTCGGGCCAATAAAGACGATGCCTTCTTCCTCACAACATTTTGCGAATTGTGCGTTTTCTGATAACAAACCATATCCTGGATGAATGGCATCTGCCTTTGTTTTTTTGGCTACTTCAAGTATGTTTTCGATATTTAAATAGCTTAATGCAACAGGTGGTTTGCCAATTTCAAAAGCTTCATCTGCTTCTTTGACATGAAGGGAGTTGGCATCTGCTTCTGAGTACACTGCGACAGTTTGAATGTTCATCTTCTTACAAGTACGAATAATTCTTCTAGCAATTTCACCACGATTGGCAATTAAAATTTTCGAAATCATGACATCGCTCCTCAATATATCAATATGACTCGCGTCTAGACTTTTTCGAGTTTATGGCCAACATGATGTTGGTTAGTTAGCCTGTTGTATGATGGAACTAGACTTAGGCTAACTTTCGCATTAATCCTCTAAAAATCTTTGACATTCAGCCGGGATAACCCCAGCTAAAATCAGTTAACAACTTCAGAAAATTGCTCTCTTAATTTATATTTTTGAATTTTCCCTGAAGCTGTCATTGGATAGCTTTCTGTAAATAAAATGTATTTCGGAATTTTATGACGTGAAATTTTATTTTTACAATAGTCACGAATTTCTTCTTCAGTTGCAGTTTCACCTTGACGTAAAATAATGAATGCTGCTACTTCTTCACCGTATTTTTCATCTGGTACACCAACAACTTGCACATCTAAAATTTTCGGCAATGTGTAAAGGAACTCCTCTATTTCACGTGGATATATGTTTTCTCCTCCACGAATAATCATATCTTTTAGACGACCAGTAATTCGCACATAACCATTTTCATCCATTGTTGCGATATCTCCTGTATGCAACCAGTTATCTTCATCGATTGCTTCTGCTGTTGCATCAGGATTGTTATAATATCCCTTCATCACATGGTATCCGCGCGTACAAAGCTCTCCATGGGTATTAGGGGGAACTTCTTTATTTGTTACTGGGTCAACTATTTTCACTTCAACATTTGGTAATGCCCTACCGACTGTTTCTACTTTTAAATCAAAGGGATCATTTGCTCTTGTTTGTGTAATTACAGGTGAAGATTCCGTTTGACCATAACAAATTGTGACATCTTTCATACCCATTTTTTGAATAACAGCTTTCATTACTTCAACTGGGCAATTGGATCCTGCCATTACGCCTGTACGCAATGAAGAAAGATCAAAATCCGCAAAATTCGGTAAATTTAATTCGCTAATAAACATTGTCGGAACACCGTGCAATGCAGTACATTTTTCTTTTTCTACTGTTTGTAGAACAACTTCAGGATTATAATCTTGAACAGGTACCATTGTTCCTCCACAGCTTGCAATCGCTAATGTACCAATTACACAACCAAAACAATGGAAGAAAGGTACTGGAATACATAAGCGATCTTCATTAGTCAATTTCATACATTCTGCAATATTTACAGCATTATTAATTAAGTTTGAGTGGGTTAACATAACACCCTTTGGAAACCCAGTCGTTCCAGAAGTGTATTGAATATTTATGATATCATCATATTGAAGAGTTGCTTTTCTCTCTGCAAGCTGTTCATCTGAAATAAGACTCGCAGCTTTTAAAACATCTGACCAGTTGTATACACCTTCGTAACAATTATCACCTAAAATAATGACATTTTTTAATTTCGGTAAACGTTTGGATTTCAACTCACCTGGCTTACAATGAGCTAATTCAGGACATAGTTCATAAACCGTATCAATAAAACGATGATCCTTAACTTGTTCAATTAAAATAAGCGTTGTAGAGTCCGATTGTTTTAATAAATACTCAAGCTCCGTAGTACGATAATTTGTATTTACTGTAACAAGGGGAGCACCCATTTTTCCCGTACCAAATTGTAGCGTTACCCATTCAGGTGTATTTGTTGTCCATACCGCAATATGCTCACCTTTTTCAATACCAAAGGCCATTAAACCTTTCGCAACTTGATCACAAAGTGCGTCTAACTCTTTATACGTCATTCTTAAATCTCGGTCTGCGTATACAAGTGCTTCACGATTTGGGTACTGTTGGGCTTTTTCTTCCAATAACTGACCAACAGTTTGATAAATTAAATCTGCCATTAAACTCCTCCTTATTTATTAATTATTAAAGTAAAACTACTAGCAACCTATTAATCTAGAAATAACTAGTCTTTGAATTTCTGACGTACCTTCACCGATTTCCATTAGTTTAATATCACGTAAATGACGTTCAACATCGTATTCTTTCATATAGCCATATCCACCGTGAATTTGAATTGCTTGATTACAAACTCTAAAGCCCATTTCAGAGGCGAATAATTTTGCCATTGCCGCTTCTTTTCCAAATGGCTTTTTCTGATCCTTTAGCCATGCTGCTTTGTATACTAAATTACGGGCTAATTCAATTTCCATCGCCATATCTGCTAATTTAAATTGTATCGCCTGGAATTTTGAAATGGGTTTTCCAAATTGTTGTCTTTCCTTTGCATATTGCAAAGCTTTTTCATAGGCAGCTTGAGCAATTCCTACTGATAATGCTGCAATTGAAATACGACCACCATCTAAAGTACTTAAAAACTGACTAAATCCTCTTTTTTCATCTCCTAGCACATTTTCCCTTGGTGCTCTTACATTTTCGAGCACAATTTCACATGTGTTAGAAGCACGAACACCCATTTTGTCATAATTACAATTAATTTTGACACCTGGTGTATCTGTTGGAACGATAATTGACGTAATAATTTTCTTACCATCTTCCCGTTCACCTGTTACAGCTGTAACAATTATCTGCCTTGCGTAACCTGCATTTGTAATCCAGCATTTTTCGCCATTGATAACATATTCGTCCCCTTCAAGAACGGCTTTTGTTCTTGTTCCACCAGCATCGGACCCAGCATTTGGCTCAGTTAACCCGAATGAACCTAACGTTTTTCCTTGCGCCATTGGAACTAACCATTGTTGCTTTTGTTCCTCTGTACCGAAATAGTAAATTGGAGAGGCTCCTAAGCTAATAGCAGCAGCATAACTTAAGCCTGTTCCACCACAAGCTTTACCGATTTCTTCAACTGCAATAGCATAAGAAATCGTATCTCCTCCAGAACCACCGTATTCTTCTGGAAAAGGAATTCCCAATAATCCAAGCTCGCCCATTTTTTTAAAGCTTTCTACGTGGAAGGTAGATGTTTTATCTAATTCTCGTGCGTACGGTTGAATTTCTTTTTCAGCAAAGTCACGTACCATATCCCGAATCATTAATTGCTCTTTTGTTAATTCAAAGTTCATAGTTTTTCTCCCCCTCATGAACCGACTAGTCGGTTTTTATTAGCTATTCGTAGTTCCTGCTTCTGTTTTTAACTCATATAATTTTCTTGCTTCTTCAAATCCTTGTTCAGTTGCTAAAGAATGAAATATTAAATCTTTAAATACTTCAGTAATTTGCTCCATCGACAATGGACCATCCGATTTATACCATTTATACGTCCAATTGATCATGCCGATGATTGATAATGTTGCGATATTTGATGGAATTTCTTTGCGAAAATCCCCATTGTCTTGCCCTTCTTTGATAACGCTTTCAATTAGAAGTCGATATTGATCTCGTTTGTCGTTAATAACTGTTTTATATGCATCTTGCAAATATGCACTTTCTTCATAAAAAACTGTTATATACGGCTTATACATATCAAAAACTTTCATGAAAGATTGCAATATCCCGCTCAGCCTAGTGACAGATGTGCCATTTTGATTATATGTTTCCTGTGCCTTCTCAATGACATAAGAAATAAAGACATCATGAATCTCGTAAAGTAATTCATCTTTTGACTTGAAATTGTGGTAAAATCCACCTTTTGAAGTACCTGCATGCTCCACTATTTTGTCAACTGTTACGCCATGATAGCCGTTTTCTTGAAATAGTAGTAAGGAGCTTTCTATTATTCGTTGCTTTAACGTTTTTTTGTGCATTGAACCCTCCCTTTCCAATTTTTTATTCCACTAAATAATCTCGTTAAAACGAAATTTTTCTATAATTATGTATATATTATCTACATTCGGAAAATATGATAAAACTTCTAAAGATGAATTGTAATATTAAGTGCAACACCTGTAAGGCAAAATAAAAGAAGCCCATAACGACCTCGTGTAAAATGTTAGTTACCACACAAACATCATAGGAGGAATCGTTATGAGCTATACTCATCTTA
>JAEXYZ010000108.1 GCA_023405135.1 Bacillota bacterium | reverse complement strand
GCGCTTAGCTTCTTGTTCGGGCACTTGCACCTTTTTTCGGGCACATAACTTCTTGTTCGGGCGCTTACACACTTTTTTGGGCACATAACTTCATATTCGGATGCTTGCATACTTTTTTCAGGCGCATAAATAGATTCACATTTTGAAAATAGAAAGATTTAAAACTAAAATATGTTTACTAGTTTTATTTCTTGGTAATACTGACTAAAAAACCATTTTAAGGAGGGAGATAGGTGAGGGAGACGAAACGTTCTTCGTTAACGAAGGAAGATTGGCTGTTTGGTATTATTGGCTGTGGGATTGTGGTCGCCATTATTCAAATTTTTATTTCGTAATTTTCCGCCTATTCGTTAGGCTTCTTTTTTTGCAAAAAAAAACAAAAGCACCTCCGATTTTTCTGCAATCGAGGTGCTTGCTTAAAATTAACTCATTTTCGCTTTTTGATCTAACAATTCATAAAATCGTTTTTCATCTCGTTGTTCCAATGCCTCATCAATTAAACGCTCCAAGTTTTCCTCTTCAAGTTTCCGAATCATTTTTTGCACATCGGATTCCTCTTCTTTAGGTATCAAATTGACCGTTTCATCACTCGATGAAGCTTTTTCTAAAATTGGTGATAAATGCTCATGTACATTGGAAATGAGCAACAGCTGGTAAAGTGGCAAACGAATGAAACGATTGCCGCGCTGGAACACAAAAATTTCCGAAAGATTTTCGATTTGCTTCGTATCAAGATTAATGATCATTTCCTTCCCTTCTACCGGTACAAAATGAAAGAGCTCATCGTCCTTCACAATCGAAAAATATTGATACGCAAACACTAAACGAAGTGTTTTCCCTGTAACTTTTGTGTAAAAAGGTTTCATAAATTGCACTTGAATCATACAATCCCCCCTAAAAATGGAAGTTTTCTGATTTTCCTAATTTCAATACAAAACTTTGATAAAGCGTTTTTCGTGATATATATTTTCTTGATGGCTGTCGCTTGAAAATAAGAAGATTATTTATATCATACGAACTTCGCATCATATTAATGATATAGTCTCCATACTTTTCTTATTTCAAACTTCTTGTTTTGTACGAATTTTAGCGATATTTGTTTAGTTTTGTTTAAGCCCTTTATTTTTCTTGATTTGGTCTTTTAAATCGCGATAAAAAATACGCTTGTGACGATGGAGAGGTTTGTATTGTAAGTGCTTGTAAAATATTAAGAATTGCTTGTTGATTTATCTCTTCAAGAGTTATATGTATTTTTCCTTTGTAAAAATCAAAAATTATTTTTTCGTAGGAGATGCCATTGATTTTGATTTTCTCAATCTCCTCATAACGATTTTTTGAGGAATATTGGAGTCGGCGCTTCTTTTTAGGGTCGTCCAAAATTGTAAGTGTCCATTGAAATGCAGAGTGTTGTAATTGATAATTGCTCGTCTGTGGAATAGAGATTTCAAACATTGCCATTATCTTTCCCCCATTTCATTTTATTAAATTATTTTTTTCAATTAATTTTAATAATTTTTCAAATCCTTTACCTCTTTCCCCTCGGAGCGAAATATTTTGCGTATTTTTATGAAAATATGTTAATTTTTGTTAAAAAGAAAGTTGTAGGGTGATGATGTTATGAATTTTGGCGAGTATTTAAGACAATACCGTGAAGAAGAATTAAACATTACGCAGACGGAAGCAGCTTATCGACTTAATTTAATTCCAAATACTTACTCAAATTATGAACGATGCGAGCGACCGATTCCTATCGACTTACTACCTAAAATTAAAGAGACATTTAACATTCCAGACGAACTATTTTTAGACATGCTTCTTGATCGACGCCGCAATAAAAAGAGATTATCAATAGAGGCGATAGCGATGCAAACAAAAGAATTGCGGGAACGATATATTACAAACTTCGGTGAGTCTTATTTTGAATTACTACAAGAATCATCCGAGCTCCGACAACTCCTAGGGTTCATCAATGCACAAGACACGAAAAAACGCCGCCTGTTTTTAAATGCACTAAAGTCTATTTTGTTAATTTACGACAATATGTTAGATAAAAGTTGTGCTGAATCTAAAGATTGAATACGCCCCCTGTTGGGTTGGGGGTTCCTTTGGCGTTTTGGATACTATTGGAGAAGATTAGGTACTTTTTACGCACCAGGATCTTTTATATCTATTTTTACGAGAATCAAATTTATCTTCAGCTACATTCAATTCTTTTACTTATCATTCCTTATATTTCAAGTTATAATGGAAGGACAGACTTTTTTAGGAGCGATGGTATGGGGTTATCGGTTTCATCACTTGCACATGAGCATGAAAATTTTATTATAGAACAACTTGAACAAATTGAACGGGCGTTGCATCCTTCTGTTACAGAAGATGAAGAGCTTGTGCGCCGCGCTTTGTTTGCAGTGCGAAATAAATCCGTTGTGTTCGGACGCTATATCCCAACGATGGGTGTAATGCATACAGCTGTTCAAGATGTACGACCAACAGAAGTGACAGTGCATTTCCACAGCAATGTAATTCAATGTAGTTGTCCTCAAGAAGGGTGGTGTCGTCATAAAGTAAGTGTCGTTCTTTCACTTTATCAATACCTTGATTCCGTGCAAGACTGGTCGGCAAAATGGCGCGCTAAAAAAGGGATTAATTTGCATTTATTAGCATCAGATCGTACTCCTGAAAACTGGCTTGCTATGGTCAATGAAGTGATGACCCACTTACTACCGGAAGGACGTCAAATTGAACAATTCCTTATTTCAAATATTGCTGAAAACGCCCTTTCGAAATTAAATAAACACCTGCCTTATGAACGAGAGTGGCAGCCATTATATAATCTTTTTATGGAAGTAGCTGTGTTGAATAAATTATGGCAACATATTTTTCAAACAGATACGGCGGCTGTAAAAAATGATTACTTTGAATATTTTTTCGATAGAAGATTAGAAACAATTCAAAATTATGTACACGAAATCTCAGGAAAATCGCGTCTTTTTGCAACTGATTCTTTCTTTGATGTATTGCAAACTTTAGTTCGTGAGCTTTTACTTGAACGACAAAACCATATTAGTAGAAGACTGAACTTATATTTATTATTCTGGGATACTATTTTTATCGAGAAAAGACAAATAAAAGAAGAAGAAAATATTCTTCAAAACCTTATTGACAATCCATCTTCAAATCCAAATTTAAGTGAGGATGTACCACTTTCAACGGTTCTTACTCTATTTCATATTTTGCTTAAAAATTACGATGCCTTAAAAGAAAATTTATGTACAATTCATGCAGAACAATTAGATATTTATTTTGGATTAGCAAAATTCTCATTTTCACATAATGATGATATTGCTGGAGAAATAATCTTGAAGGCGACAGTTCCACATTTAAATGAATTTATCAATAAATTCTTATTACCGCAGCAACGTCAAATGTCAGTACGTCGCAT
Organism: Bacillota bacterium; assembly: GCA_023405135.1. Taxonomy (GTDB): domain Bacteria; phylum Bacillota; class Bacilli; order Bacillales_A; family Planococcaceae; genus Ureibacillus. Next base: position 106,105 of record JAEXYZ010000108.1, on the reverse strand, counting down.
TAATTTATTATTTGACAATATTAAATTAACTGAGCAAGAAGAGTTAACACTGTACTCAGCATTTGGTATTTATGGCGTACAACCTTATTCAAATTATTTATTAAAATCAAAACGTTATGAGGATTGGGTAGCCCTTCATCAACTGTTCCCTTCATCAATTTCCTACTTAGAAACATGTGGGTTAAAGGATGTGTTGGACGAAGCGCCAGAAGTAACACTTCCGCTTTATCATTACTACGCACTTGAAGAAGTAAAACAAAAATCTCGTATGAATTATAAACAAGCTGTGCGTATTTGGAAAATGATGAAATCCGCAGCAAAAAAGAGCGGTAAAACAAATTATTGGGCAGACTATATTCAAGCTGTACGTGAGCAATATAAACGGTTACGTGCATTACAAGAAGAATTAGAGAAAGGAAATTTACTGGTATGACAGAACTTCCATTTACAACGCCATTTACGAAGATTCTTTGTTTAAAGCTCGATGAACTACAACCAGGTTTCTTTTCTATTACAGCAGTAAATGAAGATGATTTATTACTTCCTACTTCAAACTGGTCACATCTTTTATTTTATCGTTACGAACCGAACTTTTATGGTTTAAATGCAAATATTGATGAAAATGAAATTAAATTAACAGCAGCGGAACTAATGGATGTATTTTCTCCCTTCTATCAACATCCGTTTATCCATCAAACGGGAGCAGACGAACAATCAAATAAAACTATATCAATTATGAAAGCACTTCAGCTTATCTGGAACAATAGTGCTCTTTGGGACTATGCCGTTATTAACGAAGAACAAGACAAAGTTAATGTAACTTTTGATTTACCAGCACAATTTGCTAAAGATGAATTTGTTCAAAAAGCTTTTGGACACTTTGAAATAAATTTAGCAGAATGTGCTACTCTTCTAACAACAGCTGTACATCAAAAGTTGGCCTTTGCTGGATTAACTAACTATGATGTACCAACATTGTTGCCTTTCTTTAAAGATGGTGGATGGCCACTAAATAAAGAACGGTCCATTGGCAATGTAAAAGTTGCCCTTCGTTTAAGTGAACCTGAAGAGGCCTCTTCACAATGGCTTCTTGAAACTGTTTTAAGTTCAAATAAGTCAGCAAAGCTTTGGACACCGGCTATTCGCAAACGTCATTTACCGATTGAGCTTACCTTACCTGAAAAATGGTTGCCATTAGCGGATGACATAACAAGTTTACAAAAACAAATGTTGGAGTTAATTGATTTAAGTGAGTACAACGTAGCAGCTGATTCATTTTTACATGTTGCTATAGATGATTCAGATGTTCGGAAACTTTTACGAAATGATTTTGCAAAGCTCACTGCTCTTGGGTTTGAAGTCATTCTCCCTGCTTGGTTAAAAGAATTAAAACAAACAAAAATGCGCGTTCGCGTTAGTGCCAATAGTCAATCTCAACGTTCTATGGCCGGCCTAGATGATATTTTATCCTTTAAGTGGCAGCTTTCATTAAATGGTGAAGAAATCTCAGCAGATGAATTCCGAAAAATCGTTGATGAAAACCGTGAATTTATACGAATTGGCGATCAATGGTTCCGCATGGATGCGAATTGGATGAATGAAATTCGTGAGCTTATGGATCAAGCTGAAAAAGAAAACTGGACTGTTCGTGAACTGTTATTCCGTGAACTTCCCGAAGAACTTTCTGCTCCACTTGATGATGAGGAAGATGATGAACGGGATGATCCTTTATTTGCCTTTGAAATGCAACGTTCTTTAAAAGACTATGTAGATCAGCTGCAGCATAAAAAAGGATTGCCTTCTGTTCCGACGCCAAATAGCTTACAAGCGGAATTACGACCTTATCAGCAAGAAGGATTTGAATGGCTTGCGTTTATGAGAAATCAACATTTTGGTGCTGTGTTAGCAGATGATATGGGTCTAGGTAAAACGGTTCAATTAATCAGTTACTTGCTGCATACGTATGACACATTAGGTGAAACACAGCCAGCATTAATTATTTGTCCTACATCTGTATTAGGAAACTGGCAAAAGGAATTGGCTCGATTTGCTCCGAGCTTAAAGGTGCATACACACTATAGTTCCTCTCGACTAAAGGATGATGCTTTTAAGAAGTTAATCGAAAGAGAACAGCCAAAAGTTGTGTTATCTACTTATGGGACAATTTCGCAGGATATAGAGTTTTTACAAAATATTGATTGGGCAACTGTAACTTTAGATGAAGCCCAAAACATTAAAAATATGCAAACGTTACAATCTCGCGCAATCCGTAAACTACAAGGGAAACACCATATTGCATTAACCGGTACACCTATTGAAAATCGACTTTCTGAATTATGGGCGATTTTTGATTTCATTCATAAAGGTTATTTAGGTAGCTTTGGTAAATTCCAGGAACAATTTATTATTCCAATTGAACGGGATGAATCTGAGCGACATAAACAAATTTTGCGTTCTAAAATACGCCCTTTCTTGTTGAGACGTACGAAAAATGATCCGGATTTAATGCTGAATTTACCTAATAAACAAGAAAAGAAGGAATTTTGTGCTTTAACAAATGAACAGGCTGCACTTTACGAAGGTTATATTGAGGATACAATGGCTCAACTTGAAACGATGTCTGCTTTTGAGAAAAAAGGTCGTGTATTACAAATGCTTAGCAAGCTAAAGCAATTATGTAATCATCCTGCCCTTTATTTAAAACAACCCTTCGATGATGCGAAATCAATGCTGGATCGGTCGGTAAAGCTGAAACGAATTGTGCAGCTCGCTGCTGAAATTGTCGATAACGGTGAACAATGTATTATTTTTACCCAATATATCGGTATGGGTCACTTGCTACAGCATTGTTTCTCAGAGCTTTATGATATTGATGTGCCTTTCTTAACTGGTAGTATGCCAAAACAACAGCGTGATCGATTAGTTGATGCTTTCCAGGCTGGCGAGTTTCCGATTTTCCTACTGTCATTAAAAGCTGGAGGAACAGGATTAAACTTAACAGCTGCAAATCACGTATTGCATGCAGATCGTTGGTGGAATCCTGCTGTAGAAAATCAAGCAACAGACCGGGCATATCGTATAGGGCAAACACAATTTGTTCAAGTCCATAAATTTATTACGATTGGTACAATTGAAGAAAAAATCGATAAAATGATTGAAATTAAATCTGCCCTTTCTGAAGAGTTAATCCAATCAAGCAATTGGTTAACAGAGCTAAAAGAAGAAGAATTGATGGATTTATTAATGTTAGATACTGCAGTGGTTAGATAAAGATATGAAAACAGAGTCGAGTAGAAAGCATTCGACTCTGTTTTACAGTCTCGTTATCCTCTTCACTTGTTTTCCAAATTCGATATTCAATTGTCTGTTCTCTACTTTAAAGCCTATAGATGGCAGTTTTTATGTAGAGTTTTAGGAGAAATGGGAATCACTACTGTGCGGTCAGCAGCAGTGATAAGTTTATCACCTCCCTCTACTTCGTTTAATTGGTTAAAATTTTGGGTAAAAGAACTACATACCTAAATCAAACAAAATTATCCTCCACAAGAACTTCCCATTTACTAAGGAACAGGTAATGCTTCATCTTTTTCAGGAAGTACAAAGTGCTTATCCACTTCTTGCTGATTATTTTCATCACCTGGTTTTAAACGGGATTTTAATGCATAAAATCGGACTTCATCGACAACAACTTCAGTGCTATAAACTTTCGAATTTTCCTTATTTATATAAGATCTTGATTGTAAACGGCCGTTAATTCCAATCAACGATCCTTTTCCGCAATATTGAACGATTCGTTCTGCAAGCTTTCCCCATGCTATGCAGAGGACAAAATCAGCATCAACATTACCTTGGTTATTTCGAAAGTTTCGATTAATCGCTAAAACAAAACTTGTTTGTATTCGATTATCAGTTAATGTTCTTAATATCGGATCTCTTGTCAATCGACCGACTAGTCCGACTTGATTCATTCAATCACCTCCTTTCATTTCCTTCGTCATTATCATAATTTGTATCGCGAAATTTGGCAAAATCTGAAAAATAAATTATCCTCCATTTTTCGAGTTGAAAATTATTTTTTCAACAATGGCAAAAATTTTATAATTTATGGCGAAATTAGAAACGAGTAGGGTTAGAAGAATTTAAATGATATAGGCAAATAATAAATTTCACAATATTTCTATGTTATACTTAAATTAACTAAATTCTGCAGGGGGATAGCAAATGATGAAGACTTTTAAAATGCTGTCGTTTGATTTGATGAATGAAGATGGACGACTTAATATTCCAATAATCGACGGAATTGTCATTAACCAAGAAACTAGTCATAAATCTTGGATATTAGAGCTGTTTATTTCAAAAGATTTTCAATCAACATTTCAAAAATATAAGGCCTCTGAAGAAGTATTAGAAGTCCGCGTCATCATTTCATTTCCCGATAATGAACCTGCACCATTTAAAGTGGTTGTAAGTGATATCCGCGAAATCGGTGATCGGATTACTGTATTATTAAAAGGAACAATCATTTCTCAACGGAGTAAATATGCAGAACAACTGCTTAAAATGCTTTTAAATGAGAATTTGCCAAACGAGGAGTTGCTGGAGCGATTTAAAAAAGGTATGCGTGAACGACCTAGACTAAAGGAATCATAATTATAAGAATAGGCAAGCACCTTGCTCTGCAGTTTTTGATAAACATGACTCAAGTGGTTGTATGGGAGTGACCTCGGGAGTGAACATATAAACAAAAGAAATCACCTCAATTAAAACCAAATTGAGGTGATTTCTTTGTTATTCATCCTTGTTATCACGATCTCGGACATCTTTATTGTCTTCAATGATGTCTTCTTGGTTATCGTTTAGGATTCGTTCATCATTATTTTCTACTGTACCAGATACGCCGTTTTGTCCAACACCATTACTGTTGGAAGCATTATCGTTGTCTTCTAGTACACCATCATTTGTACCAGTACCATTCGTTCCATTATCATTATCTAGAACGTCATTGACACCTTCTTCAACATCATTAACACCTTGGTTAACGTCTTCTTCAACGTCATCCACTACATTGTTGTTATCGTTTGCAGCGTCATCATTGGTATTACATCCTACTAGGAATGCCGAACCAAGCATAAAGGCGAATACGGACTTTTTCCACATAAAAACGTTCCCTCCTTTCAAGTTTTACACTCCATCACATGCGGATGTGACTAATAATAGAGTGCCCGACAAAGGAGGGAACTATCCGAAAAAAAGACGAGTCTATTTTAGTTTTTCTTCAATATCTTGGCATGGAAGAAAAGATTGTTTAATACTGTTATGCATTAAATGCTAATGAGACTGGGTCTTATTTATTATTTAACTTTTCTTTCAGTAATTGTTCAATATATGCTGCTTCTGCTTTACAATCATAAGTGTAGCTTGTACCAAGTTGTTTTTGTAGCTTTTCAATTGAATCAATTTGTTTTTTCGTCGGTTTTTCATTTAATACTTTTTCAATCGTTTCATCGATTTTTTTTGCAATTTCTTCATGGAACTCTTTGCTCACTAAAACTTCTTGAGGAACTTTATCAAACCAAGCAGCATTTTCCGTAAAATATTTTTGCCAGCTTGCTACAAAATCTTCCATCGAGAATTTCTCTTCATCCCAACCGATACTCGCCAAATATGATTCAAAAGACGTTGAGATGGATCTAGTGATGCTTATCTTTACGCCTGAAGATAACTGTTTATACATCTATTTTTTAACCTCCTACGTTTAAAAAGCCAAACAATACATAAACCTAATCTAACCTTTTTATTCTATATTCTTCGTCAATAAATTGCAAATTGATGGTTCTTAATTATCCACCACTATAGCGTTAAAATATACTAGGTAAATTTTATAAACAAAGGATAAAATACTTACTTTGGTTGAACAGGTCCAATTGCAAATAAGATATCTGTTTCACAAACAAGTTCACCATCAACAGTTGCTACGGCATGACCTTTACCCATCGCACCACGCAGTTTTACGAATTCGACCTCTAATTTTAATTGATCACCAGGGATAACTTGACGTTTAAAACGGCAATTGTCAATACCTGTTAAAAATGCAAGACGTCCTTTAAATTCTTCTGATTTTAATAATGCTACGCCACCAACTTGCGCTAACGCTTCTACAATTAAAACACCAGGCATAACAGGATAGCCTGGAAAATGTCCATTAAAGAAATCTTCATTAATTGATACATTTTTTATACCAACTGCACGTTTACCTTCTTCTACTTCAACTATACGATCCACTAATAAAAATGGATAACGGTGGGGCAATATTTCTTGAATTTGCTCAGCTGTTAACATTCACATCAACCTCCCAAAATTTTTTAGTATAATCTGACAGCATATAAATTCTACAATTTGATTAATTTAAAAAAGAAACGCTCAAGAAAGACTGCTAACAATTCATACACTGCTAGCAGTTTTCGAATGTATTGCTATTTAAACTTACGGAAAAACCTAAAAAACCGAGTTTTATACTCTATTCTTTCCCATTTATGATATCTAATATGTGTTGCCATGTTCCCCATTTAAGAGCGTCCACTGGTTCACCATCACCAATAACACCATATCCAATCATCAGCCCAGAACATGCTGCAATGAACAATAAAAGAACAACGATTACTAATCTTAACCAAATAGGGAAAAGTCGAAAGTTAGTCCATCTAAAAGTAGGTTCAACTGTTCTATCGCTTCTTTTTTGTTTTTTTTCTTGAGGAATGGAATTAGTATTAAATTCGTCTGTCATTGGCCCTTCCCCCTTTAAAACATTTCTTGATCGTTGCAACACGTTTTAACGAATACCGTTAATTAACCCTAACATCTGGTCTGCAATGGAAATAGCACGAGAACTGAATTGGTATGAACGTTGCGCATTAATTAAGTCTGTCATTTCCTTTGAAATATCTACGTTAGACATTTCAAGCTTACCGTTTGTAATGCCGATTTCATTTCTTGCAACGCCTTGTAAATTTGTCAATATGTCAGCTTCGTTGTATCCTAGCTCATTTAAATTCGTTGGCAACCCGATATATGTACCTGAAACATGCTCCATCATTTGAGGCTTTTGCAGTTCTGTAATTCCTAATTCGAAGCTTAATGTTTCACCGTCTGGATAGTTAACTAATAACATTCCATCATCTGTTAAATTAAAGCTTTTAACATTGTCAGGGAAAGAAATAGCTTGACCATTTGAATCAGCTACAGCATATCCATCACCATTAACAAGCATTACTTGTCCATTGGCAACAGGCGAAACATAAAAGTCACCTTGACGTGAGTACACGACACGCTGTCCATTTTCGCCTTCTGGCATAAGAATATTGAAATATTGTTTTTCTTTTGTGAAGGCAAGGTCTAAATCACGATCTGTATTTTGTAAATTGCCTTGTGAATAGTTCGTTTGAATTTGACCAATACGTGCGCCAACACCGTAACGTATCCCTACTGGTGATTGTCGAACTGTTGCATCCAATTCATCGTTGTTAAATTGTTGATATAAAAGCTCTGAAAAACGAGCTTCTTTAGTTTTATATCCAGCAGTATTACTGTTTGAAATGTTATTACTAATTGTATCAATTTGACTTTGTATTTGATTTAATGTATTGGTAGCTGTAATCATTGTACGAATCATTTATGCCCCTCCTCTCTTAAATGGTTAAACTTTACCAATTTCATTTACCGCTTTATCCATGCTTTTATCATATGCTTGTAGTACTTTTTGGTTTGCTTCAAAGGCACGATAAGCTGTTAATAAATCCGTCATTGATTGTGCTGAATCAACATTTGAACCTTCTAAATAATTTTGTTGCATCGCAAATGTAACGCCCTCTTGTCCATAAGCAGTCGGCAAATTTTCACCATCCACTGTTCTGAACAAACCATTATCTTGCTTTAATAACTCATCAGGATTAGCAGAGAAAGATACACCTAATGTTGCCACTTGTTGGTTGTTTACATAAATATTTCCATCCTGAGAAAGTTGGAAATCGTCATTTTGTAATTGAATACGTTCCCCTGTACTAGATAATACATAAAGACCTTGATTATTTACTAAATACCCTTGTCCATCTAATGTGAAATTCCCGTTACGAGTATAGGCTTCCCCACCTTCTGGATGTTCAAGTCTGAAAAAGATTGTTCCTGTTTGGCCAGATTCTACGTCAGTTGGCATTGAACCGTTGATTAAGGCAAAATCAGTTGTAAGACTCGTTTCATAAATAGATCCTTGAGTATAATTTGCAAGTGTTTCTTGTAAGTATACACCAGTATTTAATGAGCCGATTTCATTATTTTGCGGGAAGTTCAGGCCTTTTTCAGTTGGTATGTTTGTATTACCTATTGCTGAAAGAAGCATATCAGGAAACGAACGGATAGTAGATTGATCTGCTTTAAAACCAGGTGTGTTAGCATTTGCCATATTGTTCGTTAGTATTTCTGTTTTTCTTTGTTGTGCGACCATTCCTGTTGCAACAGTATAAAACCCTTTAAACAACTGAATCACCTCTTTTATAGTATAAAGTTTGAAAATGTAACCTTTGTAAAATTAACGAATTATGCGACTTTTTAAAGTCTAGAACCCGGTGAACGATCAATATTATCTAGCATTAAGCCTGTACCAATTGCAACGCAGTCCATAGGATTCTCTGCTATAAAAACAGGTACCTTCAGTTCACGTATTAATAATTGATCCATTCCGTGTAACAATGCGCCTCCACCAGTAATAATAACTCCTCGATCAATTATATCTGCAGATAATTCAGGTGGAGTTTTCTCTAATACATTTTTAGCTGATTGAACGATCATTGAAACGGATTCATGTAATGCTCTTTCAATTTCAGATGAATGTATTGTTATTGTTCTTGGTAAACCTGTTACCATGTCACGACCTCGAATTTCCATTGATTCGTCACGACTGTTTGGGAATACTGTTCCAATATTCATTTTAATCGATTCGGCTGTACGTTCACCGATTAAAAGTTTGTACTCTTTTTTTATGTATTGCAATATATCGTTATCAAAAACGTCTCCAGCTACTTTAATTGATTCGCTCGTTACGATATCTCCCATTGAAAGAACTGCTATATCAGTTGTACCGCCCCCGATATCAACAACCATGTTACCACTCGGTTGGAAAATATCCATTCCAGCACCAATTGCAGCTACTTTCGGTTCTTCTTCTAAGTATACTTTTTTACCGCCTGATTTTTCAGCAGCTTCACGAATTGCTTTTTGTTCTACACTCGTGATATTTGTTGGACAGCAAATTAATATGCGTGGTTTTGAAAAGATACCTTTTACATCTAATTTATTGATAAAATATTTTAACATAGCTTCTGTAACGTCGAAATCTGCAATAACGCCATCTTTTAAAGGACGGATTGCAACGATATTTCCAGGTGTTCGACCTACCATTTGCCGTGCTTCTTCACCAACAGCTAGTACTTTTTTGCTATTTTTATCGATTGCAACAACAGAAGGTTCATTTAATACAATTCCTTTACCTTTTACATAAATCAGTACATTTGCTGTTCCTAAGTCGATACCAATGTCTTTTGACAACATTTTATTTCTCCTTCCTGCCATTCCCAACTTTGTTTCACGGTCAAAAATTCTATCTTTATCTAGAATATTTTATCATATTCGAATATTAATTACACCTTAATTTGTTGAGTATTTTCCCTTATTTAAGGAATATAGGATTATTTTTCTACCAAATTAACACAATCGTCAATTGATAGTAAAAAAGCATTTAGTTGACTATTAAAGCCAAACTAAATGCTCTTTCAATGTTGTCGGGACTGCCACTTTTTACGTGTCGCTTCGCCCCCTCGCAAATGACGGATCGATTTGTGATATGCTAATATTTCTTTTACCTCATTTGCTAATTGTTCATTAACTAGGAATAGTCGTTCAGTTAAATCTTTATGGACTGTACTTTTAGAATAGCCCGTCATTTTCGCTAGGACACGAACCGTTTCACCTGTTTCTATAAGCAGTTCTCCAAGTCGAACGCAGCGATGCCGAATGTGCTCGTGCACGTTCTCTTCCTTTCTATCGGATATAAGAATGTGCCGTTTTGCTATCAAGAGGTGATTTTTTCAACGTGTTCATATTGCGAGTGTTTCATTGAAATTTTTGCAACTAGCGATTTAACGTTTATTCACAATATGAGGTTTTTCGGAATTTCAGAACCATTTTAAGTAAGAAAACTGCAAAAACGCCCATTAATCTCAATTAGACGTTGAAACTTCAGTAAGGTTGCAAGGAAGTTTTCAACATTTTTTGAGCAAATGGGCGTTTCGCTTCGCTTAAATAATTAAATTAGAAAGCTAAGTAATTTCTTGGGTTTACATGTTCTCCATTTTCTAATACTTCAAAATGGAGATGGATTCCTGCTGATGGATTCCATTCATTTTCAGTTGTTGTTGCTAATGGTTGGCCTTGAACTACTGTATCTCCTTCTTTTACAAGAATGTCCGTTACAGAGCTATATCGAGTTTCCATACCATTTGGGTGCGTAATTACGATTTTATTTCCAGTGAATGCATCAAGTTTTACTTCAGTAACTTCACCGCTCATCGCAGCAAGTACTTCAAAAGGTTCACTGTTTACTGACAATGATACCCCAGATGAAGTTGAAAATGTTTGGTTAAATACTAAAAGTGCTTTTTCACGAGTTTCTGCATCAGCAGTTACATCGTAAAAGTCTTGTAATACTTCTACACTGTCTAGTTGCTCTTCATCGAAAGGATATTTCAATGTTTCAACTTGAGCATTTGTTTCAATAACTGTAGACTCGTCAGAAGTGTTTTCTTGTACTACTTCTTCCTGTTCTTCTTCACCAATGAGTGCATTATAACTGAAAATTAAACCGATTAGCACCACAGCAATTGCTGCATAGATTGACGGCCAAAACCATGGCTTTTTCTGCCAACTGTTTTTATTAGGAGAAGGCTTAAATTGTTTTTCTTCTCTCATGTTCATCACCTCTGATTGAAGTGTGAACAATATTTTACATTTCTAATCACATTTTGAAAAAATTTTCTATTTTTTACAACTTATTTTTTCAATATTTGTATTTTTGTAATAATGTTCCAAAATTTCGTGGGCAGTTGCCCCATTATCAGCCATAGCATCAGCACCATATTGACTCATTCCGACACCGTGACCATACCCTTCTGTCGTTACAACAATTTGGCCTTTTTGGACATCGACTCTAAAATCTGTCGAGCGCAAATCCAGAAGCGTTCTAAAATCCCGTCCTGTCCATTCCTTGTCCCCCATGGTAACCGTTTCTACCCTCCCTGAATCGTTTCGTTTTATACGTAGTTTCTTAACTTGATCGATTGTCCAATTTACATTTAATAAATGATTCCATTCATTAATGGTGAAAGTCTTTTCCGTTTCATAGTTATCTGCATATTGAAAGTCTGTACTTGCAACGGATTGTAAATAAGGAAGATTTGATCCACTGTAATTTTTCGCACTTTCTGTCATTCCATTGCTCATTGAATGAAACATGGCAGTAATTAATTCACCATTGTAATTAATAATTTCTCCTGCTGTACTCTCTACTGCTTGTCTAACTTTTTTTTCGTATTCTTCATAAGATGTATCCCAATTTTTCTTTCTCGTATCAGGATCGTAAAATACTTGCTTCGCTATGGTTGGTTCAATTTGTTCTTGTCCATAATTTGTTGTCTTTAATACATAAGTTCGAGCAGCAATTGCTTGAGCCTTTAGTGCTTCCAAATTAAAATTTGCAGGCATTTCAGCAGCAACAACACCAATGACATATTCCTCAAGATCAATCGGAATTTCACTTCCACTTACTTTTATTGTAATTTCACATGCTTCCGTAAATGCTCCTTTAATTTCACCTTTCGAAGTAGTTTGGGCGTTTTTATGTTGCTCTGATTGACTGAAAAAGAATGGAAAGTAAAAAAGTCCAGCAATAAAACAAAAAATTGATGCAACAATTAGTAAAGGTTTATATGATTTTATTTTTTTCATACATATTACTTATGATTTTGCGTCTAAAAATATATCTTGTTTGGGGAAATTTTTATAGTGGTATGCTTCTTTCTAAGGTCACCTTTTTCTTAATTATTTTACTACGAACTCTGTATGCTAAAATATTTTGTCACTTCGAACATAAAAAAAGGCAAAATTCTTAAATAAAGAATTTCACCATTTTTTATGTCATATTTGATTCTTATAAGTCATAATTATATTTAATATAAAGATAGAATCGCGCATTGCGCACGGATGCTTTTAAATTTCAACCGTTTCTTCTGATAACGAAACTTTAACTTCTTGTTTAACGTCAGAGTCATTGTCAGTAATGCGTTCAATATTTGCACCTAAATCTGCAAGTTTTTTGTGGAAATTCACATATCCTCGGTCTAAATGATGCAATTTTGTAACGCGAGTAATTCCATTGGATACAAGACCCGCTAAAATCAACGCAGCGGCTGCACGTAAGTCTGTTGCGCTTACTTCTGCACCTTGCAATTTAACTGGACCTTCGATAAATACAGAACGCCCTTCAATTTTTGCTTGTGCATTCATACGACGGAATTCTTCAACATGCATAAAGCGATTTTCAAATACCGTTTCGGTAATGATACTCGTACCTTCAGCAGTAAGTAATAATGCCATCATCTGTGCTTGCATATCTGTAGGAAAACCAGGATGCGGCATTGTTTTAATATCAACTGCTTTAAGTGGGTTTGTTGCACGAACACGCAATCCTTCATTTTCTTCGATTACTTCAACGCCCATTTCACGTAATTTTGCGATTAAGGCCGTCATATGTTCTGGCACGGCATTCTCGATAAACACATCACCACGAGTAATTGCAGCGGCAACCATAAATGTACCAGCTTCAATTCGGTCAGGAATAACATGATGTGTCACACCATGTAATTCTTTTACACCTTCGATTCGGATTGTATCTGTACCGGCTCCAATAATACGACCACCCATACCGTTAATAAAATTAGCTAAATCAACAATCTCTGGTTCCTTGGCTGCATTTTCAATAATTGTTGTACCTTTTGCTAATGCAGCTGCAGTCATAATATTCTCTGTTGCTCCTACACTAGGGAAATCTAAATAAATTTCTGCGCCATGTAGACCATCCACAGTTTTTGCTTCAACGAATCCATGACCAAATGAAATTTTAGCTCCCATTGCTTCAAAGCCTTTTAAATGCAGTTCAATAGGACGTGATCCAATCGCACACCCTCCTGGCAATGCGACACGGGCATACCCATTGCGTGCTAATAGTGACCCCATCACTAAAATTGAAGCACGCATTTTACTTACATATTCAAATTGTGCCTCACTTGATAATTGTTCTTCTGCATTTATATGAATCTCATTTTTTTCTTCGTTGTACATTACATCAGCATTTAAACTTTTTAGTACTTCATTTATTGTATGAACATCCGCTAAATTCGGAACGTCTTTTATAATATTAATATTCTTAGAAGCTAGTAATGATGCTGCTAGAATTGGTAGTACGGCATTTTTGGCTCCTTCTACTTTTACGACTCCTCGTAATTTTTGGCCTCCCGTAACAATTATTTTCTCCACAATTCGTCCCTCCGAATTCAATTGTCCAAAACTGTTAAACCTTATCAAAAGGTTTAATCTTATACACACACAGACTATCATAATGTTACTGCTTTTGTTCTGGTTAAACAAGCATCCAAATCACTATTTTACTGTAAAATTGTATTTTTATCTACAACTTTATATTACGCTACATTCAACATATTGGTGAATTTCATATGAAGTAAAAAAAGAAATATTTAGTCGGTAAGTTACTTCTTATAATACTTTCAAATTTCAACAATATTACCCAGGAAATAGACAATTATATGTTATGTAACGACAAACGAACGCGTCATTCCCCTTACATAACATATAATATTTGTGAATGAACGAGAAAAAATTCGTTCTCTCAAGAAAAAAGATAAGGTAATTGTTGTGACCATTTTGAAAAGTCTAATACAAAGTTTGACACACTAGTGCCTATAGCTATGCTTAGTAAAATATAGATTAATTGGATTTGAATCGTTTTCCCCTTTTTAAATAGTTGATCTAAACGAAATGCTTGTAATGCATAAAATGTAATTGCAATAAAGAATAGATGAGAAAAAATCCCTAAGACAGCTTTTATACCAATAGTTTGATACAATTCCATTCAACATTCCTCCTTGAATAAGTAAAAGCGGACAGTTGTCCTGTCCGCTTCATTTGAAAAATTAAAGATTACCCTCATGAACGCTGATACGATTAATCGCACGTTTTAAAGCTAGCTCAGCGCGTTTGAAATCGATGTCATCTTGTTTCTTTTGAAGACGTTCTTCTGCACGTGCCATTGCTTCTTTTGCACGAGCAACATCAATATTAGCTGCTAATTCAGCAGAAGGAGCTAATATCGAAATTTGTTCAGGACGTACTTCAATGAAACCACCACTAACAGCTACAACTTCTTGTGAGCCGTCTTCTTTTTTTAGTGTAACAGCACCAATTGCAAGTGGGGCAACTAAAGGAATATGTCCTGGAAGAACCCCAATTTCACCAGAAACTGTTTTAGCGATAACCATTGCGACTTCTGAATCGTATACTGGGCCGTCGGGAGTGACAATGTTGACTTGAACTGTCTTCATATTTTTTCCTCCTCGTCCCTAGTGTTATACCTCTACGCCCATGCTTTTCGCTTTTTCTACTACCTCTTCAATGCTACCAACTAAACGGAAAGCATCTTCTGGTAAGTGATCGTATTTACCTTCAAGGATTTCCTTGAATGAACGAACAGTATCTTTTACGTGTACAAAAGAACCTGGTTGACCAGTGAATTGTTCCGCAACATGGAAGTTTTGAGATAAGAAGAATTGAATACGACGAGCACGTTCAACTGTTTGCTTATCTTCATCAGATAATTCGTCCATACCTAAGATGGCGATAATATCTTGTAATTCGTTATAACGTTGTAACGTCATTTGAACGCCACGAGCAACGGCATAGTGTTCTTCACCAACGATTTCAGGTGATAATGCACGTGAAGTAGATGCTAATGGATCCACCGCTGGGTAAATACCCATCTCAGATAATTTACGCTCTAAGTTAGTTGTAGCATCTAAGTGAGCGAAAGTTGTAGCTGGCGCTGGGTCAGTATAGTCATCGGCAGGTACATAAATCGCTTGAATCGATGTAACAGAACCTTTATTTGTTGATGTGATACGTTCTTGTAAGTTACCCATTTCAGTAGCAAGTGTTGGTTGGTAACCTACCGCAGAAGGCATACGACCTAATAGGGCAGAAACTTCAGAACCTGCTTGTGTGAAACGGAAGATGTTGTCGATGAATAAAAGTACGTCTTGACCTTGTTCATCACGGAAATATTCAGCCATTGTAAGACCAGTTAAAGCAACGCGCATACGTGCTCCAGGTGGCTCGTTCATTTGACCGAATACCATTGATGTTTTACCAATAACGCCAGAGTCACTCATTTCGTGGAATAAGTCATTACCTTCACGAGTACGTTCACCTACACCCGCGAATACAGAGATACCACCGTGACCTTGAGCGATGTTGTTAATTAATTCTTGGATTAATACAGTTTTACCTACACCGGCACCACCGAATAAACCTACTTTCCCCCCCTTAATATAAGGAGCTAATAAGTCTACTACTTTAATACCTGTTTCTAGGATTTGTACTTCTGTAGTTAATTCATCAAATTTTGGAGCTTCGCGGTGAATTGAATCACGACGAGCTTCTGCTGGGATTTCTTCTCCTAAGTCGATAACTTCACCTAGTACGTTGAATACACGTCCTAAAGTTACATCACCAACTGGTACAGAGATTGGTTTTCCTAAGTCTGTAACTTCTGCACCACGTTGTAAGCCGTCAGTAGAAGACATGGCAATTGTGCGGACAGAATCGTCACCTAAGTGAAGAGCTACTTCTAACGTTAAAGTAACTGGTTCTTCATTTGGACGTTCAATCTTAACAGTTAAAGCGTTATAGATTGCTGGTAATTGGCCGTTGCTGAATTTAACGTCAACAACCGGACCCATTACTTGAATAACGTGTCCTATGTTCATTCCTGTGTACCCTCCTATACAGTTTGGTGTCGAGCTTTATTCATTTCGATGTTTATGAGCAATCAATAATAAAGCTTTCTTCCTGTCTAGCTTCGAACTTTTGCTATTGTTATAACAATGTTCTACACTTTTCCTTTATAAACGACGTTGGGAAGCACAGCCTATTCTAAGGCTGCAGCTCCACCAACGATTTCTGTAATTTCTTGTGTAATCGCCGCTTGACGTGCACGGTTATATACAAGTGATAATTCTCTAACAAGATCGTTAGCATTATCAGTTGCTGTTTTCATCGCTGTCATACGAGCAGCATGTTCACTAGCTTTACCATCTAATAAAGCACCATAAATTAAGCTTTCAGCGTACTGTGGAAGTAATACTTCTAGAATTGCATCCCCTGAAGGTTCGAATTCATATGAAGCAGATGCGCCTTCGCCAGCTGGAGCTAAATCAGTAATTGGTAATACCTTTTTCTCAGTAACTTCTTGTGAAATAACACTGACAAAGTGGTTATAGTACATATAAAGTTCATCATATGTACCATCAGCGAACATACCAACAGCTTTACGAGCGATTTGTTTAACGTCAGAGAATGAAGGTTGGTCAGGTAAACCAACAATACTATCTAATACGTTGTAACCACGTTTTACAAAATAATCACGAGCAACACGACCAACTGCAAAAATCACATACTCATCTTTTGAGTTATGACGTTCGTTTAAAGTACGTGTTAATTGACGTAAGATACTTGAGTTATAAGCACCTGCAAGACCACGGTCAGAACCAATTACAAGATAAGCAGTTTTCTTAACTGGACGAGAAACTAACATTGGATGCGACGCGTCAGATGTACCTGAAGCGATTGCAGCAACAACGTCTTGTACCTTTTCCATGTAAGGAACATAAGATTTTGCATTTTGCTCTGCACGTTTACTTTTAGAAGCAGAAACCATTTGCATGGCTTTCGTCATTTGACTCGTTTTCTTCGTTGAAGTAATACGGCTTTTTATTTCACGTAAGTTTGCCACTGGTATTTCACCACCTTTTCGTTTTTAATCACAAAACACATTGTTAAGTTGGAACTTACTCTGATTTAACAAAAGTCTTTTTGAATTCGTTAAGAGCTGCTGCCATTTCTTCATCAGATGGAAGTTCTTTTGTAGTGCGAATATGATCTAAAACGTTTGTGTGGTTTACATCTAACCAGCTGTATAATTCAGCTTCGAAACGAGTGATATCTTGAACAGGAATATCATCTAGGAAACCACGAGTTAAAGCGTAAAGAATTGTAACTTGTTTTTCAACTTTAATTGGTTTGTTAAGGTCTTGTTTAAGAACTTCAACCGTACGTTTACCACGCTCTAACTTAGCAAGAGTTGCTTTATCTAAATCTGAACCAAATTGTGCGAATGATTCAAGTTCACGGTAAGCAGCTAAGTCAAGACGAAGTGTACCAGCAACTTTTTTCATCGCTTTAATTTGCGCAGAACCACCTACACGTGATACAGAAAGACCGGCGTTGATCGCTGGACGTACACCTGAGTGGAATAAGTTAGATTGTAAGAAAATTTGTCCATCTGTGATTGAGATAACGTTTGTTGGGATGTATGCAGAGATATCCCCAGCTTGAGTCTCAACGAATGGAAGAGCTGTAATCGAACCATTTTTATATGTTTCGTTTAATTTTGCAGCACGTTCTAATAGACGGCTGTGTAAGTAGAATACGTCACCAGGGTAAGCTTCACGACCTGGAGGACGACGTAATAATAATGAAAGTTCACGGTAAGCTGCAGCTTGTTTTGATAAATCATCATATACGATTAATACGTGTTTACCTTGTAACATGAACTCTTCAGCCATAGATACACCAGCATAAGGAGCTAAGTATAGTAATGGAGCTGGTTGAGATGCAGATGCAGTTACAACGATTGAGTAATCTAA
This sequence comes from Bacillota bacterium, assembly GCA_023405135.1. Taxonomy (GTDB): domain Bacteria; phylum Bacillota; class Bacilli; order Bacillales_A; family Planococcaceae; genus Ureibacillus. The sequence goes on along the minus strand of JAEXYZ010000108.1, from coordinate 88,007 downwards.
TGCACCGTGTTTACGAAGTGTTTCAACTACGCCACGTACTGTAGATTCTTTTTGACCAATCGCAACATAGATACAGATCATGTCTTGGTCAGCTTGGTTAAGGATTGTATCGATAGCAATCGAAGTTTTACCAACTTGACGGTCTCCGATGATTAACTCACGTTGACCACGACCGATTGGTACAAGAGCGTCAATCGCTTTAATACCTGTTTGTAATGGTTCATGAACTGATTTACGAGCCATTACACCGAAAGCTGGACTTTCGATTGGACGAGATTTAGTAGTGTTGATTGGGCCTTGTCCATCCACCGGTTGACCTAGTGGGTTTACAACGCGACCAATTAGTTCTTCACCAACTGGTACTTCCATAATACGGCCAGTTCGACGTACTTCATCGCCTTCTTTAATGTCTAAGTATGGTCCTAAAATAATGATACCAACGTTACCTTCTTCTAGGTTTTGTGCCATACCCATAACACCGTTTGAGAACTCTAATAATTCTCCAGCCATGACATTGTCGAGGCCATGAGCACGAGCGATACCGTCACCAACTGTGATTACAGTACCAACTTCGCTTACTTCTAATTCAGATTGGTAGTTTTCAATCTGCTTTTTTATCAGCACGCTGATTTCTTCAGCTTTGATGCCCATGAATGTCACCTCTCACATTTCTATTTATTTAACCAACTAACGTACGTTTTAGACCCTCTAGCTTGTTAGCTACAGTGTTATCAAAAATGTAGTTACCGATTTGAACTCGAACGCCACCAAGTAGAGATGGGTCGATTACATTTGTAATACTTAATTTTTCTTTACCAACTAATTTACCGAAAACAGAAGAAATTTCTTCTTTTTCACTTTCAGTAAGTTCACGAGTAGAGAAAACTGTACTATCTGCAAAACCTTGTGCTTGTGCAGCCAGTACTTTAAATTCTTCTGCTAAGTTACCAACTTCGTTCACACGCTTCTTATCAATAAGAAGTTCAAGAGTGTTAACTACCATTGGATTTGCTTCAGCAAAAACTTCAGCTACGATTTGCTTTTTACGTTCAATTGAGAACTTTGGAGAAGAAAGTAATGAAAGTAACTCAGGTGTAGTTTCAATTACTTTTACTAACTCTTCAAGATCATTGTTGACTTCTGCAACAACATTTTTCTCTTGAGCTAATTGAAACAATGCGTCAGCATAACGCTTAGCTACAGTAGACTTACTCATTTCGCTTCGCCTGCCTTCGCAATCGTTTCTTTAATTAATGCGCTATTGTCCTCTTCAGAAATTTCTTTTCCAAGAACTTTAGATGCAGCAAGAACTGATAGTGAAACGACTTCTTCACGAACTGCAGCGATAGCTTTTTCTTTCTCTGTTTCGATTTCACGAACAGCAGATTCTTTTAAGCGATTTGCTTCTGTACGAGCCGCAGTGATAATTTCATCACGTTGAGCTTCGCCTTGTTTTTTAGCACTTTCAATAATTGTTTGTGCTTCTGTACGTGCTTCTTTTAAAAGGCTTTTTTGTTCTTCTAGTAATTTCGCTGATTCTTTGCGAGCGTTTTCAGCTGCTTCGATTTCGCTAGCAACTAATTCTTCACGTTGTTGCATAACGCCCATTAATGGACCCCAAGCAAATTTCTTTAAAAGGATCATTAAAATAATGAATACAACAAGAGTTGCAAGAACATCTCCACTGTTGAATAGTTGCTCTTCAGCAGCACCTAGAATTAGGTAATCAAAATTCACGATTGTTTCACTCCCTTCAAGAGCTTTCAAGAATAATCTAGCTTGTTGCGATTATGCAAAAGCTTTCTTTATCTATAATGTACTTCTTTAACTGTCAAGTTTAAAAAACGCTTTAATAATTGTTACCAATACTTATACAAAAGGAATGGCGAAGCTTCTTCTTGTGGAAAATTCTTCGCCACATCTATTTGATAATTATCGGTTCATTACGATGAATGCTACTACTACTGCGATGATCGGAAGGGCCTCAACTAATGCTACCCCGATGAACATAGTAGTTTGAAGAACGCCACGCGCTTCTGGTTGACGAGCGATACCTTCTACTGTACGTGATACGATAAGACCGTTACCAATACCTGCACCAAGTGCACCTAAACCGATTGCGATTGCTGCTGCTAATAAACCCATTGAAAATTTCCTCCTTGGAATTGTTTAATATTTTTATTTTTTAAGCATCTAATGTAATACACTAAAGGCTTTATATTAATGGTCCTCACTCACTTTGTGAGACAAGTAAACCATTGTTAACATTGTGAAGATAAAGGCTTGGATAAAGCCAACGAAGATTGAGAATCCTTGCCATGCCATCATTGGGATAATACCACCCAAGAAGCCTAGGAAGCCTGAACCTGCAAGAGCTGCAAGTAAGCCTAATAAAATTTCACCTGCATAAATGTTCCCGTAAAGACGTAGACCTAACGTTAATGTGTTGGCAAACTCCTCTACGATTTTTAATGGAAACATGAATGACATTGGTTGGAAGAATGTACCGAAGTAATGCTTAGCACCACGTAGTTTAATACCATAATAAGTAGCTAATACCATTACCATTGCTGCTAATGTCAAAGTAACAGTTGGATCAGCTGTAGGTGATTTCCACCATAACTCGTGATGGATTACAATCCCTGAGAATGGTAAACCGAGCAAGTTCGCAACGGCGATAAACATAATTAAGGTAATCCCTAAAATGTGGAATCGACCACCTGTTTTCCAGTCCATGTTGCTTTGGATGATTCCTTTTACGAAATCCATAACCCATTCCATAAAGTTTTGCATGCCAGTTGGTTTTAGCTTTAAATTGCGTGTTGCAATAAATGCGATTAAAAACACAATGATTGCTGTAATTACTAGCATAAGAACTGTTGATAAGTTGAAAGTTAAGAATCCTATCGTTAGCAACGGAGCTCCATGATTCATTATTGCATTCACCTCACTTTCATTTGTTACCTTCATTGTTTCTAACGAGATATACGATTGTTCCTATTATAAGGAATACGTATGGAATCATTAGCCCTATCACTGTGCTAATTGTGTGGAAATATTGTGGCAACGTAATGGCGATAGCGACTGCTGCAATACCTGATCCAAAGCGCAAAGCCGAACCTAGTGATACTACTTTTCTTCCCTCACTTATGGAACGATCAAACTTGTCCATTCTTCGAACAAGAATCCAAAAGTTATAAGTACCAAAGCAAGCACCAACAGCTATTCCAGCAAAAACTGTAGAGTATGAAGTAAAAACCCATCCTAATGCACAAAGAGCAAGCAAAAAAAATAACGCTTTCTTCTGCATAGCATAAATGTGATGCAAATCTAGCATTGGTAAATTATCTCCCAAATCTTTTTCGAGTAAAATGTTCAATCGTCCTACTTATAGGAATCAAGCGTAGCAAACGTTACAAGCGGTTTCAATAATTGTCGAAAAAAGAAAAAATAGTAAAAAACTCTTTTTTGTATAAGAATTTATGACTTTCCAGTATTTTCACCACTGTAAACATTTAGTATTCAGACGCCTGAGAACGTTGCAAATTGACAATTATTTAGTTTCAACTGTCAATCTAGTAGAAACTTGATATAACAAGCGTTTCGGGGTCAAATGTAGACTCGAAACCCTTATCATTCTTACCCTTTGTAAGCATACAATAGGGGTAAATTGATGTCAATCAGTTCAGGTGAAAAACTTCACAACTGATGAAATATTGTCAAATTGTTGACAAATTTGTGTGGTAGTTTTGAAATAATTAAATGGGACATATTTTACAGATTAGTAACTACATTTTCGAAATCCCGAATTTTTAAGTTTTTTTTGAAGTTTTTTTCTAAAAAATCGACTTCACATATTATTCACTTTTTTCCAAGAAACTAATCAGAGCTTCTACAATTCGACGAGATGCTTCACCATCACCGTACGGATTTGAGGCATGAGCCATTTTTTCATATGCAGTTGCATCTTCTAATAGCTCTTTTGCAAGATAGTAGATTGTTTCTTCTTCAGTACCTGCTAGTTTTAATGTACCTGCTGCAATCCCTTCAGGACGTTCTGTTGTATCACGTAACACAAGTACTGGCTTCCCAAGTGAAGGCGCTTCTTCTTGTATACCGCCAGAATCAGTTAAAATCATGTAAGAACGAGCCGCAAAGTTATGGAAGTCAAATACTTCTAACGGTTCAATTAAGTGAATGCGCGGATCATTTCCAAGAATTTCGTCGGCTACTTCTCGAACAGCAGGGTTTAAATGCACAGGATAGATTACTTGTACGTCATCATGTTCAGCTAGCAGACGTTTAATCGCACGGAACATATTTCGCATTGGTTGTCCTAGATTTTCTCTACGATGTGCAGTTAATAAAATCATTCGATCGTCGCCGATTTTTTCTAAAACAGGATGATGATAGTTTTCACGAACAGTTGTTTTTAATGCATCGATTGCTGTATTTCCTGTAACGTAGATTGCTTGCTCATTTTTATTTTCTTTTATCAAGTTTTCTTTCGAGTTTTCAGTTGGAGCAAAATGTAAATCTGCCATTACACCTGTTAATTGTCTATTCATTTCTTCAGGATATGGAGAATATTTGTTGCCAGTGCGAAGTCCTGCTTCAACATGTCCAATAGCAATTTGATTGTAAAATGCTGCTAGACTTCCAACAAAAGTAGTTGTAGTATCCCCATGGACTAATACGATATCAGGTTTTGCATCTTTCATTACACCATCTAGACCATGAAGGGCATTTGTCGTTACATCAATTAATGTTTGACGGTCTTTCATAATATTTAAATCGTAATCTGGTTGGATATTAAATGTTTCTAGTACTTGGTCTAGCATTTGGCGATGTTGGGCCGTTACAGTTACGATTGATTCGATTTTGTCTGGATGTTTTTGTAGTTCTAATACGAGGGGAGCCATTTTGATTGCTTCGGGTCTCGTTCCAAATATGGTCATTACTTTCCACTTTCTACTCAATGTTTTGCACCGTCCTTTATTAATTAGGTTTTTCAATATGTATTTGAATAACCTGTTTTATTTAAAATAAGATTGAAGCGCCCTTCTTTGAAGAAGGACGCAATTTTAAGTTGATATTATTGATTTGGTAGTTAGCTTTTTGAACTATCAGGATCCTCACAGCTTTGAGTAATCCCGACAAGTTTGGGTTTATTCCCGACAAAATTTATGATAATCCCGACAACGTTAGCTTTATTCCCGACAAATTCATGAAAATTCCCGCCAACTAATTATTTTGTTCCGAATAAACGATCCCCTGCATCGCCTAAGCCTGGAACGATATAGCCATGGTCGTTTAATTTTTCATCAAGGGCTGCAATATAAATATCTACATCAGGATGCTCATCTTGAATTGCTTTAACCCCTTCTGGAGCGGCAATTAAACACATAAACTTAATGTTTTTAGCTCCGCGCGTTTTTAATGAATTAATTGCTTCTACAGCTGAACCACCTGTTGCAAGCATTGGGTCAACAATGATAAAGTCACGTTCCTCAACATCTGCAGGAAGTTTTGCATAATATTCGACTGGTTTAAGTGTTTCTGGATCACGGTATAATCCAATATGGCCAACTTTTGCAGCTGGAATTAGTTTTAAAACACCATCTACCATTCCAATACCCGCGCGTAAAATTGGAACTATTGCAATTTTCTTACCTGAAAGTACTTTTGTTTTTGCTGTTGTCACAGGCGTTTCGATTTCGATTTCCTCTACCGGCATATCACGAGTAATTTCAAATGCCATTAATGTTGCTACTTCATCAACAAGTTCACGAAATTCTTTTGTTCCTGTGTTTTTATCACGAATATACGTTAGCTTATGCTGAATTAATGGGTGGTCAAATACATATACTTTGCTCAATGTGGTTCGCTCCTAACTATATCTTATCGTGTCTACCATTTAGTGCGTATTACTCCAACTAAATGAAGTTTCACTTTATCTAGCCTAGTATATCAAAAAAAGTCATAACATAAAACATTATGTCGAATGTATTAATAGAAGTTTCTTAAAGTTAATTTGTATTTTATCACAAACTTGTGATCGTACATTCGAAGATGAAAAAACCCTCACCCGGTAAAATTGGATGAGGATTTGATACTAAATTAAATATTTGTTACTAATTCTTCGTAGATAGGGTATTTATCTGTTAAAACTTTTACACGATCAGCAGCTTCTTTTTTAACTGCTTCATCTTCTGGATTTTTAAGAAGTTTTGCGATGATTAAACCTACTTCTTTTAAGTCTTCTTCTTTAAAACCACGGCTTGTTACTGCAGCAGTACCAAGACGAACACCAGAAGTAACGAATGGTTTTTCTTCATCATAAGGAATCGTGTTTTTGTTAGCAGTGATGCCTACTTCATCAAGTAAATGCTCAGCTACTTTACCTGTTAAACCAACAGATTTTACGTTTACTAATAATAGGTGGTTATCTGTACCGCCCGAAACTAACTCTAAGCCTTCAGAAATTAAAGTTTCAGCTAAAACTTTCGCGTTTGCTTTAATTTGTTTTGCATATTGTTTGAATTCTGGTTGTAAAGCTTCACCAAATGCAACTGCTTTTGCAGCAATCACGTGCATTAATGGACCACCTTGAATTCCAGGGAATACAGATTTATCGATCTTTTTGCCCCATTCTTCTGAAGTTAAGATTAAACCGCCACGAGGCCCACGTAATGTTTTATGAGTAGTTGAAGTTACAAAATGTGCATATGGAACTGGAGAAGGATGTTCACCAGCAGCCACAAGTCCAGCGATATGTGCCATATCAACCATAAAGTAAGCACCAACTTCATCAGCGATTTCACGGAATTTTTTAAAGTCAATTTCACGTGGGTATGCAGAAGCACCAGCTACGATTAATTTTGGTTTATGTTCTAATGCTTTCGCACGTACGTCTTCATAATCGATTACGTTTGTATCTTTCGTTACACCATACTCAACGAATTTATATTGAATTCCCGAGAAGTTAACAGGTGAACCGTGTGTTAAGTGACCACCATGAGAAAGGTTCATACCTAGAACTGTGTCGCCTGGCTCAAGCACTGTAAAGTATACAGCCATGTTTGCTTGTGCACCTGAGTGTGGCTGAACATTAGCATATTCTGCACCGAAAATTTCTTTCACTCGATCGCGTGCAATATCTTCTACCACGTCAACATGTTCACAACCACCATAATAACGTTTACCTGGATACCCTTCAGCATATTTATTTGTTAATACTGAACCTTGTGCTTCCATTACTGCTTCAGAAACAATATTTTCAGATGCAATTAATTCGATGTTTGCTTGTTGACGCTTTTTTTCTTCTAAAATTCCTTCTAGTACCGCTTTATCTTGTGATGCTAGTTTTTCATATGCCATTTTAAAAAATCCCCCTAATCATTCATTTGTTTGTTTTTATTTATTTGAAAAGCGCAAGCTCCTAAATAATCCCTCTATACCTTTTAGCGCTCTTAATGACAGTTAAACATCGTTCACTTAATGTAAGCCTCTTGAACTGTATACTCATTTGATAAGCTTTTTTCAACTTTAAGGAACTATTGAGGCTAGGTACTTGTGCTAAACACCCTAAAAATCCGCAATGGAATTTTATCAAACTTCTCTGAATTTTTATGATAAATTTTCTTTTTCACTTGGTCTTACATATATTGCACGTGCGCCACCAATAAGCTTAGGTCGTGTTGTTGCAACTGTGACAACTGCCTCACCAACTTGGCGAATCGAAGTGCGTACTGGAATGGCGACTTCCTTTAAATGCATACCAATCAAGGTTTGACCAATGTCAATTCCTCCATGGGCACGAACTCGCTCTACAACTACTGGATTTTCCATTTGCGTATAAGCGTAAGCAGACATTGAGCCTCCAGCATGTTTTACAGGAATAACAGTCACTGGTTCTAATGAATATTTTTCTGCTGCTTCATATTCCAGCGTTAATGCGCGGTTAATATGTTCACAGCCTTGAAAAACTAAGTAAATGTTATGTTTTTTGGCAAAACGTATAAATTCACCGTAAAGTGTTTCTGCTACTTCCATTGCTCCAGCAGTTCCAATTTTGGACCCAGCAATTTCAGAAGTTGAACAGCCAATGACAAATAATTGCTTTGGTTGGAATTGCACTTGTTGTTCTAGTTCATTAAGCAATTGTGACAATTGATGTTGTATGTGCTGTAACGAAGTCATTGCTGACACTACCCTTCAAGCTCAGAAATTTTGTCGATGCGTCGAGTGTGACGACCACCTTCGAAATCAGTATTTAACCATGCTTTTACGATTTCACCCGCAAGCCCTGGTCCAATAACGCGTTCACCCATTGCTAAAATGTTTGAATCATTATGACAGCGAGTTGCTTTTGCGCTAAATACGTCATGAACTAAAGCACAACGAATGCCTTTTACTTTATTTGCAGCAATGGACATTCCGATACCTGTTCCGCAAATTAAGATTCCACGATCAAATTCCCCGCTTGCAACACCATCTGCTACCGGTTTAGCATAATCAGGATAATCAACAGAATCAGAAGATTGTGGACCAAAATCTTCATAGCTAATATTCAGCTCATCTAATAGTGACATAATTTCCTTACGTAGGTTATTACCACCATGGTCTGAAGAAATTGCGATTTTCACTATGTTACCTCCTACACACTTGTTTCATCAACAGTGTACCACTTATCGCTAAATAATAACATGTATTTTACAAAGAATTATAGAATCTTTTTAGCAAAATACGAATGTTTTCACTTACAAACTATTCATCGTTCACTTTCTAGTCAAAAAACAGGACTAGCTATCGAAAATAATTCGTGTTGTGTACCAGGTACAAAAACAATTCTGAATTTTTCAGGTACCAGGTACGCACACAATTTCGAATATTCGGAATTGTGTGCGTACCTGGTACATACTAAAAAGTGCGCAAAAAAAGTCACGAGAGTCTATTTTTAGACTTCGTGACTTAGGTTAGTTGGAGCGGTCGAATTGTTGGATCATTTTGTATAGTTGCTCAGATTGACGTTTTAAGTCTTGTGATAGTCTTTCAACTTCTTCGATTGCATATGCTTGTTCTTCTGTTGAGCCTCGAACTTCTTGTGCACCTGCAGAAGTTTCTTGTGCAATCGCTGCTACTTCTTGAGATTGGCGAGCTGTTGTTTCGATATTAACCATTTGTTTTTCAACTAACTGTGAAATGTCTACTACAGCATCTGCCATTTCGCGTACACTTGAAGCCATCCCTTCAACCGTTGCTGTTGTCTCAGATACTTTTGATGATTCTTTTACCGCAAAGGAAACTTGCTCGTTCATTTGTTTTACAACGATATTAACATTTTCCTGCATTGTTTGAATTAGTGCAGTAATGCCTTGAACAGCTTTTGCACTTTCATCTGCTAAACTACGAACCTCTTCTGCTACGACTGCAAACCCTTTTCCATGTTCACCAGCACGCGCAGCCTCAATCGAAGCATTTAAAGCTAGTAAATTCGTTTGTGCTGCTATATCGCCTACTAAACTAATAATGCGTTCAATCTGTTCAGCATTTTTTTCTAGCTGATGAATGTTGTCTAATGCTTTTTCATTGCCCTTAGCAATTTGTTGAATACTATTAACTAAACCTTGAATCGAATCTGTAGTTGTTTTTAAATTTTGTATAATTTGACGAGATTGAGTTGCAGAGTTTAACGCACGAGAGTTTACTTCTGAAGCTAGTATACGAACATCTTCAATTGCTTCTACTGTATCTTGAACAGCAACTGCTGAAGCTTCTGCCCCTTCAGAAATTTGACTAACAGTGCTTGCAATTCCTTCTGCTTTTCTAGAGGCTGAAGAAGTTTGTTCAGACAATTCAATAATCGTATTATTCGTTTTTTGGAAATTTCCTTCTATACTTTCAACCATTTGTCTTAAGTTCGTTAGCATTAATTGAAATGCTTCTGCAACAGAGCGAATTTCATCATTTGTTCTAGGCATTTCTACATCTTGTCCAATTTTACCTTCTGCTACACGGGCAGCTGTCTTCTCAAGTTGTTGCAACGGTTTAACTAAAACAACACTACAAATTGCTGCTAAAATACAAGACCAAGTAATACCTAATACATATGTAATAATTTCAAATATAATTTGATTTTCTATTAGACTAGAGAAGAATGCCTCATGTAGAAAATGGATAAATACAAAACTTGTGGAATACGTAATTAGGGCTAAAATCCCAACAAACAAAACTAGTTTCCTGCGCAAGCTAAAAGTGTTTTTACTTTTCATTATCTGTGCGACCTCCAGTAATTTTTAATTGTAATTCGTCAATAAGTTTTTTTAATTCTAGAAAAGTTTGTCTATATGTGTATATGTCTCCACCAAAAGGATCTGAAACATCTTTTGAACTATAAGGCGCTACGTATTCTTTTAGTGTAAATGTTTTGTTTTGTCCGCCTGGGAATGTATGCAGGATCATAATTTTATGTGCTAATGTCATAGTTAAAATTAAATCAGCCCATTCGATATCCTCTTGTTTTACTTGAGCCGTAACATGTTCGAATGGTATGTGATTTTGCTCTAGAACTGCGCTTGCATTTTCGGAAATTTCCCCTCCTTCTAATGCATAAATACCTGCAGATTTCACTTCAACGCCTTCAATGTTTTTACTTTTTAAAATCGCCTCTGCCATAGGACTTCTACACGTATTCCCAGTACATACAAAATAAATATTCATGTTGTCACTCTTTCTCTTAATAATGATAAATACTGTCGACAAAAGTATGGATACTAATTACGATTAACGAAACTCCTGCTAGCCATTTTAAAGCATCACCTTTTAATGTGAAGCGACTTCTTGCAATTTGCAAGGATATGTATGATAAGACAAAAGTACATAGTCCTGCACTCAGTATAAATAAATATTTTTGTAAGTTAAGCATACCAAAAGAAATGCTAACTGAAAAGGTATCTAAACTAGCTGTTATTGCTAAAATCGAGATTGGAATTGCGATAGTTTGACGATTTCTTGTCGATAAAATTAATTGAAGTCCAATAAAAAATAATAGTATGCTTGATATCAACGTGGACCATTGTAATAGAATATGCATCATCCATCTTCCTAATGTAAAACCAATTATCGGAAAAAGCATATGTAAAATGCCTGTATATAAGGATAGTAAAAACCGTCTTTTTACATCTGGTAGCAGTAAGTATAGGGCAACTACATCCAAAGCGACAATTAATCCCGTAAGTATTTCCTCCAAAAAAGTCCTCTTTCCCATTAAAAGTTTTGTACTATCTTATGCCTCGTCCCCTTTCAATATAATCCTTTACCTTATTTACATAAAAAGTATTTTTTTACAAAAACACCACCTTTCTTCCATGGAAAATCAATTAAAGGAGTAACTAAAGTATGCGGTCGTACAAGTAAAAGATACTGAACAAATCTTTTGTAGTAGTTGTAAAATGGGTATAAACGTACAATTTTATATTAATTTACTATGTTCATAGGAACTATACCCAGGAGCGGTGAGAAAATGGATTTATTACTAGATATGAAAACAATCATAACACTTTAGTAGTTGGACATTTATTTACAGTAGTTTTAATTAGCTCCTATTGGCGTAGTCATTCAAAAGACGATATTATAAATACTTTTTTCATAGCAAAATGTGTCCAGGCCCTCGCTTGGTTGTTACTAATACTGCGAGGTGGGATTTCAGATATATTCACTATTTCTATTGCGAATTCTTTACTTTTTATCGGAGAAGCCATTGAATCTTATGTTATATATAAATTTGTTGGGGGCTTTCAAAAAACTATAAAAAAGTCTATACTAGACTAATACTTGCTTTTCTAGTAAGTTTCCATTTAATTATCCTTTTTTATAACTTTGAACATATTCGGATTTTCTGTACATCATATGGTTCAGCCATTTTAGCTATTCTTCCTGCCTATCGATTACTGCGTGAAAAAAACTCTACATTACTAATGAAATTAATGGGATTTCTTTATTGTATAGTTGCTCTTTCATTATTTATAAGAGGTACTGTAGCACTCGATTCTGAATATCAGATGGATTGTTCCAAACCATTTCATTTTTAAGCGTATATCTAGTAATGATTCTTGGGAATACAGGTTTCATTCTTCTGTTGAAGGAAAAAGCTGATGCAGAACTTATGCATATGGCATATTATGATGACCTTACCCAAGCTTTAAATCGCCGAACTTTTGTATCCAGAACAAAACAAGTGATAGCTCAATGTTCCAAGGAAAAAAAGCTTAATTCATTTATACTTTTTGATGTCGATAATTTTAAAAAATTTAATGATAATTATGGACATGATGCTGGAGATCGAATTTTACAAGACCTTTCACAGCATCAATTACTAGATCCGCAAGACCTTTTTGGAAGATATGGTGGGGATGAGTTCGCTATTCTTTTTACTGGATTAGATGAAAAGGAATCGGTAAAAAAATTAGAAAAATGAAGAATTTAATTAATGAAGAAGAACTTGCTGGAATACCGGAAAAATACTTTATTAGTATTGGTATTATAAATCTAATACCTGATAAGCATACAAAAATGGAAAATTTATACGTTAGCTGTGATAAGGCTCTTTATGAAGCGAAAAGGCTTGGGAAAAATTGCATTGCTTCTGGAAAATTATAAGAAATGCAGCTTCATTCATTATTAAAGGTGAAGTAATCTGTCTAATGGCCTCTTAAAGTTATACAAAATTCTGTTAATTTAGATATTGATACATTAAAAAGGTACAATTCAATTCGTAGAGAATTTGAATTGTACCTTTTTTCATATTACTGTTTTTTAACCCCGTTCAGAATGAAACCACTTACCTCCAGCTGCTTTTTCTAATCGATTCATAATGGCAGCACCGACTCCTTCAGCAGTTGTTGCTGTAGCCAAAATAATCGTTGCATCTGTTTTATCACATGATCTTAAAGCATCGTAAAGTTGATCCCCTTCCTCACCATTTTGGAAGAAATAGTCAACTTTTAAGTTTTTAAATGTAGCTGGTGCTAGTAATGCAACTTTATTGCCTTCATTTTTTAATTGCAAAATAGCATTTTGAACATATTCTTTATTACTCTCAATTAAAAAGACAGGCGAATTTGGGGCGTAATGTGTATATTTCATACCAGGCGCTTTTGGTGTTGAATCAAGTTTTTGCTGTTCTTGATTCGGCTGAATAACTTGTCCAATTACCTCTTCTAGCATTTCTTTCGTAACCCCACCTGGACGTAAAATAACTGGTGGATTTACCGTTACATCGAGTACAGTTGATTCCAGACCAATTCCAGTACTCCCACCATCCAATATAAGCGGTATACGTCCGTAAAGATCTTCTTCTACATGACTCGCTTTTGTAGGACTTGGTTTTCCACTGCGATTTGCACTAGGCGCGGCTACTGGTTTTTTCAATTTTCTTAACAATTCTAATGCCACTTTATGATCCGGCATACGCATTCCAACCGTTGTTAAACCTGCTGTTACGCTTCGTGCAAGGACATCCTTCTTTGCCTTCATAATGATCGTTAAAGGCCCTGGCCAAAAGGCATTCATGAGCTTATTAGCGTTATCAGGAATTTCTTCGATATAATTTGTAATTTCTTCGATAGTTCCAATATGTACGATTAATGGGTTATCCGAAGGGCGACCTTTTGCTTCAAATATTTTTTTTACCGCCACATCATTCGTTGCAACAGCTCCTAAACCATATACAGTTTCAGTTGGAAATGCGACAACTTCCCCATCATTTAATAAATCCACAGCTTGTGAATAACTTTTTTCATTATCCCCATTGCTATCCACAAGCAATCGAACTGTTTCCATCGTTACAACTCCTTTGATACAAGGCATTTTTATATTGTTATACACAGTATGTGGATAACAATATACCATATGTGTATAAGTTGTTCATATTATGTTGATAAATTTTAGCTAAATAATTTCTTAATCCATTCCCAAACTATAAACTTAACTTCTTTCTCATCTGATTCATCAGCTTTGCTCGCTTCTTCCTTGTCACTTGAACGTTCGCAAACATTTGGAAAAATGCTACACCACCAGTTATCCCCACGGCCATCGCCAATTGTTAAAACAAGTGAATTGTAAAAATATTGTGGATAAAATGTATTGTCTGCTAATTTTGGTGGGATTAAGTTATCCCCAATATTAATTTTCACATCTGCCTGTGCATAATTTTTTTCAACAAAAGTAGTTAGTTGCTCATAGACTTCAGCATTATCCACATTCGAGCGTTCATTTTCTTGAATTTGTGTGAAATACGGTGTTAATTTATCAACAATCTCGCTTTTTAATTGTTGATCTGCTGCTGTATTACTATTTGCAACAACTCTAATTTTTAATGAATCATCAACTAAATTATCTCGAGTTTCATAGACTTCATTTAAAAAGTTTGGTAATAGCAAAATGGCACAAAATACTGCTAGTGAACACGCAATTAATTTTAATAAACTTAATATTGGATATTCTGTTTTCTCAACTCTTGTAATCTCGTAATCGTTTAACATAGTAAATTCCCTCCCTGACATCATAATTGTCAGGAAGAGATTTTTTTATACATGTATTTCACAAAAAACTATACGATTTTTTTTATTAATATCTTTAACGATTTCAATTTTTGCTTGTGGAAAGCGAGTTTTAAAGAATTTCGCCACCGCTTCTCCTTGGGTATAGCCAATCTCTACACCAATTAAAGCTGGTTTATTTAATAGATTTGGCAACTGTTTTGCTAGTTTTCGATAAAGTATTAGACCATCTTCTTCTGCAAAAAGTGCTGTATGAGGTTCATGTTCCAATACAACCTCTGACATTTCTTTCGCTTCATCATATGCAATATAAGGTGGATTCGATAAAATAACATCCCATTTTTCATTGGCAATCGGCTCTGTCAAATCTCCTAGACGAAAATCAATGTCTGCTCTAAGGTTTCCAGCATTTTTCTTTGCAGTTTGTAATGCTTCATTAGAAATATCAGTTGCTACTACTTCGGCATTTGGCCATTCACATTTCATTGTAATAGCAATAGCACCGCTACCAGTCCCAATATCAGCTATTTTTACTTTTGCATTTTGTCCAAAAAGTTTATTCATTCTTTCAATCGCACCAACGATTAGTTCTTCTGTTTCAGGACGCGGAATTAGGACAGATTCATCTACTTTAAATTGTCTTCCGTAAAATTCTTCGACTCCAGTAATGTATTGAACCGGACGACCTTTGACATGTTGTTCAACGTAGTCTTTAAAATGCTCGAATTGCAAAGGTGAAATTTCATCGTGCATTCGCATCATTATTCCTGAATAATTTGTTTGAAGAATATGTTGCATTAGAAGTCTTGCAGCATTTTCGTCACGACCATGTGCTACTAAAAAAGAAGAAGCCCAACTAAGGGCCTCAAAAATTGTTTTATTGTTCATCGTTCAGACGTGCAAGTTTTGAAGCTTGCTCTTCCAGCATTAATGCATCGATGATTTCATCTAGCTTACCTTCCATGATAATATCAAGTTTTTGAAGGGTTAAGCCAATGCGATG
This sequence comes from Bacillota bacterium, assembly GCA_023405135.1. GTDB lineage: Bacteria > Bacillota > Bacilli > Bacillales_A > Planococcaceae > Ureibacillus. The sequence goes on along the minus strand of JAEXYZ010000108.1, from coordinate 72,443 downwards.
GTCTGTAACGCGGTTTTGTGGATAGTTATATGTGCGAATACGTTCTGAACGGTCACCAGTACCTACAGCCGATTTACGTGTTGCATCGATTTCTTTTTGTGCTTCCTGCATATACATATCTGCTACACGTGCACGCAAGATTTTTAACGCTTTTTCACGGTTTTTAATTTGGGAACGTTCGTCTTGCATCGATACTACAACACCTGTTGGAAGATGGGTCATACGAACAGCCGACATTGTTGTATTAACTGACTGACCACCTGCACCTGATGATGCGAATGTATCAACACGAATATCTTTTTCATGAATTTCAACATCTACTTCTTCTACTTCTGGTAAACAAGCAACTGTTGCTGTTGAAGTATGGATTCGACCTTGAGATTCAGTTGCCGGTACACGTTGAACACGGTGTGCTCCGTTTTCAAATTTGAATTTTGAATAAGCACCTTGGCCATTAATCATGAAGATCACTTCTTTATATCCACCAGCTGGATTTGGCGTTGCTTCCATTATGTCGATTTTCCAGCCTTGTGCTTCAGCGTAACGAGAATACATGCGGAATAGGTCTCCAGCAAAGATATTCGCTTCATCTCCACCAGCTGCTCCGCGAATCTCCATAATAACGTTTTTATCATCATTCGGATCTTTCGGAATTAGTAAAATTCGAAGACGTTCTTCAAGTTGTGGAATACGTGCATTTAGCTCATTAAATTCTTCTTTCACCATTTCATGCATGTCAGGATCTTTTTCAAGTTCTAGCATTTCTTTTGTGTCTGCTAGTTGTTGTTTTACATCTTTGTATTCACGATATACTTCAACCATCTCTTGAATGTCTGATTGTTCTTTTGAGTATTCACGAAGTTTTTTACTATCACTAACGATATCAGGATCGCTTAATAATTCGTTTAATCTTTCGTAACGGTCTTCAACCGCCTGTAATCGATCGAACATGGTTGGTTTCACCTCTATTGTTAATAGTTCGTTGTTTTTTAAATTCCATTTAATAAGTATAATGAAATTGTTGCCTCATCGCTACATTTATGCGAATTTCTGTTGAAATGTTCCTATAATGGTGGGTTTACATGGCATTTTCGGCAAACAGGATAATATGTATCATTGCCACCAATATGAATTTGTTCTCCAGTGTAGACAGGCTTGTTATTATCATCGACACGTAAGTTCATTGTCGCCTTTTTATGACAGAACCAACAAATAGTTTTCATTTCTTCAATTTTGTCCGCATAAATAAGCATATAACGGGAACCTTCAAACAGTTCGTTTTGGAAATCATTTTTTAAGCCAAAGCCCATTACGGGAATGTTTAAAATATCAACTATTTTTGTTAATTGTAAAACATGTTCTTTTGTTAGAAACTGCACTTCATCCACTAAAACACAGTAAAGTTTTTCCGGATAGTTTTTTACATATTCAAATATGTTTGTATCATTGAATACAGGTATTGCTTGGCGGCGAAGTCCAATTCGGCTTGATACATATCCAACTTCATCTCTTGTATCAATTCCCGAAGTAAATATTAATACTGGCTTATTTTGTTCTTCATAATTATGTGCAACTTTTAGAATTTCAATAGATTTTCCACTGTTCATTGCTCCATGCTTAAAAAATAATTGCGCCATGGTAAATTGCGAACCTCTTTTCTTGTGATATATTTTGAATAATGTTTGATTGCATTGAAACATTTCTCCACTTAAGGAGACATTTCCGTCACTATGAGTGATTTTTCCGCCACTTTAAGTAATATTTCCGTCACTTCTAGTGATATTTCCGACGGTTTATAACTTTTTTCCGCCACTTGCTCTTGTTACGCATTTTCACTATTCACTTTCAAATATCTAAAAAATGCCTGCCAGCAGTTGCTTGGCAGGCATTTTATAAAGTTCTTATTTAAGACCGTATTTTTTGTTGAAACGATCCACACGTCCGTCAGCAGACGCGAATTTTTGACGGCCAGTATAGAATGGGTGACATTCGTTGCAAAACTCAACAACAATTTTTTCTTTTACTGAACCAGTTTCAAATGTGTTACCGCAAGAGCAAGTTACTGTTGCAGTTTTGTAATCTGGATGAATTCCTTGTTTCATATTCGTTTCTCCTCTCGCCCTGAACCATCTGGAACAGAGTAATATTCGTACTGCGCCTTACATAACCCGAATATGCCAGTTACATATGCACACGTTACATACTAAAATATTATAACAAGATTTAAAAATGAACGCAATAAAAAAGATGAAATTGATTTTTTCTGAAGAATAAGCTAAGTTACTTTAGATTAGTCCCTTTCCTTTTGTAGCCTTCTTCATATCTTCATTTAATTTATCGAAAAATTCTTCGTTCGTTTTCGTACAACGTAATTTTTTTAGGAAGCGTTCTGCAAAATCAGGTGCATCTGAAAATGTTTTACGAATTGCCCATAACTTTTCAAGCTGTTCTGAAGGAATTAACAATTCTTCTTTTCGCGTACCAGAACGACGAATATCTAGCGCCGGGAAGATGCGACGTTCTGCTAAATTGCGATCTAAATGAAGCTCTAAATTACCCGTTCCTTTGAATTCTTCATAAATTACCTCGTCCATTCGAGAACCTGTATCAACTAACGCAGTCGCTAAAATCGTTAAGCTTCCACCTTCCTCTATATTACGAGCAGAACCAAAGAATCGTTTTGGTCTATGGAATGCTGCTGGATCGATACCACCGGAAAGTGTACGACCACTTGGAGGAATAACTAAATTGTATGCACGAGCTAGTCGTGTAATCGAATCCATTAAAATAATAACATCACGTTTATGTTCAACTAATCGACGAGCACGTTCTAGCACTAGCTCTGCAACCTTTACATGATTTTCAGGAACCTCATCAAAAGTAGAGCTTACAACATCCGCATTTACAGAACGTTCAATATCCGTTACCTCTTCAGGACGTTCATCGATTAGTAAAACAATTAATTCTGCTTCAGGATAATTTGTTGTTATAGCATTTGCTACTTCTTTTAATAGAGAAGTTTTCCCTGCTTTTGGCGGTGCTACAATTAAACCGCGTTGACCAAATCCTACCGGCGCTACTAAATCCATAATACGAGTAGATAGCTTAGTAGGTGTAGTTTCAAGCTTAATTTGACGGTCTGGGTATAGCGGTGTTAATGCTGGAAAATGAACACGTTCTTTTGCGATTTCTGGATCTTCTCCATTAACTGCATCGACTTGTAGTAAACCATAATAACGTTCGTTTTCTTTCGGTGGACGAACTTTACCCGAAACTTTGTCACCATTACGTAAATCAAAACGGCGAATTTGTGAAGCAGAAATATAAATATCCTCTTTTGAGGGAGAATAGTTAATTGGTCGAAGGAACCCAAACCCTTCTTGATTCACTATCTCAAGGACACCTTCCATAAAGAAGAAGCCTTCTTGTTCAGAACGAGATTTCAAAATAGCAAAAATTAATTCTTTTTTTGTTAATTTACTATAATATGAAATCTTATAATCACGCGCAAGAGCATATAACTCTTTTAACGTCATATTTTCTAATTGAGCTATTGTAAGAGCCGACATAGCATTTCTCCAGTCTTTTTAATTTAATTTTCATATACTCATATGTTGGAAGTTTTCTTGCAGTAGGGTAATTAAGTAAGAAAAGATTTGTAGGAAAGATGCCCGATTCAATAGGAAGATCTTTTATCATCAGGCATCTCAATTAATTGAAGTTATTTTACGTATCTAGGTTTTTTGTCAATACTATGACGACCTTCGATGAAACGAACTGTTCCTGTTTTTGCACGCATTACTACTGAGTGCGTTAAGCAATAGTCCCCTTTATATTGTACGCCTCTTAAAAGCTCGCTATCTGTTACAGCAGTTGCAGCAAAAATTGCATCGTCACCTTTTACTAAGTCTTCTAAGTATAACACTTTTTCTAAATCAATACCCATTTTTTTGCATCGCTCTATTTGAGCATCATCTTCTGGTATTAATTTCGCTTGGAAATCGCCGCCTAAACATTTTAACGCTACAGCAGATATTACACCTTCAGGAGCGCCACCAGTACCAAACATTATATCAATACCAGTTTCATCAAATGCTGTACTAATAGCAGCGTTTACGTCGCCATCTTGGATAAATTTAATACGAGCGCCTGCTTCGCGAATTTCATCTACAATATGTTGATGGCGAGGACGATCTAATAAAATAGCCACCACGTCAGATATATTTTTGTTTTTAGCTTTTGCTACTGCTTTTAAATTATCTGTTACTGACGCATTTATGTCAACTTTTCCTTTGCTTTCCGGTCCTACAGCTAACTTTTCCATATACATATCTGGTGCATTCAATAAGTTACCACGGTCTGCAATAGCAAGTACTGTAATTGCTCCGTTTGTTCCTTTTGCAACGATGTTCGTTCCTTCTAGAGGATCGACTGCAATATCCACATGTGGTCCGCCGTTACGTTGGCCAAGCTCCTCTCCGATATAAAGCATAGGTGCTTCATCCATTTCGCCTTCACCAATCACAACAGTACCATGCATTGGAATTGTATCGAATAATGCACGCATTGCTGTTGTTGCTGCATCATCTGCTTCCTCTTTTAATCCGCGTCCCATCCATTTCGCAGAAGCGATTGCTGCTGCCTCTGTTACACGTACTACTTCCATCGTTAAACTACGTTCCATTCTTCATTTGCCTCCTGTTTTCGGTAATTACCGAAACTATATGTTCCATCTATTGTAACATATTTTTTTCTATCTTTTTTTATGATATTTTCTATTTTTACTCAGCTCTTTTAATTGTACTTACTGCAATTGTTTCACGACGAATATTTGCACCGAGAGCACATAGTTTTTCAATAAGCGAACTATAGCCTCGCTCAATATGATAAATTTCTCTAATTTCTGTTTCACCTTCTGCAATTAATCCAGCTAAAACTAAAGCCGCCCCCGCACGTAAATCTGTTGCAGTTACCTTTGAGCCATGAAGTTTTGTTGGTCCTTGAATGATTGCAGTATTCCCTTCCACTCGTGCGTTTGCATTCATACGACGCAGTTCATCAATATGTTTAAAACGAGCTGTATAAATCGTATCAGTCACTTTTGAGGCACCGACTGCTTGTGTCATTAAAACGGAGAGTGGTTGTTGGACGTCAGTGGGGAACCCAGGATAAACGAGGGTTTTAACATCTACAGCTTGAAGTACATCTGTTCTTGAAATAAAGATGCTTTCTTCTCCTTCTACAACTTTGACACCCATTTCACGTAATTTTGCTGTAACCGCTTCTAGATGGAAAGGGATAATATTATCGATTGTTACCCCATCACCTATTGCAGCTGCCATAATCATAAATGTAGCTGCTTCTATGCGATCCGGAATAATTGTATGTTTTGTACCATGAAGTTCGTCTACTCCATCAATACGAATAACACTCGTACCCGCACCTTTTATATTTGCTCCCATATTATTAAGTAATGTAGCAACATCAATAATTTCTGGTTCTTTTGCGGCGTTTTCGATAACGGTACGCCCTTTTGCCCGAACGGCTGCCAGCATAATATTAATCGTTGCACCTACACTTGCAACGTCTAAGTAAATTTTTGCACCAGTTAATTCTTCGGCACGTAAATAAATAGCACCATGTTCGTTTGTTACCTTCGCCCCTAAAGCTTCAAATCCTTTTATATGCTGATCAATAGGACGCGGACCTAAAAAGCAACCACCTGGTAAACCAATGACTGCTTTTTTAAAGCGTCCCAACATCGCCCCCATTAAGTAATATGACGCACGAAGTTTTTTCACATTTCCATTAGGCAAAGGAATTGCTAGCATATTTGTAGGATCTATCGTCATTTTTCCATTTTCAAAACTAACTGTTCCACCAATTTCCTCTAATAATGCTTTTAGCGTCCAAGCATCTGAAATTTCTGGAATTCCACCAATAGTAACGGAAGAATTGGCTAAGATTGATGCTGGAATTAAAGCAACCGCACTATTTTTTGCTCCACTTATTTTGACTGTACCTTTAAGACGATTTCCACCATTAATTTTATAAACATCCATTATGCGTTCTCCCTCATGATTGGAAAGTTTCACTTATTATAATTCTTTTTTCTCAACTATCGCTCACTTTCTTAAATCAATTACGCCTCGGCTAGCCTAGACTTGCCGGAGGTTTTATCTTCATTCAGTCTATATTATTAACGACAAGTAACCGTTAGGAGTACCTATAGAGGTGGAAGTCTACTGATAAATGAAGATAAAGGTGACTAACTATCTATTTTAATTATTACATTTTATTATTTACCTTTTTCACAATTTAAAGCTGATTTTTTAGAAAGAAAATCGATTTTTTTCAATTTTTCTCTCTATATTATTTAATTTACAATTTTTGTTGACTGTTAGGACATGTCCCTGTTGCTTTATTAGGAAGAAAAGTTAATTTAACCTTTCCCTTGGATGCATGTTTTTTAAACATTTTTTCTAAAAACAAGTCTTTCTAGAAGAAAAATTATTTACTCTTTCTATTTTCCCAGTCAGCTAAAAACCCTTCTATTCCTTTATCTGTTAATGGATGGTGGAATAGTTGTTTTAATACTTTAAAAGGTGTTGTTGCTATATCCGCTCCAGCTAATGCTACATCTGTAATATGTTGAGGGTGACGAATTGATGCTGCAATAATTTCTGTTTGTATATCATGAATTGCAAAAATATCCGCAATTGTTGCAATTAATTCAGAGCCTGTTATACCGATGTCATCAAGACGACCAACGAATGGAGATACATAAGTTGCACCTGCACGAGCTGCCATTAATGCTTGGTTAGCACTAAAAATAAGAGTAACATTCGTTTTAATTCCTTTTTCTGAGAAGAATTTACACGCTTTTAATCCATCTGGAGTCATCGGAAGTTTCACTGTAATGTTAGGTGCAATTGCTGCTAATTCTAGCCCTTCTTTAATCATTCCTTCTGCATCGAGTGAAATAACTTCTCCACTAACTGAGCCGTCAACTAGTTCAGCAATTTCACGTAAACGTTCATGAAATGAAACGTTCGCTTCTTTTGCCACTAACGATGGATTAGTTGTTACTCCAGATAAAATACCCCATGAATGTGCTTCTTTGATTTCGTCAAAGTTTGCTGTATCAATAAAAAATTTCATAATTGGTCCTCCTTGTTTTTCACGCTGTTTATATTACCAATACTAAAAATGAAGAGAAGGTCGATTGAAAACAATCAGACACTTCTCCTGTAAATATTATAAGAAAAGCTTAAGCGCCTTTTACTGCGCGTTGTCTAAAGCCCGAAGTGTATATCTATATCTAGCCGACAAGGATCACAATTATGTTGGGCTAAACTACTTGCAATAGACATTAAAAAGGAAAAGCAGAGCATCGTATTGTTTACATATTATAGTAAATATTTTTCAACAAGTTTTAAACCTTTCTGCTCCTGTTTTATAATTTCTTATGCTTTTTGTGAGCTTCCAAATTCACGCATTTTACCAATTACTGTCGCTTTAATCGCATCGCGTGCTGGTGCTAAGTATTTGCGTGGATCGTATACTTTTTTGTCGTTATCTAAAATCTCACGAATCACTTTTGTTGCTGCAATTTGATTTTCAGTATTTACGTTAATTTTTGCTGTTCCTAAAGAGATTGAACGTTGAATATCTTTTGTTGGAATACCTGTGCCACCATGTAATACTAATGGAAGATCAGTTAATTTGGAAATTTCCTCCATCTCAGCGAAACCTAAGTTAGGTTCACCCTTATATGGTCCATGAACAGAACCTAATGCAGGTGCTAAACAATCGATTTCTGTTTGCTCTACAAGCGCTTTACACTCTTGTGGATCTGCATAGATGATTCCTCCAATAACTCCATCCTCATCTCCACCAACAGATCCTAATTCCGCTTCAACTGAAACACCTTTTGAATGTGCATACTCGACTACTTGAGTTGTAATTTGTACGTTTTCCTCAAAAGGATGATGAGAAGCATCAATCATAACTGAAGTAAAACCCGCATCTACTGCTTCTTTACATTTCTCAAAACTTGAACCATGGTCTAAATGAATAGCTACTGGTACAGTAATTTTGTAGCTTTCCATTAATCCTTTTACCATATGAACAACTGCAATAAATCCACCCATATATTTACCTGCGCCTTCAGATACTCCAAGAATTACTGGAGATTTCTCCTCTTCCGCAGCTAATAAAATCGCTTGTGTAAACTCTAAATTATTAATATTAAATTGCCCTACCGCATACCCTTCGCTTTTCGCTTTGATCAACATTTCTTTCATAGATACTAATGGCATCGATAATCCTCCTCGGACAGAAATTAAATTTTCAAGATAAATATTCCAGATTAACTATAGCAAAAACGAAGTAGTCTCACAAGAGTGAGACTACTTCGTTTTCTACGCCGACAGCGAAGCGTAAGGCGCAAAATTATTCTTACTTAGTATAACCACTTTCTTAGTAATTTTTGCCTTTATAATAGTCTCAAAAGAGACGACATCGTTTTCTGCGCCGACAACAATATGATAGAGAAATAAATTACTTATAGTATGTCTCTTTTTTGTAATTTTACCCCTTAGCATAATTTTAAAAGGTAACTAAAATGGGATATATTTCCTAAAAATCAGTCAACATATTTTCATTGAAGAGTGCCTGAAATTCACTATGTTTAAATTTCTTAGTATCAACAGATGGATAATTTTGAGCGATTTTACCATCTATTTTCACATATTCATAAACAACATCTTTCTCATCTTCAAATTCTACTGTTGCTACAAATAATTGGCCTTTTCCTATTGTCCCATGAACATCGTGAATTTCATCTGAATCATATTTGTTTAGCAAATATGCATAAGTCTGTTTTTCTATAGTAGTAACATTGTATTGAACAAAAAAGTAAACTCCTAATAACGAGAGAACTAATATGCCTGCCAAAAATTGAACAATAATAGCTATTTTTATAATTCTCAACACACCTCAAATTAAAATTTAGTTATTTATTTGAGAAAACATATAATGGTATAGATCATTATCCTAACATAATTAAAGGCACAAAACTTTTCATTCTTCACTTTATTTTTGAGACCAATAATGTGCTTTCATTTTTATGTAATAGGTTCCCTTACTTATCTTCAATTAAATAATTTTGACCTTGTTCTAACACATTTATTACTTCATTTCGAATATCAAATATGTTAAACGGTTTAGTAAAATAGTTAATCACGCCTAACTCTCTTGCCTCATTCATTAGTTCTTGCTCCCTAAAAGCCGTCATCATAAAAACAGGTATACTTAATTTATTTTCTCTAATATGTTTTAGTATGTCTAAGCCGCTCATTCCAGGAATTTTCATATCTAGCAAAACGCAGTTAATGTCTTCTACCTTTAGTATATTAAGTGCTTCAAGACCGTTAGAAGCCTGGTGGATTTCATATCCTTCTCTAGAAAAAACTTCATCTAATAATATACGAATACCTTTTTGATCATCTACTATTAATATTTTTTTCATCGCTGTTTTCCCCTTAACGTCGTTTTACTTTTCAATATATTACCAAGTAACCTTATTCCCCAAAATATTTCCCCTAAACATAATTTTCTATTTTATTAACGAAAGTCCTTCACAACTATTTACATTTTACATTTGATAAAATAAAATTTTATAATGTTTAGAGAGGTGGAACTATGTCAAAAATACTTTCTACTCAAATGAGTGGATTATTCCAAAAAATTAATCAAACAGAAGAAGAAGCAATTGAAGAAACGGCTCGTTTATTAGCTCAAGCAAGCGTTGGACAAGGCAAGGTATACTTTGCTTGTTTCGGTGAATTACAAGCAATTGAAATAAATGCATTGCAAAGTATAGAACCATTTAACAATTTAGAAAAATGGACTCCTGATACTACTGTGACAGATGTCGATCGAGTTTGTATTTTTACATCTACTTGCAATGATGCAAATGCTTTAAGTCTTGCCGAAAAGCTATACAATCAATTTATTCCATTTTCTGTTGTTTCAAGTGAACCACAAGACGACAATAATAAACTTAGTGAACTAGCTTACACTTATGTTTCAATGAAGATTAAAGGGGGACTATTACCTCACCCTTACAAACTAGGCGAACGCATAGTTGTACCATATTTGATGGCTGCACTATTTATTTATGAAGCAATTAAACTAAATTATGATGAAATGCTTTCAAGTGACTATGATTATTAAAATGAATTCCTCTTTTCTTTATATATCGGAAAGAGGTTTTTTTATTCATAATCTTAGTATAAGCAAATAATGGAAGCATGTTTTTTTTGTATAATTTATTTTACATTCTTAAAGTTTAGATTAGGTTAAATTTGGGTTAAGTCCCCCCCTAAAACATTTGCCGTAATTGTTATAATCCTATGTATAAAGTCATTCTATTTATAAATTTACTACTCCTCTAAAAGATATAAAATTATTAATCTATAACATTTAACGGACCAAATCCCCTCCTTTTTGCATATACATAATGATAGGGCTGCTCAGAAAATTTCTGAACAGCCCTAGTATATGTCTACAAATATTTTTCTGAAATATTCTAATTATAGTACTTCTAAAGTTAATTATCCAAACTTTTATTTAATAAAACGAGGTGAACTTTCCTACATATGGATTACCTTCCACCTCAAATGAATTAACGGTTGTTAAACGCTGCACCTACAAACTCACGGAATAATGGCTGTGGACGTTGTGGTCGAGAAATTAATTCTGGGTGGAATTGACAAGCTACATAGAATTTTTTCTCTGGCAACTCAATAATTTCCACTAATTTATTGTCAGGGCTTGTACCTGAGAATACAAGTCCTTCCGCTTCCATTGCTTCACGGAATTCATTATTGAATTCATAACGATGACGATGACGTTCGTATACTAATTCATCGTTATAAGCTTCCATTGCACGAGAGCCTTCTTTTAATTTACATGGATATAATCCTAAACGTAATGTTCCACCTAAATCGATATCATCACTTTGATCTGGTAAGAAGTCGATAATCGGATATGGTGTTTCTTTATCAAGCTCTGTTGAATGCGCTCCTTCTAAACCAAGAACGTTGCGTGCATATTCAACAGTAGCTAATTGCATACCTAAACAAATACCTAAAAACGGAATATCATTTTCACGGGCATAACGGATTGCAGAAATTTTCCCTTCGATACCACGGTCACCAAAACCACCTGGTACTAAAATTCCGTTAGCATTTTTCAATAATTCATGAACATTGTCAGAATTTACATGTTCTGCATTAATCCAATCTACTTCGATATCTGAATCATATACATATCCTGCGTGTTTTAATGCTTCTACTACTGAAATGTAAGCATCTGGAAGCTCAACATATTTCCCAACAAGGGCAATACGTGTTTTGTTTTTTAGATGTTTTACTTTATCTACGAACTGTCTCCAATCAGACATATCTGCTTCAGGTGCTTCAATGCCAAAATGTTCTAACACGATGTCATCAAAATCTTGTGCATGTAGATTTAATGGCACTTCATATAAATGTTCTGCATCGCGAGATTCAATAATATCACGAGCTGTAACATCACAGAATAAAGCTAATTTTTCTTTCATATCTTGAGAAACTGGATGTTCTGTACGTACAACTAAAATATTTGGTTGTATTCCTAAAGAACGTAATTCTTTTACAGAGTGTTGTGTTGGTTTTGTTTTTAATTCACCAGCAGCAGCAATGTAAGGAATTAATGTACAGTGGACGTACATTACATTGTGGTGTCCAAGATCTGATTTCATTTGACGAATGGCTTCAAGGAATGGAAGTGATTCAATATCCCCTACTGTACCACCCACTTCAGTAATCACGATATCAGCACTTGTTTCACGTCCTGCACGTTGAATGCGGTCTTTTATTTCATTCGTTACATGAGGAATTACTTGTACAGTTTTGCCGTTATAATCACCACGACGTTCTTTTGCTAGAACTGATTGGTAAACACGACCTGAAGTAACGGTTGAATGTTTTCCTAAATTAATGTCAATAAAGCGTTCATAGTGACCTAAGTCTAAGTCAGCTTCAGCACCGTCATCTGTTACAAACACTTCACCATGTTGATATGGACTCATCGTACCTGGATCAATATTTAAATATGGATCAAATTTTTGAATTGTTACTTGTAATCCACGGTTTTTTAATAGTCTTCCTAATGAAGATGCGACAATCCCTTTTCCTAGCGAAGAAACTACCCCACCTGTTACAAAAATATACTTCGTCATTTGCAAATTCCTCCTCATAACTACAATTGCTTTTATATCAATTACACAAAATTAATTATCCCTTTCTTATATTAATGAAAAGAAAGACTTTAATTTGTGTAAAGATAAAATAAAAAACTTGATACTCATGTTTCATTGCCTACAACATTTATTCCCTTTATTTTAAATGCTAAAGCAAAAAAATAAAGCTTATATACCAGCAACTTTCCACGAGTTTTTAAACCTTATGTTGGAAGGTTCCCTCAATGAAACACCTTTTAAAACAACATTTTTTGTTTTTAGGCATATTCAAATAAGCTAATCACATTTTTACTAATAGTGTCCACACTTAATTTTGCTAAGCTTTGACTCACAAGTAAAAGTCCAAAAAATAAAAAAACGCTCCTCCTGCAATATGCAGGGGGAGCGTGAATTTATCTTATCACGGTCATTCTCCGTTTTTAACGGAGCCCAAGTAAAAGATTATATTGAACGATAAAAGAAGTCAAGCCCTTTATGAAAAATAAAATTATCATTTACCCTTTGACTAACTAGCGCACGGATTTCGGACTCGCATTCAGGTCAGCACAAAGCTAGTCAGTAACCGAGGATAACTTCTTCTTACCCAATTTTTAAGAAATCCTTTGACTGGCCAAAGATTTAATCTTCGTCTTCCTCGTCATCTATAAGATCGTCATCTTCTTCGTCATCAATAATAAACCCATCTTCTTCTTCGATTAATTCATCATCAATGTCTGCGTCTACATCAACGTCTACTTCATCGATACTATCGATTTCTTCTTCAACGAAGTCTAAATCTTCATCGTCATCTAGATCGTCTTCATCTAAATCTTCTTCAACAAATTCTTCAAAGTCTTCTTCAAATACTAAATCATCTTCATCAACGATTAAATCTTCCTCATCGTCTTCAGAAACAGCTTTTTTACGTTTACGCGCTTTAACAGTAGGTGCAGTTTCTTCTTCGATTGTTTCAACTTTATACCATTCACGAAGACCCCAAGTGTTTTCGTGGTTTAAAAGGAAACGCCCCTCAATATTCATATCAGTATAAAACTGTACAAGTCTACTTTGAATTTCTTCATCCGAAAATCCATTTAAATTTTGAATTTCTTTAAGTAAGTCGTGGAATGCAATCGGTGATTTTCTTTCTTCTAAAATTGCGTAGGCTAAGTCAATTAACGATTCCTCTGCTAATTGTTCTTGTGTCATCTCACGAATATTCAACTCGTGCACGTCCTTTCTATATACATATCTCAAGCATAATATCCATTATATACAAAGTACTATAGACTATGCTAGTTTCATTTACTGTTTTTTAATGTTTATAATTTCTTTTATGCCTAAATAAAATAAAAAAATAGATAAGATAAGGAGTGGAACAGATCCTAACTGCTTATTATACAAAAAGAAAGTAGCAACCAGACAAGCGAGTATTATGATGTAGTGCGCGTATTGTTTAATCACTTGCAAATCCTTCCTTTCTGTATTTTTATTATAGCTAAATTTCCAAAAATAGTAACAGTTATTACAATGGAGACTTTAACTATCTTATAAGCAGTTACAATATATAGAAATTTTATCATTTGAAACAGTAGAAATTTAATTAAATTAGTAATAATTCATTATCTATGAAATTTCATTCACAAAAATTCAGCGCTTGTTCTTTATAAGCAAGCGCTGAATTTATTGTCTTTACATATTTCTTCTATATTGTCCCCCAACCTCATACATCGCTTTCGTAATTTGACCAAGACTTGCCACTTTAACTGTTTCCATTAGTTGTTCAAAAATATTTCCACCAGAGAGGGCAACTTCTTTCAGTTTGTTTAGTGAGGCTCCACACTCTGCTTCATGTCGTTTTTGGAAATCGTGTAAATTTTTAATTTGAAGTTCCTTTTCTTCTTTTGAAGAACGTGCCACTTCCATACTATCAATTTCTTCTGCAGAAGGTGGATTCGGATTCAAATACGTATTTACTCCAATAATCGGAAGCTCTCCAGAATGTTTAAGATGTTCATAATACATGGATTCTTCTTGAATTTTTCCTCGTTGATATTGAGTCTCCATTGCACCTAACACACCACCACGGTCATTAATGCGCTCAAATTCTTCAAGAACCGCTTGCTCCACCAAATCTGTCAGCTCTTCAACGATAAATGATCCTTGTAACGGATTTTCATTTTTTGACAAGCCATGTTCCTTCGTAATAATTAATTGAATTGCCATTGCTCGACGAACCGATTCTTCTGTTGGTGTTGTAATTGCTTCGTCATATGCATTTGTATGAAGTGAATTACAATTATCTTGCAGCGCCATTAATGCTTGTAGTGTCGTACGAATGTCATTAAAGTCAATTTCTTGTGCATGTAACGAACGTCCTGAAGTTTGAACATGATATTTCAGCTTTTGGGAGCGTTCATTTGCACCGTATTTTTCACGCATAACAATAGCCCAAATACGTCTCGCAACTCGACCAATTACTGTATATTCAGGGTCTAATCCATTTGAGAAGAAAAACGATAAGTTCGGTGCGAAATCATCAATCTTCATGCCGCGGCTTAAATAATATTCAACATAGGTAAAGCCGTTCGCTAAAGTAAAGGCTAGTTGAGATATTGGATTTGCCCCAGCTTCAGCAATATGATAACCAGAGATCGATACAGAGTAATAATTGCGAACTTTATGATCAATAAAATACGCTTGAATATCACCCATCATCCGTAAAGCGAATTCCGTTGAGAAAATGCACGTATTTTGACCTTGGTCTTCTTTTAAAATATCCGCTTGCACTGTACCTCGTACGACCTGCAATGTTTTTTCGCGCACTTCTGTGAATTCCTCAACTGTTAAAGTGCGTCCAAGCTCTTCTTCACGTTTTTTTACTTGTTGATCAATAGCTGTATTCATAAACATCGCTAAAATAATTGGTGCTGGTCCGTTAATTGTCATCGAAACAGATGTAGAAGGGGCACATAAATCAAATCCGTCATAAAGCTTTTTCATATCATCAAGTGTACAAACGCTTACACCAGATACACCAACCTTACCATAAATATCTGGTCGGTAATCCGGATCCTCACCATAAAGAGTTACAGAATCAAAGGCAGTCGATAAACGTTTTGCATCATCATCTTTTGATAAATAGTGGAAGCGTTTATTTGTACGTTCTGGTGTCCCTTCTCCTGCAAATTGTCTTTTTGGATCCTCCCCTTGACGCTTGAATGGGAAAACTCCTGCTGTATATGGGAAATGCCCTGGGATATTTTCAGCATAAACCCAATGTAAAATTTCACCATAATCTTTAAATTTCGGTAAAGCAACTTTCGGAATTTTTGTACCTGATAATGAAGTTGTTTTAAGTATCGTACGGATTTCTTTATCCCGTACTTTCGTTACAAATTCGTCTCCAGCGTATGCCTCTTTTAATTTTTCCCAACCATCCAGTATACGTTTTGATTCTGGAGATAATTCATTTTTCACACTGTCCGCTAAAGATTGTAACGATTGTATTAAAACATCATTTGGCGAACTTTCTAAAACTTGTTTTATTGTACCTTCCAGCTGATATAGCTTTGATGCCAGTTCGGCTTGGCGAGCGGCCTGTTTATGGTAGTTTCGAACTGTATCCACAATTTCTCGCAAGTAATAGCGGCGATCATTTGGAATAATAACATCTTGCTTTTGTGTTTTCACAAACTGTTCATAAGATGTTTTCCAATCATAGCCAAGCTTTTTATTTATTTTATCAACTAATGCTGCGTAGAGTGAGTTAGTACCCTTATCATTAAATTGGCTAGCGATTGTTCCATATACTGGCATTCTATCCAAGCTTTCAGACCATAATCCATGAGAACGTTGATATTGTTTTTGAACTTGACGAAGTGCATCTTCAGAGCCTTTTCTTTCAAATTTATTAATTACAATTAAGTCTGCATAGTCGATCATATCGATTTTTTCAAGCTGTGTTGGGGCACCAAACTCACTAGTCATTACATACATTGAAAGATCCGTATATTTTGTAATTTCAGCGTCGCCTTGGCCAATTCCGCTCGTTTCAACAATAATTAAATCGAAACCAGCAGCCTTTACGACATCAAGAACATCTCCTATCGAGTTAGATAGTTCTGTTCTAGATCCCCTCGTAGCCAAGCTTCTCATATAAACTCTTTTATCGAAAATAGCATTCATTCGAATACGGTCACCGAGAAGTGCTCCACCTGTTTTTTGCTTTGTTGGATCTACCGAAATAATTGCTACTTTTTTCTCTGGGAATTCTCGTAAAAAACGTCGAATTAATTCATCAGTTAAAGAAGACTTTCCTGCACCGCCTGTTCCAGTAATCCCTAAAACTGGAGTATGTTTTGTTCTTTTCCGCGCTTCAGCTAGAAAATGGGCAATTTCTCCGTCTCCACCTGTCTCGGCTGCTGTAATGAGATTTGCTAATATTTCTGGTGTGTCAGTAGATAGCTTTTCTAATAAATCTAAGTAATTTCCTTTTAGCGTTGAGAAATCTGCTCCTTCTATTTGCTTATTAATCATTCCTTGTAAACCTAATTGCATTCCATCTTCCGGTGAAAAGATTCCAGCTATACCGTAATCATGTAATTCTTTTATTTCACGAGGTAAGATAACCCCTCCACCGCCACCGTAGATTTTAATGTGGGGTGCCCCTTTTTCATGTAACAAGTCATACATATATTTGAAGTATTCTAAATGTCCCCCTTGATAAGAAGATACAGCAATTGCTTGAGCATCTTCTTGAATCGCAGCATTCACTACTTCTTCAACAGATCGATTATGACCTAGATGAATTACTTCTGCCCCACTTGCTTGTAAAATTCGTCGCATAATATTAACTGATACATCGTGACCATCAAATAAACTTGATGCTGTGACAAAACGGACATGATTTTTTGGGCGATAAACGCCAGGTTTTTCGTATTTTACTTCTTGATCAACTTGCACCATATTTAATACCCCTTTCACATATTGCCTTCATTACTTTGCGTTATCCCCTTTGTTTTGAAAACGGTTAGTAAAGAAAACATTTGTTTAAACGTAAAAAACA
The DNA here is from genome assembly GCA_023405135.1 of Bacillota bacterium. GTDB lineage: Bacteria > Bacillota > Bacilli > Bacillales_A > Planococcaceae > Ureibacillus. Next base: position 55,086 of record JAEXYZ010000108.1, on the reverse strand, counting down.
CCGCTTTAATGCATCGTCAAACGTATGCTTTTAGCGGTGTCATCCCATTACTCCTCATAATGTATAATTCCTGACAAGCACATTTTCGTTTGAGCAATTGTATAGTCTTGAATTGTAAAATGCTTATGCAGTGCCCATTTTCTAAACGCCCAGCTTTGTCCTTGAACAACGATATGATTTGCAGCTAAATATATTTCTCGATCATTCATGTGAATTGTTTTTGATTGCACTAGTTTTTTTAACATTTTTTCAAAAAGCGCAGTCATCTCAAATTCTTTGTTTAATACGTATTGTTGTGCATCTTTACTTAATGTTTTTGTTTCTTGATACATGATAGTAAATTCGTCTACCATACTATCAATCAATAAAAAGTATTGCTTGATAGCTTCTTTTAATTCTTCGATTGTTCCTGAACTTGTTGAAATTCGGGATAGACGTTTCATTACTTGGTCATAAATATTGTCACAAACTAAATACAGTACGTCTTCCTTTGTACGGATATACTCGTAAAGAGTCCCAATACTAAATCCTGCCGCCTTGGCAATTTCCCTTGTTGTAGCTCGATGAAAGCCTTTTTCCTTAAACAATTTTAGAGCGCCATTTACAATTTGTTTTCTGCGAATTTCTATTAGGCTTTCATCTTTTACGGATGACTGAACTAATATTTTGTCATTGTTATTTTTCATAGACTATTTTGTAAGCATCCTTGAAATCACAAGACGTTGAATTTCTTGTGTACCTTCATAAATCTGTGTAATCTTTGCATCACGCATATATCGCTCAACAGGGTATTCTTTTGTATAGCCATAGCCACCAAAGATTTGTACCGCATCCGTTGTAACAGACATTGCTGTATCTCCAGCCATTAATTTCGCCATCGCAGAAGCTTTACCATATGGAAGGTTATTCGATTCTAACCAAGCCGCTTGATAAGTTAGTAATCTTGAAGCTTCAATAGCTGTCGCCATATCTGCTAATTTAAAGGAAACACCTTGGTTTGCAACAATTGGTTTGCCGAATTGAACACGTTCTTTTGCATATTCAGTTGCTGCATCTAATGCCCCTTGTGCAATTCCAACTGCTTGAGCGGCAATCCCATTTCGGCCACCGTCTAATGTTTTCATGGCAATGATGAATCCTTCACCTTCATTACCTAGTAAGTTTTCTTTTGGCACACGGCAATTATCGAAAATAATTTCCGTTGTAGGTGATGAACGTATGCCTAGCTTCTTCTCTTTTTTCCCTACACCAAAGCCAGGGAAGGATGATTCAACGATGAAGGCGCTTGTTCCTTTATGCTTTGACTCAGGATCTGTTACTGCAAATACGATGTAAGTGTCTGCTACACCACCGTTTGTAATGAAAATTTTAGAACCGTTTAAAACGTATTCATCACCTTCTAATTTGGCTGTTGTTTTCATTCCACCTGCATCACTTCCTGAGCCAGCTTCTGTTAAACAATAAGCACCAATCGTTTTCCCTTCCGCCATTGGTCGAAGGTATTTTTGTTTTTGCTCTTCATTACCAAATTTATAAAGTGGCCAGCCTGCTAAAGAAGTATGAGCTGAAAGTGTTACACCAGTTGATGCACAAACACGTGAAAGCTCTTCAACGGCTATACAGTAAGCTAAAAAGTCAAATCCAGCTCCCCCGTATTGTTCAGGCCAAGGTATTCCCGTAAGTCCAAGCTCAGCCATCTTATTCCATATTTCACGATCAAAACGTTCATTTTCATCCCGTTCAGCAGCAGAAGGCGCTACTTCATTCAATGCAAAATCACGAATCATTTCCCTTAATTGCTCATGTTCTACCGATAATTGAAAATTCATCCCTATTCCTCCTATGTACCAGGTACACACACAATTCTATACAATTAAGAATTTTCAGAATTTTTTATGTACCTGGTACTTATATTTTTTTGCTTATTACGATGCGTTGGATTTCACTTGTGCCTTCGTATATTTCTGTAACTTTGGCGTCACGGAAATATCGTTCGACTGGATAATCTTTTGTATATCCATAGCCACCAAATATTTGTATAGCTTCTGTTGATACTTGAATGGCTGTTTTTGATGCAAATAATTTTGCCATTGACGCTTCTTTTTCACATGGAAGTCCGAGCGATTGCAGATTAGCCGCTCGGTAAACTAATAGTTTTGCCGCTTCCACTTTTGTTGCCATATCCGCTAATTTAAAGCCTACCCCTTGATTTGCGACAATTGGTTTGCCAAATTGTATTCGTTCTTTTGCATATTGTATTGCAGCTTCTGTTGCAGCCTCAGCAATTCCAAGGGCTTGAGCTGCAATTCCAATGCGGCCGACATTTAAGTTAGCCATCGCAATTTTGAATCCTTCATTTTCATTCCCTAAAAGATTAGCTGCGGGCACTTTCATATTTTCAAAGGTTAGCTGTACTGTACTTGAACCATGAAGCCCCATTTTATGTTCTTCTTTTCCGATAATCAGTCCCGGGGTATCCCTTTCAACGATAAAAGCCGAAATACCACGAGAACCTCTTTGTGGATTCGTAGATGCAAATACGATAAAAACATCTGCTTCCCCACCATTTGTAATGAACACTTTTGATCCGTTAAGGATGTAGTAATCATCCTTTTTTACTGCTTTTGTTTTTAATGCTCCTGCATCAGAACCTGCTTCTGGCTCTGTTAGGCAAAATGCTCCTAAATATTTTCCACTCGCTAAATTAGGAATGTATTTTTTCTTCTGTTCCTCAGTACCGAAATAAAGAATTGGATTTGTTGCGACAGAGGTATGAACAGATAAAATAACTCCTACTACAGCGCTTACTTTCGAGATTTCATTGATTGCTAGAATATAGGAAGTAAAGTCCATTGCTGAACCACCTAAGCTTTCAGGGGTAGTCATTCCCATCAACCCAAGCCCCCCCATTTTCACTATGATGGTTTTTGGAAATTCACCATCTTCCATTTTTTCAATAAAAGGAGCAATTTCACTTTGTGCAAATTGACGAACCATATCACGTAGCATCGTTTGCTCTTCTGTAAAGCTGAGATTCATAGATGTCACTCCTTATTATTCGTATACGTAGAAACCTCGCCCTGTTTTCTTTCCTAACCAGCCTGCCGCCACATATTTTCGAAGTAATGGACATGGACGATACTTACTATCTCCTAATCCTTCATGTAAGATTTCCATAATATAAAGGCATGTGTCTAAGCCGATAAAATCTGCTAAAGTTAATGGTCCCATCGGATGGTTCATCCCTAGTTTCATCACATTATCAATTGCTTCTTTCGTTGCAACTCCTTCATATAATGCATAAATTGCTTCATTAATCATTGGTAATAAAATACGATTGGAAATGAATCCTGGGAAATCATTTACTTCAACTGGCGTTTTAGAAAGTTTTAAAGTCATTTCTTCTACTGCTTCGTATACTTCATCAGCAGTTGCTAAACCACGAATTATTTCAACTAACTTCATAACTGGCACAGGGTTCATAAAATGCATGCCTATTACTTGTTCAGGTCGGTCTGTCACCGCAGCTATTTCGGTAATTGGCAACGAAGAAGTATTTGTCGCTAAAATGGCCTTTTTCGGTGCTATGGCATCAAGCTCTCTAAAGATGGATTGCTTAATATCCATATTTTCTGTTGCAGCCTCGATAATAATATCCACATCATATGCGTCTTTTAGTTCTAGTGAAGTAGATATACGATTTAATACTGCTTGTTTCTCTTCTTCAGTTTTACGTCCTTTTTCAACATATCTGCTTAGATTTTTTGTAATAGCACCTATGCCTCGTTCTAAAAATTCTTGTTTAATGTCATTTAGCTTTACATCAAATCCCGCTTGTGCGCATACTTGGGCAATTCCGGAGCCCATTTGCCCAGCACCTACAACCATTACTTTTTGAATTGTCATTTCACGATCCTCCTAGTTAATCCTTTAAGCTATTAAATAGAATTAATGCTTCGGAACTTCAATCATTATCGCATCCCCTTGACCGCCACCTGAACAAATTGCTGCAATACCAATTCCACCACCACGGCGTCTTAATTCATATGCAAGTGTTAATATAATTCTCGCCCCTGATGCACCAATTGGATGACCTAATGCTACTGCCCCACCATTAACATTTACTTTCTCTGAATCTAGTCCTGCAATTTGGTTGCTAACTAGTGCAACAGCAGCAAATGCTTCATTTATTTCAATCAAATCAATGTCTCCAACAGATTTTCCGGTTTTTCTCAGAAGTTCATTGATAACAATTCCAGGAGTTTGTGGGAAATCTTTCGGCTCAACACCTACTTCCGCATGCCCTATTACATAGGCTAATGGAGTACGTCCTTCATTTTGCGCTTTTTCTTCATTCATTAAGACAAGTGCACACGCTCCATCATTAACACCTGGTGCATTGCCTGCAGTTATTGTGCCATCTTTATCGAAGGCTGGCTTTAATTTTGACAGCGCTTCCAATGACGTGCTTTTACGTGGTGCTTCATCTTCTGTTACGGTAGTTACATCTCCTTTACGGCCTTGAATTTCGATTGTAACGATTTCTTCAGCAAACTTTCCTTCTTCCATTGCTTTAATAGCTAGTTGATGGCTTCTTACTGCCCACTCATCTTGCTTTTCACGAGATAATTCAAAAGTATTGGCTGTTTCATTTCCATAGGTTCCCATGTGTACATTGTTTGGATGAAAAGCGCATGAAAGTCCGTCAAAAACCATTCCGTCAACAAGCTTTGCATCGCCCATTCGAAGACCCCAGCGGCCGTTTGGTAAATAGTAAGGTGCATTCGACATTGATTCCATGCCACCAGCAACAATCACTTCTTCTTCCCCTAAACGAATAAGCTGATCTGCTAAAGTGACGCTTCTCATTCCCGAAGCACATACTTTGTTGATTGTTTCCGTTTTCACTGAATACGGTATACCAGCCTTTGCTGCTGCTTGACGTGAAGGAATTTGACCTTGACCCGCTTGAAGTACTGTACCCATAATGACTTCATTTACTTCTTCTGGCTGAACATTTGCTTTTTGTAACGCTGCTTTTAATGCATTTCCCCCAAGATCACTTGCAGATAACGTGGCAAGTGCACCACCAAATTTACCAAATGGTGTTCTTGCTCCTTCTAAAATAACTGTTCTCACCAATTCTCCCACCCCTTTGTTTTACTTGGAAAATTTAAGATTAGTACTTTTATTGATTTTGAATTTCTTAGGTGCGTAACGGTTTGTTGATTGTCGCAGATTGTATTGATCCTGCGCCACTTCGTTTGCTCGTCGCAAATTTGATTGTTCAAGTTACACTTGAACAATCAAATTGACTGAACGCTCGCTCGGTGCTTGGTTAAATAAAAATGGGAGTCTTTTTTGAAGTTCCCATTTTTTTCTTTTACAATTTCATTGTACGAAATTTTCTATTTTTTCGCAATTTCTATTTTTTCTAATTATTTAATTTTATTGTTAATTTAACTTAGATTCAAAGCGTTTAATCATGATTCTTCTGTCGCAGCTATTTCTGTTGGTTGAAGAGATTCTTCAATTGTTTCTTCTGCTTCTACCTTTTTATCTCCAAATACAGAACGTTCTAGAAGTTCTGCAATATCAAATGTTCCTACTGTTTCCTCTACTTCTTTTGCTTTTGTACCGTCCGACAGCATTGTTAAGCAATATGGGCATCCAGACGAAATGATGGATGCATTAGTCGCAAGGGCTTGTTCTGTACGGGCAACGTTAATGCGGTTTCCGACATGCTCCTCCATCCACATTAAACCGCCGCCAGCTCCACAGCACATCGCCGTTTCACGATTTCTCTCCATTTCAACTAGGTTAACACCTGGAATTGATTTTAAAATTTCACGAGGCGCATCGTAAACATCGTTGTATCGCCCTAAATAACAAGAGTCGTGGAATGCAATTGTTTCTTCTACTCGATAATTTAAAGTTAAACGGCCTTGATCGATTAATTCATATAACAATTCCGTATGGTGATATACTTCGCCTTCCCAACCAAAATCTTTATATTCATTTTTAAAGATATTATATGCGTGCGGATCAATAGTGACGATTTTCTTCACTTCGTTTTTCTCAAATTCTTCAATATTTGCTGTCGCTAGTTCCTGGAATAAAAATTCATTTCCTAAACGACGTGGTGTATCCCCTGAGTTTTTCTCTTTATTTCCTAAAATTGCAAACTTCACGCCAGCTTCATTTAACAAACGTGCGAAAGATAAAGCAATTTTTTGTGAGCGGCTGTCAAAGGCACCCATAGAACCAACCCAGAATAAATATTCAAATCCTTCTCCAGACTTTTTTGCTTCTTTTATTGTTGGGATATTAATTGTCGGATCAAGATCCCGCCAATTTTCCTTCTCTTTACGGTTAAGACCCCAAGGATTTCCTTGACGTTCGATATTATTCATTGCACGCTGAGCGTCTGAGTTTACTTTCCCTTCTGTCATCGTTAAGTAACGGCGAAGGTCAATAATTTTATCCACATGCTCATTCATTACAGGACATTGATCTTCACAGTTACGACATGTTGTACACGCCCAAATTTCTTCTTCTGTAATGACATCTCCAATTAAAGATGGACTATATATCTCTTCAATAACTGCACCCTCAGCACCAGCTGCCATAGCAAGTTGATTACCTTGCGTATTTTTAAAGAATGTTGCCGGTACCCAAGGCTTCTGCTTCGTCGCTACTGCTCCTGTAAACGTTAAATGGTCGCGGAGTTTTACGATTAAATCCATTGGTGAAAGCATTTTACCTGTACCTGTTGCCGGACACATATTTGTACAACGGCCACATTCTACACATGCATATAAATCAATTAATTGTTTTTGAGTAAAATCTGTAATTTTACCGACACCAAAGGAAGGCATTTCTTCTTCGTCTCCCATTTCTTCCATCGCTTCAAAATTAATCGGACGGAGTGTTCCAGCACGATCTAGCCTATTGAAGTAAACGTTTACTGGGCCTGTAATTAAGTGGAAGTGCTTTGATTGTGGAACGTATACTAAGAATGTTAATAAAATTAGCAAATGTACCCACCACATAACATAAAACACCCCAGCAGCTGCTTCTGGCGGTAAAAATCCAAATATTGCTGCAATGCTTGATGCTATTGGTTCGCTTCCTAAAAAGCCATGGTCATGCCAAATGATACCCATACCGTTTCCAACTAATGTAGACACCATTAAACCACCGATAAAAATTAGTACTAGCCCATTTTTCCAGCCTCGTTTTAAACGAACGAGCTTTTCAATATAACGACGATAAAATGCCCAAACTACTGCAACTAAAATTACAACTGCAACAATTTCTTCAAATAAAGTAAATACTTGATATAGTTGTCCTAATGGCAAATGTGACTCAGGCGCTAGCCCTTTCCAAATGAAATCAATGGCACCAAATTGTACGAGAATAAATCCATAGAAAAATAAAACGTGAATGAATCCACTTTTTTTATCTTTTAATAATTTAGATTGTCCAAATACATTAACCCAAATTTTTTCAAGTCGTTCTTTTACACTTTCATTGAATTCTTCTTTCTTCCCAAGCTTAATAAATGCATATCGTGTTTTAAGAATATAAACAAACAATCCTACTCCGTATAACACGACAGCTAAAAATAATAGCCAGTTTGCAATTAATAACGGACTCATGTTCTCTCCCCCTCTAACTAAATCCCCTATGAACTGTTTCTATTAGTTATTCTCGTAAACTAATAAATATGATACAAGCTTCATATTCTCTACTTTATATGTCTTAATTGTAAATATGAATGAGCATTCAGTCAACGAATTATTCGAAAATTTCTAATAATTAATTAATAGTTTGTTAATTATACATTTTTTCTCTTTAAAGACACTCTACATAGCAGTATTTTATTAAATAAATTTTTACCAATTTTCTTACCAAATTAGTTATTTTATAATTGAAATGGAAATAATTTTAAATTGAGGAGTGTCACTATGAATGACTTGTTCGATATACAAACGTTGATTTGGTTTTTCGTAATCGTTTTTATATTTCATGATTTTGAAGAAATTATTTTTGCCGAAAAGTGGATACAAAAGAACTCCCCGCTTATTTATAAAAAATTGCCGAAGAAAATGGCTGATGGAATTATAGATCAACTTTCCATGTCGACGGCTCAATTTTCTGTAGCGGTGCTCGTTATATTTTTATTTGTTAGCAGTTCAACAATTATGGCGAATCAATATTTAGATGGGAAAATTTTTGGAAGTCTGGCTTTTTTTGTAGTAGTGACATTGACATTTTTTCTTCATGCATTTATTCATATTGGTCAATCATTATTCCTTCGAATATATACTCCCGGAGCATTTACATCATTAGTGCTTCTTATCCCATATAGCATAATTTTGTACCAGGCATTATTAGAGAATGAGATTGTTACTTGGAAATTTATTTTTATTTGCTTGCCCTTTGTTTTGTTAATGGTTCCTGTGTTGTTGCTAGCTCATATGATTGGGAAAAAGGTAATTTGATAAACCTGAAAATTGTGTGCGGTATTGGGATTCTTTTTGATCGATAAATCTATTATCTGCCCGAATCTCATTCTTTGTGACCGGTAATTCTTTTTTCCGCCCGAATCTCATTCTTTGTGACCGGTATTCTTTTTTCCGCCCGAATCGGATTCTTTATGACCGAAAACTTTCTATGTAATTAGATTTATGTAAAAAAAGCGGGCTTTCCAGAAATATACAATTTCAGAAAAGCCCTCTCTATTAACTAATTAATGTGAAAAATTCTAATCTTTTTATTTGAATACATCCCCACTGCGGATATACTCGATATCTTTTACGTTCATTCGGAAGTTAACTACGCGAGCTGCTGCAAAAAAGTAATCCGATAAACGGTTTAAATATTTTTGAACAATAGTTGGGACATCTTCAATTTCATTTATTAATGTAACAACTTGCCGTTCTGCTCGACGCGTTACAGTACGTGCGATATGAAGCGTTGCTGCTGCAGGTGTCCCTCCAGGTAAAATAAATCGTTTTAATGGTGGTGCTTCTTCTGATAACACATCGATTCGTTTTTCAAGCACTTCAATTGAAGTTTCCTGAAGCTTATATTTTCTTTCTTTTATTACATTTGCTAAATCGCCGCCACAATCAAATAACTCATGCTGAATTGTTTCTAAATCTGTTAGAAGATCTTGAAAGAGTGCTTCATCTAACTCACTAACTGCTTTTCCTATAAAGGAATTTAATTCATCAATTGTACCGTATGCCTCAACACGTAAATGGTCTTTTCTTACACGACCACCCATTAAACTTGTTTTTCCTGTATCCCCTGTTTTTGTATAAAGTTTCATTTCCTAATCCCCTTTTCGATAGTTTTGAATTGCCTCTACAGTCGTTTCAAATACCCCTCTGCCAATCACTTTTCCAACGTCTGTAATCGGGCCGCCATATTGCATAAGCGAACCTTGCTGGGTTGCAGCTACTAACAAGCTATCTGTTGGCGTACTTGTTGCAATTGTATTTGATCTAAAATCTATCACATTTTCATGTTGTAAAGCTTTTGTTTTTGCTTCAGTAGCTGTCATCATCGCCTGTACAAAGGCTTCATCAGATAATTTGCCATTTATTACAATCCATGTGTTAATCGTACCAACATGAAAAGAATCCTTATGTTTATATGCTTGGGAAACATCAATGACATTGCCAATTCCAGCCGTTACAATGACAAATACATTTCCAAAAGGCGCTTCGTACTGTTTAATGATCGCTTTCTTCGTATCAACAGCTGTCATCATTCCAACTGTGTTCGTTGGGGAAAATCCTTCATCAATTAAATATTGTAAAAATTCTTCCTTCACCTTATCAATATTATAATCTTGTTTAACGGTACGGTTAATAAAATTTGAATACCATCCTAAGCCAGCATTATGAACTGCAGATGATAGCACCCTTAATGGAAAATCCAGCTTTAATTCAACATATTCTTCCTTAATTTTAATATGATCTTTTAAAACTTGTTTTTCACTTGTCTTCATTTTCAAATCTGGCAAAATGGTCATTTGAGGTTTCGGTTGTTCTGGATGTGCTTGTAATGAAATACGCGCTTCATAGACATCTGTAATTTGATGTTCAATTAAAACTTCATGGGGCTCTCCGAACGCTCTAACTGTACCATTTTCCATTAATAGTAGTTCGTCACAATAAAGGGATGCTAAATTAATATCATGAAATACTGATACAACTGTTAAGCCATTTTCTGTTACTTCTTTCCGAATCATATCTAATATTTGCTTTTGATGGGCAATGTCTAGATGATTTGTTGGTTCATCAAGCAGCAGTAAATCCGAGCTTTGTGCTAATGCTTGTGCAATAAATACCCGTTGCTGCTCGCCGCCAGATAAGTACTCTAAAAAAGTATTTTCAAATTTTTTAACGCCTGTTTGCTCCATTGCTTGCACTACAGCTTGCTCATCTTCCTTTGACCAACTAGAAAAAAATCCACTTTGATGCGGGTAACGGCCAATGCTTACTGTTTCTCGAACTGTACTTGAAAAAGCTGTTGCATGTAGCTGAGGTAAAACAGTCATTTTTTTCGCTAATTGACGAGAAGAATAGTCTTTTAAATTTACTTCATCAATTATTACTTTTCCTGCTGCCGGATTTAAAAGACCACTTATTACTTTTAAAAGTGTTGTTTTTCCACAGCCATTTGGACCAAGGATACCTAGAAATTTCCCTTTCTCAACTGAAAATGAGATGTTTTTTAATATCGGAGTTCCATTGTAGCCACAAGATACGTTATTTACTTTTAGCATACAATTCACCCCTTACTTCTTCTTTGTTTATAAAAAATATACGAAAATACTGGTGCGCCAATTAAAGCGGTTATCACGCCAATCGGTAATTCAGCCGGTGCTAGTATAGTTCGAGAAACTAAGTCACAAATAATTAGTAAACTCGCTCCATTTAAAAGTGACAATGTTAACAAATGTCGATGATCTGCCCCCCAAAGCATCCTCGTCATATGAGGAACAACTAAGCCAACGAAACCAATCGTACCAGAAACTGCAACGGCTGCTCCTGTTAACATTGACCCGCCTATTAAAATTGCATATTTACTTCTTTTCACATTCACTCCTAATGACTGTGCTCTATCGTCTCCATACATCATTGCATTTAATTCACGGCGATTTAACCATAAAATTATTGAACCGACTATGACAAATGGGATTATCATTGTGACATAAGGCCAGCCACGCATTGACACACTTCCAAGGAGCCAACCAATAATTTCGCGGAGTTGTTCACCGGTAAGTGCAATCATTAATGAAATACATGAACCTAAAAATGAACTAAAGATGACGCCAGTTAAAATAAGCGTTTCCATTTTCATTGTTCGATCTATTAAGCGAGCAAAGCTTAATACAATTACCAATGTAATCAAGGCTCCGAGCATCCCGAAAATCGGTAATGTAAAGGAACCAATCATAGGGAAGGAGATGCCAAAAAAGATAGTCACCACTGCTCCAACTGATGCACCGGATGACACTCCAAGCGTATATGGATCTGCTAAAGGATTTTTGAGCAACCCTTGAAATGCTGCTCCAGCAATTGCCAATGATGCCCCTACTAAACCGGCTAACAGTACGCGCGGAATTCTTATGCTCCATAATATGTTGTAAAGACTGACATTTGTTGTACTATCCCATAAAGCAGAAACTGGAACATCTACTGACCCACTTGAAATACCGAGCCACATACAGATCAGCAGAGCAAAAATTGAGGAAGCGTAAGCAAAAACCATTTTCTTCTTCACATTAAACCCTCGTTTACTAGTTCGTCTATTTGCTTCATTAGGTGGTAGAATTTGTAGTTACTCCCTAAATTTTGCAAAATAAAAAAGTCCCTCATTTACGAGAGACGGCAGTTTAAATAAAAGTATGATCATACTACTACATACGTTTATCCAGCCTTATCCTCGTAAGGTGTTGTTGGTATTCATAAAGGCAGGTCTCCTGGCTTATGTTCATTGCGATTCCCTTCCTTCCCGTTTGAACAGTGGATTATTAGGGTCGCTCACATTTACAGTTGCGGGACAGCGTCGGAATTCCACCGACTTCCCTTTTACTCTTATCCGCTCATACGCGATAAGAACCTTTACGTCTTTAATTGTACCATGGATGTACCAGGTACGCATACAATTCGAAAAATTCCGAATTGTTTATGTACCTGGTACATGGGATATGTGTGCAGAAAAATAGGTACGAACAATTCGAAAAATTCAAAATTGTTTGCGTACCTGGTACATTAAAATGGAACTTTAGATTTCAAAGTCGAATTGATCTGGTAGGACACGACGAAGGAAACGACGTGTTCTTTCTTCTTTCGGTGTTACGAAAATTTCGTGGGGTGTACCTTCTTCTATAATATTGCCACCGTCCATAAAGATAACCTTGTTTGCAACGTCTTTCGCAAAGCCCATTTCATGTGTAACAACGAGCATTGTCGTACCCTCTTTTGCAATATCCTTCATAACTTGAAGCACTTCTCCAACTAGCTCTGGATCTAGTGCTGATGTTGGTTCGTCAAAAAGAATTATATCCGGATTTAATGCTACTGCACGAGCAATCCCTACACGTTGCTGTTGACCACCTGAAAGCTGACTCGGGTAAGAATCATATTTCTCTGATAAGCCTACTTTATCAAGTGCTTTTTTCGAGATTTCATAAGCCTCTTGTTTCGGTACTTTTCTTCCGATAATTAGCCCCTCTGCAACATTTTCTAAAGCAGTTTTATTATTAAATAAATTATAGTTTTGGAATACAAAGGCCGTTTTCTTACGGATTGCTAATACTTCTTTTTTAGAAGCGGTTTTTAAATCAACATTAACTTCTCCAAAACTTGCTGTTCCTTGATCCGCTCTTTCTAGAAAATTAATACAACGAAGTAGTGTTGTCTTTCCTGAACCACTAGGCCCTAAAATTACAACTACATCGCCTTTATCAATTTTCAGGTCGACACCTTTTAAAATTTCATTTTTCCCGAACGATTTATGAATGTTTTTAATTTCTAACATGTATTTGCCTCCTTAAGCGCTAACCATTTTATAGCGACTTAAACGTTTTTCCCATAACTTAAATAACTGTTCTACTGCAATACAAATAATTAAATAAACGATAAAAATATCAATATACGCTTCTAAGTAGTTATATCCTAAATTCGCTTCTACTTTTGCCTTTAACGTAATTTCCTGCAATGAAATAGCATAACCAAGTGACGTTGCTTTAATTAAATTAACTGTAGCTGTCGTTAAGTTTGGTAACGCAGAGACTAATGCTTGCGGAATAATAATTCTCACATAAGCTTGTGCCGTTGTAAGGCCAACAGAATGTGCGGCCTCTAATTGACCTCGATCAACTGTTCCTAGAGCTGAACGGAACACCTCGATCAAAATTGCTGCTGTATTAAATGAAAAAATAATAAACGCATACCAAATTGGATGGATATCATAGATTGGATAATCAATATTATATTTTGTAAAAATACTATTCAAAAATATTGGTATAAAGCTATACAATACGAAGATTTGAATAATAATTGGTGTACCACGTACAAAAGAAACGTACACCTTTGCAATTTGATTTAAAACAGGAATTTTATTAATACGTGTTAAAGCAAGGAAAAAACCTATTGGTACAGCAATTGCCATTGCAACAACCGTTACAAGAAGAGCTATTGGCACTCCACTTAATGCAATCCAAAATGTATCGATTAAAAAAGGTATATTTAAACTTGATTCCATAATATCCACCTCCTATGATGCTTTTAGTGAACGAGACCCTTTGCTGAAGAACTTCTCTAATTTCTCGAAAACTTTTTCTATAGTAATAGAAATAATCCAATAAATAATTGCTAAAGCAATATAAATCTCAAGTGCATGTGAATTTAAGTTACTTGCAATAATTAAATTTGCTTTTCCAACAATGTCAATAAATCCGATTGTATAAGCTAGGGCACCCTCTTGTAGAATGTTTATTAACCCGTTTCCAAAATTCGGTAGTGCAACTACAAAAGCTTGTGGGAAAATAATTCGTCGATACGCCTGAAATGGTGTTAACCCAACACTAACCGCAGCCTCATACTGTCCTTTATGAATTGACTGGATGGCAGAACGAATAACTTCAGACATCATAGCTGAAAATTGTAGTGAAAACGTAGTAACAACAAAAACACCTGTATTTATGTCTTGTAAATTAACATGAAAGAGTGAGTCTGCAAGAAAAGGTACTCCGTAGTACACAAGGAATAATAGAACAATAGAAGGTGTACAACGCATAACGGTTGTATATCCGTTCGCTAAAGAACGTAAAACTTTGCTTTTCCCCATTTTTGCAAAGGCCAGTACGAAGCCGAGCAATGTCCCGAATAGAACAGCTAGCCCTGCAACTAAAAAAGTAATTTTTAAATACGGTAGTAAATTAGGTATCGCACCCCACAGATAACTAATATCAAAGTATTTTTCCACTTTTGTTCACCACTTTCCTAAAAAAGTGAGGCTGTAAGGTTTACACCCAACAGCCTCATGTTCACTTATCGTTCAACAGTTTCTAACACTTCAAATAAATCTCTACCATAATGTTTTTTCATTAAATTTTTTAGTTCATCCGTTTGTTTAATTTCTGCCATTGCTTCATCGTAAGCATTTGCAAGCTCTTGTTGATTTTTGTTGAATAACGGCCAAGTTTTAATGACAATGAATTCGTTATATACTACTTCGTCGATTAAGTTATGATAAGGGCCATTTTCATCTAAAATTTGTGCATTATATTGTGCTTCAAGGTAAATTGCTCCATCAGCACGACCTTCATTTACCCATTGAACCTGATCAACATTAAATTCATCGCCTGCTACTAATTTTACTTGGTTATCTGGATTTGCCTCATTGTATTCTGCAACAATTGTATATTGAGCGTTATTAGCTGCGATTGGTGCTAATTCTAAGTTTGCTGATGCAAAATCTGATAAATCTTTGATGTGTTCATTTTCCTTTTTCAAAGCCAAACCAGTACTACTTAATCCTAAGAATTCTTTTGGGAAAATATATTTTTTTGCACGTTCATCCGTGTACCATACATTTTTAATCCCTACGTCATATTTACCTTGTTCAACACCGATTAATAAATCATCATCAGTTGTACCAATAAATTCAAATTCATAATCTTCTAGTTTTTCATCAACTAGTCTCATAGCATCCACATCGTAACCAGCTGCTTCACCATTTTCATCTTGATAAGAAATTGGCTTTGTTCCAATTGCATATGCTACTTTAATTTTTTTAACTTCACCAGATTCTTGGTCGGAGTTGCTAGCTGTAGATGTTCCTTCTTCATTCCCGCCACATGCAGCTAATATAGAAATTGATGCTAAACCTACTGCTGTAAATTTTAATAGTTTATTAAATTTCATGTTGATTATCTCCCTTTATTTTCATTTTCTTTTAATGCCGTTTCGGCTAATTTTTTAATTGTGATATCGTCCATCGGAGGATTATGGAGTCCAGCACGAACGTCGCGATAGTAACGTTGTAGTGGGTTAGTGCGTTGTAAGCTTTTCGCACCAACTACTCGCATCGCTTTATCGACTACTGTGATGGCTACATTTGTTACTATATGTTTTGCAGTATTTACTGCGTTTAGAATTAACGTACTCTCTTCAACGGAAAGTTCGTGTCCCTCTGCTTCTTTTTGTTTTAAGTCTACATAGCCCTGAGCCGCACCGTATAAAGCAAAGCGTGCTGTTGCAAGTTCTAATTCAATTTCACCAAGTAATGCTTGAACGTTAGGTAATGTTGCAATTGTTCCTTTAATACTGTTTGGAGAATGTGTATTAGCAAATTGAAGTGAGTAATCTCTTGCTGCTTGGGCAATACCTAAATATGTAGCTGGAACAAGTAATAACCAACCATTTAATTTAAAGCCTGTATTGTAATTCGGTATCTCTACTAAATCTGATTCATCTACTACCACATTGTTTAGTACTAAATCATGACTTCCTGTACCGCGCATTGCAATAACATCCCAAGTTTCGTCGATCGATAAGCCTTCTGAATCTTTATGAATTAAGAAGAAGCCAATTTTTTCTTCTTCCTCAAGCCAAGCTGATGTCAGGAAATAATCAAGTTCCGGGGAGCCTGTTGTATAGCTTTTACGACCATTGATAATCCATTGGCTTCCGGATTTTTTAGCAGTTGTTCCTGGGCGACCACCACGAATAGGACTTCCTGTAGCAACTTCACTAACTGCACGGTTAATAATTACACCTTGCTCTACTTTTTTAGCAAACTCATTTAATTTCGAAGGTTCCCAATATTTGTTTTCGAAAAGTTCTCCAACAGTAAGTAATGTCCAGCCAATTGCAAGAGCCGTGCTTCCATCATAACTTCCTAAAGTTTCTTGAAGAGCGATTGTTTCAAATACATTAAACCCTTCTCCCCCAAGCTCTTTTGGTAAAGTTAATTTTGTATAACCAATTTTACGCAATTCGTTAATATGCTCGTGGGGAAATGATGATTGTTCATCAATTTCTTGTGCATTATTTTTAAACGTTTCTTCTAAACTCGCTAATTTTTCAAGCCAATTTCGTTGTTGCTCTGATTTTATAAATAAATCTTTCACGATATATCCTCCTATTCAGGATCAACTATTAATAATAAAAACTTTATGTACAATTAATTCCTACTTATTCACTTTGAAAAATCGGTTAACCGATAAAATTGATTTTACTTTCTGACATTTCAATAGTCAATAGGTTATTCAAAGTTTTTTTATAGGAATTGTGATTTTCGAAAGATATTTGTCTAAATTTGTTGAAAAATGAAAATAAAAAAGCCAAGAATATTGATTTAACAACATCCTTAGCCTGTTATTATTATTTTTCTTAGAGTTTGTCAAAACCTATATAACTTCATGAAAATATTGAACTGTTTTCATCGGATCTCCTAATTTACGGGGGTTCCATGTTTGTTCTAAATAAATCTCCGCCAACTTTTCATATTTACCACTATATTTATCCGCCCATTCCACTGCAACAACACTCTCATATAATAAAGCCATATTCTCTGCAACTTGCTTAGCCTCAAAAGTTTGCATTGCATCATCTAATGTAATAAATATATTTAATTGTTCTTCTAATATTTTTAATTGATTAACTACGATATCTTTTAAACTTGTATTTTTAATTTCTTTCAGCCGCTCTTTCAGCTGTTCAATGAATAAACTATGTGCGTTATATTTTTTAAAAAGACGTATTACTTCTAACGCTAAAATATTTGCTGTTCCTTCCCATACTGTTAACACCTGTGCGTCTCGCAATAAACGAGGTGTGACAAAATCCTCGATATAGCCATTACCGCCGTGAAGTTCGATTGCCTCACTCGCATATTTCACTGCATGTTCTGCTGTTTCCTTCTTCATAATGGCGATATTCAGTCGATTTAAAATAATTTCTCTCTCTGTCCCTTTGCCCTCTGAAACAACATCGTACAATTTGATTAAATCAAAAGTCGTTGCCACTTCTACATGTACTTTTGCAGCAAACTTCGCCAATGAATCTTGTATCATTGGATAATTCGTTAACACTTCCCCAAAAGCATGGCGATTGGATACATAATGCTTTGCCTCATTATAAGCACGCCTCATAATGCCGACTGATGCAATTGCATTACAAATTCTTGATAGATTTAGCGCCTCTAGCATGTAATAGATTCCTTTGTTAGGATCCCCTACAACATAAGCAAGTGCGCCATCGAATTCTACCTCGCCTGATGGAACTGCCCGAACACCGAGTTTATCTTTTAAACGTCGAATACGAATACCATTCGTTGAGCCATCTTCGTTTTTCCATGGAACAGCAAAAAGTGTTAATCCTTTCGTTCCTTGAGGTGCGTCATGTCTACGAGCTAATACCATCGCAACTCCACACATTCCCGCATTTGAAGCGAAATATTTCTCTCCATATAAACGATAGTGTTCACCATCAAAACGAGCTTCAACAACATTTGCACCGACGTCTGAACCGCCTTGACGCTCTGTTAAGAATGTTGCTCCTTCAAATAATTCAACTTCTCCCGTAGAAAGAACATGGGGTAAAAAACGATTCTTTATTTCATCATCTGCATAATGATCAAGTAAATAAGCTGTTGCCATTGTTAATGTAACAGGACAATAAACTCCCGGTTCAGCCTGTGATAATAAATAGCCTTGTGCAAAACTGTAAATATAGTTTCCCTTTCTGCCTAGCTGAGGAATTTCCTTATGAACATACCCTACGATACCAGTGTTGTAAGTTTGCTGAATTGTTTTTTTATAGCCTTCATTCACCCAAACTTCCGACACTTCTTCCCCGTATTTGTTATAACTGTTCAGACGCGGTTCTCCTTGTCGATCTGAATGTTGTGCACGCTCATCAATTTCACCAGCAACAAGTTCTCCATAATCCTTTAATTCTCGCTTAGCAAAATCTAGAAACTCTTGATCTAGCATTTGCTCAAGTATTTTATGAAGGGTTTCATCGTTAGCGAAAAAGTTCGTTAGTTTTGTGTTGGTTGATTGTAAAACTTTCATTTTAATTCACCACCTGTTGTTTTAATTGTTGTTTTAATATTTTTCCCGATGCATTTCTTGGTAACGCATCTACTTGCTCATAAATACGTGGCACTTTGTATTTGGCTAAATGTTCAGATAAATAGTTTTTTAATTGTTCTTCATCAATGGAGGTTTTTGCCGCATAAATAGCCTTTACAGTTTCTCCCCATTGTTCATGTGGGACCCCCACTACTGCCACTTCAAAAATCCCTTCGAATTGAAGGATACGGTCTTCAATTTCTTTCGGATAAATATTAACGCCACCTGAGATGATAACGTCCTTTTTGCGATCTACAATCCAAATATAACCGTCCTCATCAAAACGAGCGAGGTCTCCAGTTTTTACCCATTCATTAATAAACGCTGCTTTCGTCGCTTCAGGATTTTTGTAATATCCAATCATATTCCCTTCGCCACGCAAAACAATTTCTCCGATTTCTCCTATTGCAACGTCTGAACCGTTCTCATTCACAATACGTAATTCAGTACCGAATGGTGCTCTTCTTCCAATACTTCCTGCTTTGTTAGCGTGCTCATAACCAAACATTAACGCACCGCTCGGACCTGCCTCTGTTAGCCCATAAACACATGTTAAGTTATCCGTTTTAAATGCTTGTTGGATATGACGAACTTCCTTTTCGGAAAGCGGTGCGCCTCCATATATCCACCATTTCATTGAAGATAGGTCAGCATTTTGGAGTCTTGGGTGGGATGCAGTGACTAAATAGGCAACAGGTGCTCCGAAGAAGTGCGTTGTTTTTTCATTTTCAACTGAATCAATTAATAAATCTGGTGTAAAGGTTGGTGTTAAAACATTCGTTGCTCCTACTAGCACTGCTGACATTAGAAATAGATGTAATGGAGCAGAATGTGTTAGTAGCATCATAAGGAGAATCCGGCTTTCAGGTTTTACTTCCATTTCAATGGCAATCATTTGTGCAACAGCTAAAATGTTACGATAGCTAAAAAGCACTCCTTTTGGGCTGCCTGTTGTTCCCGACGTGTATAGGATAGTTGATAGGTCATCTTCATTTAATAAACAATTAATCGGTGTATTGTTAGCGCTTTCAATTAATTCATCATAGCTTAGCCAATTATCCTTGGCTGAACCTGTTTTAATTTTTAATGAGATTGCTAATATTTTTTCTACTGATGTAAAAATTGCTTCATGGGCAATAATTGCACTTGCTTCTGCATGTTGGGCAACATATTCAACTTCTGATAATGTGAACTTTGCATTTACCGGTACAATAATGGCACCAATTCGTTGGACAGCAAAATAACTAACGACAAATTCCAAAACGTTTGGCATAAAAAGAATAACTTTATCTTCTTGTTTAATTCCTTTAGATAAAAGAGCATTGCTTAATCGAGTTACTTGATCGTCTAACTCTTTATACGTAACCCTTCTCCCATGACTTATTACAGCTTCGTTCGTTGGATATTTTCGGGCATTTCTTGCTAACAAATTTGAACTATTCATCAAGCATCTCTCCCTTTAATTTCGTTAATTTTTCACTAAACATCGTATGCAGCTGTTGTAGTTCGTTTTTCATTTGAGTGAGCTCAGCAATTTTTTCATCAATCTCTTTCATTTTCTGACTGCCGTATTCTACTGTTCGTTCAAGTTGTTGAATTCCTGTACGGTCAAGATCGAAAAGCAACACCATCTCCTTAATTTCCTCAAGGGAAAATCCATATTTTTTGCCACGAAGTATGAGTTTTATTTTTGCGATTTCTTTTTTTGAAAAGGTTCGTTGGTTTGATATAGAACGACTTGGATGAAGCAAGCCAATTTCTTCATAATATCTAAGTGTTCTAGTAGAAACTTTGAAATGCTTAGCAACCTCCTGTATCGTCTTCATCTCATCACCCCTTCTTTTTTAAAAGTATATCATTGACGTTAACGTAAAATAGAGTACCAGGTACACAAACAATTCTGATTATTCAGAATTGTTTGTGTACCTGGTACTTAAAAAAAAGCCCCTATTGCTAGGAGCTTTTTTATTACATTTTTTCAGGTGCTGCTACACCAATCAATCGTAGGGCGTTTGCTAATGTTACGCGTACAGCGTTAATTAACGATAGACGTGCTTCTGTTAATTCTTTGTTTTCTGGGTTTAATACTTTTTCCGCATTGTAGAAGCTGTGGAATGCAGCGGCTAATTCTTGAATATAGTTTGCAACGCGGTGAGGTGTACGATGTTTCGCAGCTTCTGCTACTACTTGTGGGAATGCCCCAACCTTTTTCAATACATCCTCTTCTTTTTCAGCTGTTAATAAATTCAAGTTTTCTAATGAAGCGCTAAATCCTTGTTCCTCAGCTGAACGTAAGATTGAGCAAATACGTGCATGTGCATATTGAGCATAATAAACAGGGTTTTCGTTTGACTGAGATACTGCAAGATCTAAATCAAAGTCCATGTGTGAATCACATGCAGTTTTTACGAAGTAGTAGCGTACTGCATCTAATCCTACTTCTTCTACTAATTCACGCATAGTAACGGCATTCCCTGTACGTTTACTCATTTTATATTTCTCACCGTTTTTATAAAGCTGCACCATTTGAATTACTTCAACTTCAAGTTTATCACGATCGTAACCAAGCGCTTGAATTGCAGCTTTCATACGAGGAATATATCCGTGATGGTCAGCACCCCAAATGTTAATTAGCTTTTCGAAACCACGGTTAATTTTATCTTCATGGTAAGCAATATCTGGAGTTAAGTAAGTAAATGAACCGTCAGATTTAACTAGCACGCGATCTTTATCGTCGCCAAATGTTGTTGAACGGAACCAAGTTGCCCCTTCTTGTTCAAATACATGTCCGTTTGCTTTTAACTTATTTAATGCCACATCAATTTTACCGTTTTTATATAAAGAAGTTTCTGAATACCAAACATCAAACTTAACGCGGAAGTTTTCTAAGTCTTGTTTTAATTTCTCTAACTCAAGCTTTAAGCCATGTTCACGGAAAAATTCGAAACGTTCTTCATCTGATTTTTCTAAAATAGAATTACCGAACTGCTCTACTAATTTCCCTGCAATGTCAATAATGTCTTGACCATGGTAGCCATCCTCTGGCATTTCAGCGTCCATTCCTAATGCTTGTTTATAACGCGCTTCTAATGAGTATGCAAGGTTGTTAATTTGATTTCCAGCATCGTTAATATAATATTCGCGAGAAACATCAAAACCAGCAAAGTCTAGAACATTGCATAAAGAGTCCCCAAAAGCTGCACCACGAGCATGTCCTAAATGAAGGTCACCTGTTGGGTTTGCAGAAACAAACTCTACTTGAACTTTTTCGCTGTTCCCAGTATTCGAACGACCATAGTTTTCCCCTTGCTCTTTAACAGACTTAATCACATCAGCTAAGAAGTCTTTACGAACTGTAATGTTGATGAAACCAGGTCCTGCAATTTCAATTTTTTCAATTTCTGTACCTTCTGTTTCAAGGTTTTCTAAAATGCTTTCCGCGATTGCACGAGGTGGTTTTTTCGCTAATTTTGTTAACTGCATTGCTAAGTTTGTCGCAAAATCACCATTTGCCTTATCTTTCGGTGTTTCAAGGTGGATATTGTATTGTGCACCTTCTTCTACTAACCCTGATTTTTTAACTGCAGCCGCTAGAAGCTGTTTAATTGATTGTTGCAATTGTTCTACTGCGTTCATTTTTGTCCCTCCGAATATTGAATTTCCAATGTATATTTACCAACAGATTGACCGCTAATAATTAGGTCATACTGGACATGAAATTTACCATTTATCACGTTTTGATTGTTATGCTCATGGTTTAAACGATGCGTATCTGTAACGATTGGCAGCGTCCCATATTGTGTATCATAATGCCCATTTTGATTTTGAAGTGTGTTAAACGGGAGGCGCATCTTTACTCCACCACTTCGTAGAATGAGTGCATTTTCATTAGCCATTTTAACTGTAGTACGAATTTTATTTTCATTAAGTACTTCTTCATATCGCAAATAAGTTTTGCCTGATTTTTCAATATAGGTTCCATTTAACCACATTTCATAAGTTTCGGATTCTCCATCTGTCGGCAGGATCGTTGAGTTTAATTTTATTTTGACGTTTTTTTCAACTTCACTCATCCTGTGGTCAACTCCTCGACTTTACTATAACCTTTTCATTATAGGACGAATCTCTTGTTTTTATCAAGGTTGAACTTACTTAAATAGAAAAGAGCATGGAAGACTTTTTTAAGTTTTCCATGCTCTTTTTTAGTTTCGCACATAAAGTGTTGGAAATCGCACACAAATTTCGGAAAAACGCACATAACTATCCGAAATTCGCACATAACTATCCGAAATTCGCACATAAACCTCGAAAAACCGCACATAACCCCAAAATCAGAAGGTTATTTTACCCAACCTAAAATCATTTCTCTTAATAATTTTGAAGCAGTGTTCACTGTCATTTCAGAATGATCGTATATCGGAGCCACTTCTACTAAATCAAAACCTACTACATTTACTCCACTACGAGCAATTTCATGAATAGAAGCTAATAATTCTTTTGAAGTAATTCCACCACAGTCAACCGTTCCAGTACCTGGTGCATGTGCTGGATCTAATACATCGATATCGATTGTGACGTATACGTTGCGACCAGCTAATGTTGGTAATACTTCTTTTAATGGCTCTAACACTTCAAAAGGTGAAATGTGCATACCATTTTCTTTTGCCCATTCAAACTCTTCTTTTAACCCAGAACGAATACCAAATGAATAGACATTTCTTGGACCAATTTGATCTGCAATTTTACGAATTGGTGTCGCGTGAGAGTAAGGTTCACCTTCGTAATCAGTACGCAAATCTGTATGCGCATCAAAATGAATAACCGCTAAATCATTATATTTTTCATATACGGCTTCCATAACAGGTAGAGATACGAGATGTTCCCCTCCCATCCCAATCGGAACTTTTCCATCAGCTAAAACTTTTCTTACAAAGTCTTTAATCTCTTTTAATGATTTTTCAGGGTTTCCGAATGGTAGCGGAATATCTCCTGCATCAAAGAACTTTACTTCATCTAATTCTCGATCTAAATATAAGCTATACTCCTCTAATCCAATTGATACTTCACGAATACGAGCTGGACCAAAACGTGAACCTGGACGGTAGCTTACTGTCCAGTCCATTGGCATTCCATAAAGTACTGCTTTTGATTCTTCGTAGTTTGGATGACTTTTAATAAATACATTACCTGAATATGTTTCATCAAATCTCATTTACTTCACCTGCTATTTAAAATTTTTTCATAATATCTGTGAATTCGATTCACTTTACCATATTTCCTCAAAAATTTCCGGACATTTCTCTCGATTGTTTCTTATAGTCATTAGCACATTTAGTCTTACTAATTTACTAGGAAAATTCGCAAGCCCTACGTAATCTACAAATGCCTGAAAATTCCGATTTACACATCTCTCGAAACTTTATTCGACTACATTCGTATAGTTTTATACATACAGGAAAAAAGTATAGATGTTTTTAGACAAAGTGCAACAGTTTTTTTATGTATAATTTCGATTAAACTGAAAAGTTCGAGTCCATACTATAAATATTATAGAAGAATGAGGTGAATACGGATGAGTAGACAAAGCTATAGACGACAAAAGAAACGGCAAAAATGGATTAAGCATACAATTTTCATTACTGTCGCTCTTATAAGTGCAGTAGCTGTGTCGCTAGTAGGAGTTCGGCTTTACGCACAAATTGCGGGTGCCCCACCTTTATCAGTGACGAAAGCATCCGTGTTTTTAGATAGCAATGGAAATCGAATTGGTGATTATTTCACAGCCGAAAGAAGATATTGGGTAGAACTAGATGAAATATCTCCATATTTAATAGATGCAACCGTCGCAGTAGAGGATAAAGATTATTATAAACATAACGGTTTTGATTTTTCCCGTATTGCGAGTGCATTGTTAACTGATTTAAAAACACAAAGTATGGCTGAGGGAGCAAGTACGATTACAATGCAGCTTGCACGTAATCTCTACCTATCATTAGATAAAACTTGGACAAGAAAAATAAGAGAATCCTTTTACGCCTATAGATTAGAAACCTTTTATAATAAGGATGAAATTTTAGAAGGCTATTTAAACACTGTAAATTATGGTCACGGCATGTATGGTGTTGAAGCAGCAAGCCGTTATTATTTTGGAAAGTCTGCAAGCGAGCTAACATTAGCTGAGTCAGCATTATTGGCTGGTATTCCAAAGGGGCCAAGTATTTATTCCCCTATTAATAATTTTGAAAAATCCACAAACCGCCAAAAAGTAATACTAGGTTTAATGGAAGCTCAAAATTACATTTCCTCTGAGGAAAAAGAACGTGCAAATTCAGAACAAATTGTTTTAAAAAATGAACAATGGACTTCTGCAAAATCTATAGCACCTTACTTTTTAGATACTGTTTGGCAAGAGGCAGAACAGATTTTAAAGAAAGAAAATAAAAATATCCGTGAAGGCGGATGGGTTATTAAAACAACATTGAATCAAGCTCATCAACAGGCTGCTGAACAAGCAATTAAGGAAAATATGCCAGATAGTGATTTACAAGCTGGTATAGTTAGTATGGATGTTGAAACAGGCCAAGTTACTGCATTAGTTGGTGGACGAGACTATGAAAAAAGTTCATTTAACAGGGTAACACAAGCTGCCCGACAACCCGGTTCGTCTATTAAACCGTTCCTTTATGCTGCTGCATTAGAAAACGGCTTTTCTCCTCTTACGTATTTAAACGTTGGAGAAACGATTTTCACGTATGATAACGGTCGAGCAACATACAAACCACAAAATGTTAACGGACAATATGCTGATGGTGAAATGTCATTAGCACAAGCAATTGCAATTTCAGACAACATTTATGCTGTCAAAACGTTGGAAAAAATAGGTTATGAACCATTTAGAGATATGTTAGAACGATTTGATTTAAATTATTCACAAGCGAATAACCCATCAATAGCTCTTGGTACAATCGAAACATCACTTTATGATTTAACAAATGCTTATAATACAATCGCTGCTGGAGGTAAACAACGTAAACCAACAACGATCCTGTCGATTCAAGATGCTAATGGTGAAATAGTATATGAATATAAGAAACCAAAAGAGAAACAAGTGATTTCAAAAGAAGATGCTTTTTTATTAACAGATATGCTTACAGGCATTTTCGATCCTGTATATAGCGATTATTCACCAGCTACAGGCGTTTCCCTTCGCCCCCGTATGACTCATACGTATGCTGCTAAATCAGGAACAACAGTTAGTGACCAATGGATTTTAGGCTATACACCAAACATTACAGCTGGTGTTTGGAATGGCTATGATCAAGGAAAAACACTTTCTGTACAAGAAGATATGGCTGCTTCAAAACAAGTTTGGATTGACTTTATGGAAGCAATTAATGAAGGAAAGCCAAATGAAAGCTTTGAAGCTCCTGAAGGGGTTGAAGGGGTTGTAATCGATATTGAAACAGGTAAGCTTGCAACAGATGCATGTCCAAAACAACGACTTGTCTACGTTAAAAAAGAAGATGTTCCAACTGAAAAATGCTCATCAACGAATTTATTTGATAATGATTCATGGAACAATTTCCTAGACTTATTCCCTTTCGAAGCGTTTAAGAATTATTTAAACTAAATATTAAAAAAGCTTTCTCTTAGCCGGATAAAATCCGCATCTAAGAGAAAGCTTTTTTATGGCAAAGGAAAACATGAGAATTATGGGGCATTCGGCTTGGGATGTTCAAATGCCGCATAGCTCTCATGTATTTCTATTGCCAAGTGTCCTAGCTCACTATTATAAGCTATAGTCTCAGTGTACTTTTTTTCATTGTTAGTTTCAACAATGGATTAAATTGCATAATGAAATGTCACAGAATGTTCAATATTAATTGCTCGATTCAATAGAAAAATATTGACTAATTCCTTTTTAATTATTTCAACAAAATAGTTTTTCACAAAAATATAGTATTTATTCGACCGTTAAATCATTTCGAAGCTGTTCGTCACTGCGCTTCCACATTTCATTATTGTGTGTTTGAAGAAATTCGGCTAATACTCGTTTTGAGTCATCATCCATATGAGCTACAATAATTTTACGTTTCATTGATTTATCCATTTTATTTACGTGGTCTGCTAAAATTTTGTAACCACGTCTTTTTTCGCGATTTACAACCATTTCACATGCAGTTACTCCTGCATAGTATGGTCCATCCTCTTTAAAGTCAATTGTAACCCAAACAAGCCAATATGGTTTTCCACCTTCTGAATCCTCACGATTCGTCGTAAACTTAATTCTACGTTCTACTTCACTTTTTGCATGCATCGCACCAATATCAATAAATGCATTTTTTTCTTGTATATCAATGAAAACTGGCGTTACATTTTCCAAAGAAAGAGAACCAATGCCGAACCCTTTATGGCCATCTGTTGGATCATTTTTAATAATCGTAAAGCCCAATTTTTGTTTTGGTGTTTCTTCATTTGCCATTGTAAATCCCTCCGTATATGCCTATTATAATGAATATACACTAATATTATCCACTAAGGAGGATGTAAAATGCCAATCGTAACTGTAAAAATGATTGAAGGTCGTACTGATGAACAAAAGAAAGCTTTAGTTGAAAAAGTTACTGCTGCAGTAGTTGAAACAACGAATGCACCAGCAGAAGCTGTATCAATCATCATTGAAGAAATGTCTAAAAACCACTACGCTACAGGTGGCGTACGTGCAATTGATAAGTAGTTTTTAAAAGCAGCCTTCAACCATTGTTTTGGTTGAAGGCTTTTTTGTCGACCTAATCAATCAATCTTTGTAGTTCATCCCGAAATTTTGCGTTAATCGTTTCATCTTGTAAAATTTCTTTTGGAAAATAGACTTTATGGTCACTTTTTATTCGCCCTGCAATGGCATCAACGATTAACGATTCCTGTGATAGTTCACGAATTTCTCCATTTGGCATGAGTAGAAAGATTGGTAAACGTGTACTCTCTTTACCTGGTCGATAAAAATCATAAGGTAAATCTGACGTACAATCATGATATAAATAATATTCAGGATCGATATCCATTTCAATAAAGAGTTCTTTTATCCGGTTGTAACGTTCCGGCTCTTTTTCCGGATTCAAATTAATATATTGAAAAAGTTTTCTATTTACAAAACGGCTACATAAATCACTTAAAATTGCATCCTTCTCTTGCATCCAAAATTGAAAATATGTTAATAAAATATATTCATCTAATGCGAGGTAATCTTCTACTGTTATACTATTTTCAAAAAATGCCTTAAAGTGAGAGGGTTCTAACGCAAATTGATAGTCTTCCTCATTTAGTTGCTTTGCTCTTTTTAATATATTATTTAGCAAAACTTCCGCACTACGAGATACGGGATGGAAATAGACTTGTAAATACATTTGATAGCGTGACATAATGTAATCTTCTACTGCATGCATCCCACTAGATTTAATTACGACTTTTCCTTCGCGTGGTCTCATTACACGTAAGATACGTTCCATATCAAAATGACCATAGCTTACTCCAGTATAGTAAGCATCCCGTTGTAAATAATCCATACGATCAGCATCAATCTGACTTGAAATTAGACTAACAACGAGTTCATTTGGATATTTTTTCTCTATAACTTGTGCTACTTTATCAGGAAAGTCTTTAGACACTCTTCTTAATACAGTATTTACCTCTGTATCCCCTAGTAAAATTTGTCTCGTAAAATATTCATGATCTGTATGAAAAACATTTTCAAAAGCGTGTGAGAATGGGCCGTGTCCTAAATCATGCAATAAAGCAGCACATAAAATTAGCAAACGCTCTTGTTCATCCCACTCTGAACGACCACGAAAAACATCATCTGTAATACGTCGAACAATTTCATAGACTCCTAATGAATGATTAAATCGACTATGTTCTGCACCATGGAAGACTAAATATGTAGTTCCAAGCTGACGAATTCTACGTAACCTTTGAAACTCTTTTGTAGCGATTAAGTCCCAAATCACCTGATCTCGCACATGGATGTAACGGTGCACAGGATCTTTAAATACTTTTTCTTCTATTAACTTTTTATTCGCATAATTTTCCACTCGACCGCACCTCACTCCCATAATATTACTTTCTATTATATGTGAGTTTAGGCGAAAATACATTAAACTCTACAAAAAGAAATAGCTATCTCCTAAATAATCTAGAAGATAGCATAATATTTCATTATCCTTTTAGCTTTGCTACTACTTTTTCCATTAATTCTTCTTCTGTTAATGCAGCTACTGGTCGACCGTTTACAAATGTAAATGTTTTTTTACGACCAGGTCCACAATATGAATGACAGCCAATTTCAATCGTTGCATCTGGATCTAGTTCTTTTAATTTTGGAATTAACGTTTTTAAATTAACGGCCTGACATTCATCGCAAACTCGAAATTCGTTTGCCATTTTGTCAACAACCCTTTCTATTTGTTTATTTTTAATTGTTTATACATTCTATTTTTTAGCAAGATTTTTTAACCTACCAGCTATTGTAGCTTATAAAAACATACCTCTTCAAGTAAAAACGATATAGTTCAGTCAAAGGTCTGAAAATGTGTTCATTCTTAACTTCC
This sequence comes from Bacillota bacterium, assembly GCA_023405135.1. Classification (GTDB taxonomy): domain Bacteria; phylum Bacillota; class Bacilli; order Bacillales_A; family Planococcaceae; genus Ureibacillus. Next base: position 25,812 of record JAEXYZ010000108.1, on the reverse strand, counting down.
TCCACTAAATATTTAATCAACTACTTATTTTCTAAACAAAGGTTTTCTTATGTGAAACTATCCAAAGTTGTATTAGTTCAAAAGATACTATTAAAAATTCTTTTAATTCATATGTTTAAAATTGGAACATGTTGGACATCATAAGTTTTGAAATAACAAAACTACTACATTAACAGGAGGATAAAAAAATGGTCAAAATTAGACAAGATGCTTGGCTAAAAGAAAACGATGAATTATTAGCAGAAGCAGTTTTACGACATGTAAAAGAAGGAAGTACACAGTTAAACGCATTTGAAGAAGCTGGTGATGCACTTAATAGAACAGCTGCAGCATGTGGTTTTCGCTGGAATGCAGTCGTTCGTCGTTTATATGAAAAAGAACTAGCAGAAGCAAAGAAAGAAAGAAAAGAAAGAATGCGAGTATTAGGTATGGGTGGAAGACGTCGTGCACAAGGAGTTTATTTACTACCAACAGCTCAAAATGGTGAGGAAGCAAAATCTATTCCTTTATCGTCTCTTAATCTAGATATTGTTATTGCATACTTACTACGTTTACAAAATCAAAGTGGCAATGATAATGAAGCTACTAAATGGCGTCATATCGCAAATACTGCAACTGAAAAAATAAAAGAATTAGAAAATCAATTAAAACGTCTAGAACAAGAGAATAAAGAGATTCGTGAAGATTACGAGCAATTTGTTCAAATTATGAATCGTGCTCGTAGACTAGTAACATTAGACGAGGATGAACAACGTGTTGCTCCTGTATTTAAAATGGAGAAGAACGGTAATCTCGTAGCAAACTATGCAAATATGAATAGTGAAAAAGAAAATGTGGATGTGCCAAATTAAGCACATCCGTTTTTTCTATTATTTTGCTAACATTTTTTTATTTCTTTCTAATACTCGCTCTAAATAGAAAGTATAAAGCTCTAACTCTTTCTGATTTAATAATTGCAAAATAATATTTTCACCTAACAATTGCAGCACATTTTGTAATCGAAAGACCGTTTCTTGTACAGTAATCGTTATATTTAATAGTTCACTAATACTAGCCATGACTTCAGGTTGTATTTTCGGATATTCAAATTTTGTTTCGATATCTTTTAAACTTGTACGATAAAAATCACGGATTAATTCTGCTCGCTCACTTCCACTGCCTTCAATACATAAATAGATTTGTACGGCGATTCCTTGACGTAAGCGACGTTGAGAAATACCAGCAAACTTTTTTCCTTCAATACTTAAATCATAGGAACCTGGACAGTAGGAACCAACTATTTCATATGCTTCAATTTTATTTGCAATCTCAGGGAATAGTAGCTTGATAAAATCAACCATCACATCGTAACCTGTATTAATATTAATTGCCTCATTTTGCTCTGAAAGAATGACAGAAATATTTAACACGCCACTATCTAAAACGACAGCTAAACCACCAGAATTTCGAACAATAGAATTATAACCGCGCATCTTTAATAATTCGATACCATCTTGTACAAAAGGTAAACGGTGGTCTTGTATTCCTAAAACAACTGTATGATCATGAACCCATGTTCTAACTGTAGCACTTGACTTTAATTGCCCAACTAAGTGACATAGCGTATCATCCATCGCAAAGGATTCTAGTGGAGTGCGGTTTTTCATCATAATAGATTGGTCCATAAAGCGCCATGTATTTTGCTGTAATAAAGGATTCATACTCTTTTACTCCTTAACTATCAATTAGCAGGCGTTGGTACACCGACTGAAATAAAATTCATCTCAACTTGTGAGACACTTACGAATAATATGGATTTTTTCTTATAACCCAAGCATACACGAAAAATATTTTGATTAAAAGTTGAGCACACTATTGACGAATTCGTGAATTTCATGAAATTGTGGCTTTTCATACAACGTTTTATTTCTTTTTTATGCTAAGATAATTGTGAATGATTATCAATTAAGGGAGTGTTTATATAATGAACGAAGCAGCAATTACATTAGATGGCTGGTACTGTTTACACGATTTCCGCGCTATTGACTGGACATCTTGGAAATTAGTTTCACAAGAAGAACGAGCAAAAGCAGTGGACGAATTCGTAAATTATTTAGAAAAACTTAATGAGGCACACGTTGCAAAAACAGGATCTCATGCATTTTACTCAATTATTGGTCAAAAAGCTGACTTTATGTTAATGATTCTTCGCGAAACTCCTGAAGAACTTCAAGAACTTGAAGCAGAATTTAATAAATTAGCCATTGCTGATTTCACAATCCCAACATATTCTTATGTATCTGTAGTTGAATTGTCAAACTACTTAGCTGGCGAATCGAATGAAGATCCATATCAAAACCCACATGTACGTGCTCGTCTATATCCTGAACTTCCACGTACTAAATATGTTTGTTTCTATCCAATGGACAAACGCCGTACAGGAGACGACAATTGGTACATGCTATCAATGGAACAACGCCGTGACTTAATGCGTTCTCATGGCTTAATCGGACGTAGCTATGCTGGTAAAGTAAAACAATACATTACTGGCTCTGTAGGATTAGATGACCATGAATGGGGTGTAACATTATTCTCTGATGACATGTTACAGTTCAAAAAAATCGTTTACGAAATGCGTTTTGATGAAGTATCAGCACGCTACGGTGAATTTGGGGAATTTTTAGTAGGTAACCTATTGGACAATGAAAAATTAGTTCAATTTTTAAGTGTAAATAAATAATAGTACCGTTAAGATGTCGTTCGAAAAAGATGACATATAAGAGGCAACGACCGGGAACTAACATAGTAAAATAAAAAACGAGACATAAATTCAATTTACATTGGTTTCTATGTCTCGTTTTTTTCTTTTTCATCTTCTGTTTTTAATATAATAATTATCGTATGAATAAATAAACCAATGAATATAATTAAGACAAATAAATACCAATGCAATGGTTGCTCGTAAAAACTTGCGACAACAAATGAAATAATCGCACTGATGATAATAGCTATCCAAATACCTATTTGCATAGTATCAGCTCCTAATGAAATCTACTTAAAAACAACTCCCCTTACATCATTAATTACCTTTCGTAAGTCCTATTAAAAATATAAATATCCCCTTCTTTCATTGTATTTATTTGATGATTTTTTTATACAAAATTAAGAACGAATTAAATTATTTTACATAGATTATTTGCATAGGCATTTTTTTATCATTTTTTATTCTGAAATGGTAGCAAAAGCATACATTGTAATTAGGAGGTAGTGATATCGCTGGAGTGCAAATCATTAACTTTCAGTTTCCCCTACTAACTTGATTAATACGCAAATTATGTAGCTTTTGAATATCAAAGTATTAAATCATTTTTTACACATATATATAATATGAAAAATTCAATTGAAGGAGTGTTACATTTTGAGTTATTATTACTGGAGCCCTGCAGGACAACAATATGCAACTGGTTCAATTCAGCCTGGCCAACAAGTAATACCGCCAGCTACAAGTGGTGGAACGATGCAAACTGGCGGTGCTGCTCCAACAATGCGCGAAGAGTCGTATATTGAAAATATATTACGATTAAATCGCGGAAAACCGGGCACTTTCCATTTTACTGTTCCAGAAGCAACAGGTGGCAGTAATGGAAATACAATTTCAGTTCGTGGAGTAGTTGAAGCAGCTGGACGCGACCATGCAATTATTCGTGAATTACAAACAAACCACCGCTTTTTATTCCCAATGATTTATTTTGACTATGCGGAATTCGAAGAAGAGCTTGCATACTTCAATCAATCTCCAAGATAATGAGAAAAATAAAATCCACTTCACAAACCTCTTTTAAGGTTAAATGAAGTGGATTTTTTCAGTCTTTCGCAAGTTATCCTGACTTTCAATATTGACTTATTTTTTCTATTTAATTTTAAATTTTTGAATTTCATTTTGTAAGTCTTGTGCTTTAGCACTTAACTCGACTGCAACACCGTTTATTTGTTCCATAGTTGCTGCTTGCTCTTCTATTGCAAGGGCAATTTGTTCTACATCATTTGCTGATTGTGAAGAACCTTTTGAAATTTCATTGACTGAGGCAGACACTTCTTCTGCACTAGCGGAAATTTGCTCTGAAGTAGCAGAGATTTCTTGTATTTGTACTGTCATATTTTCAACAGCTTGTACAATATTCGAGAACGAATCTCCAGCAACTCCAATTATTTCAACCCCGTCTTGAACTGATGATAGTGATTCTGAAACAGCTTTCTCAACATTTTCTGTATCTAATTTAATTTCTGTCGTTAAAGAGAAAATTTGACTAGCAGATTCTTTTGATTCTTCAGCTAATTTTCGAACTTCGTCTGCCACTACTGCAAATCCTTTGCCATGTTCTCCTGCTCGTGCAGCTTCTATTGCGGCATTAAGAGCAAGTAAATTTGTTTGTTCTGTAATGTCTGTAATAACCTTCGAAATTCTCTCAATCTCTTCTGTCTGTTTACTTAACTTTTGAACAAGTACATTGACTGATTGAGTTGATTGATTAATCATATTCATTTGATTATTAGCTTGACGTATTATTTCTTTCCCTTTTGTTGCAGTTTCACTTGCATCTAGAGAACTATTATTTAATTGTTGAGTAGATTCTGCAATGCGTTGTACTCCTACAGCCGTTTCTTCCATGGATCGTGCGCTTTCAAAAGCTGCTTGAGAATTGCTTTTCACTGTTTCTGCTGTTGTATTAACTCGGCTTGTTACATCTTCTGTTGTTGCAGTTACTTCCTCTGTACTAGCTGAAAGTTCCTCTGCAGCCGCACTTAAATGTTCTGTATTTTGCTGCACACTATAAATGAGTGTTTTAAGATTATTTTTCATCGTATTAAACGCTTCTGAAAGCTGACCAATCTCGTCTTTTGTTCTCACTTTAATATCTTCTTCAGTTAAATCCCCTGTTGAAACAACTTTTACAGAATCAACTACTTTTCTTAACGGCGTTTTTATTGTATTTTGAACGTAAATAACTAAGATAATACTAATGATAATACTTGTTATCAATATAATGATGGAAATTGTTTTAGATGTCCCCATCGCTGATTTTGATTGAGCTTTAATGTCCTCTATTTGCGAATTTTGATAGTCTAACATTTTATCTATAACTTCTGTTAAACGTCTATTATCTTCTGCTATTAAATTTGTTACGATAATTGACGCTTGTTTTTTATCTCCATCATTTAGCGCTGCCTCTGCTAAACTAATATTATTTTTATTGCTTTCTTCAAGTTTCACTATTTCATCTAAGTAGCCCTTCATTGTATCACTAGATACTACACTACTTAGGTTATTTACATTTTCATCTACTAAACCTTGATAATGTGCTAAAGCTTCTTTCGATTGTACCGATCCATCGATTATTACTTCACGAACAGACGCACTTTGCATTGCTCGTGCATAGCGAATTTCCTCTGCAGTAAGAATTTGAGATACTCTATAATCTAATGCTTCTTCCATTTTCTCTTCAATATTATCTAAATTGTAAAAACTAACGCCAACAGAAATACATATTAAAATAATTAGTGAATAGATAGTTATGTTTAGCTTTGCTCCTATACTCATAGAATTCCTCACCCTATATTTTATATTTTTAATATTAGTTTGCTAGATTATTTACTAGTTTTTAAATAGTTTATAGTAGCTAAACCAAGAGTTTTTGCAGCTATTAGCATTGCCTTTTCATCAAAATCAAATCGTGGATGATGATGTGGGTATACAGTTTCCCATTCAGGATTTTTTGCACCTGTGATGAAAAATGTACCTGGTACTTTTTCTAAATAATAAGCAAAATCTTCGCCTACCATTAATGGTGCACACTCTGTCACATTTTTCACCTCGGGAACTTGACAAGCTACATTTGCAAGAAATTGAGTTTCCTTTTTATGGTTTACAACAGGTGGGTAGCCTCTAAAAAATTTATAATCGTATGTTGCATGTGCACTTTCACAAATGGATTTAAGGAGCAACTCGATTTCATTTTCGATAAATGAACGAACCCCCTCTTCAAATGTTCGAACTGTTCCTTTCAAAACTACCTTTTCAGCAATTACATTAAAGGGATTAATGGCTTCAAAATGACCAATTGAAATAACAGCTGATTTTAACGGATCAACTCTACGTGAAACGAGTGTTTGTAGCTGGGTAATAAAATGAGAGCCAATAACAATTGCATCTACTGAATTATGCGGCTCTGCTCCGTGGCCACCTTTCCCATAGATTGTAATCTCAAACATATCAGCAGCTGCCATGATTGCCCCGTTTCGAACTAAAACATCCCCTAAAGGTGTTGGTGCCCATAAGTGTGTGCCAAAAATAACATCTACTCCATCTAAGCAGCCATCCGCAATCATCGGTTTGGCTCCACCTGGAGTGATTTCTTCTGCGAACTGATGGATAAAGACTATATTCCCATGGATTTCTTCCTTTATTTCAAAAAGAGCTTTTGCTAGAACGAGTGCTGTTGCAGTATGGCCATCATGACCACAAGCATGCATCACGCCATCTACTTTTGATTTATATGGTAAATCGTTTAATTCCTGAATCGCTAACGCATCAAAATCTGCACGAATTGCAACGGTTTTACCAGGTTTTGCACCATGTAATGTTGCAACAACACCTCGCCCCCCTACCCCTTCTCGAACTTCAAGCCCTAGATTGCGATGATAATTTGCTATATAAGCAGGAGTATGTACTTCATGAAACGAAAGTTCGGGATTTTCATGTAAATAACGACGAATCGAAACCATTTCCTCATAATATTTATGTAGTGCCGAAAATAAACGATCCACAGGAACTACCCCTTTCTCAATTTCTATAACTAATTTACCAAAATACAGGGTACTGTCAATATTTTATACTCTCAAATACAGGATTGGATTACCAATAATATCATCTACTTTACCATGATTATAGGATATTAAATATTAATTTATTTTATTATTCGAAAAATTGAAACAAAAAAAGAATTATAGATTGATTTGACCTATCAGATTGTAGACAAAGCAAGGTTTTCCTGATATGTAAGGAACAGTGCTTGGAGTAGGCTTCAACTAAATCGTTATTGGAAGCGAAGCCACTGCGACTAAATCCTTTTACAATTGTAATAAGACATGGCCGTACATACTACTACCTTCATTTGTCACGTACTGACAGAGTACTTTCATTCTATAATTCTAACTTTTTAATTTTTATGTTTTAATGCTGCAACAATTACAAGGATCCATCCTACTAAGAAAAAGACGCCTCCGATTGGTGTGATGGCACCTAAAACACCAATACCTGTAATTGCTAAAATCATTAAGCTACCAGAGAAGAATAAAACTCCTACATTCATACAAATTGCAGCCCATTTAAGCTGGGTTGAAGCACCTAATACTTTCGAACTCATTAAAACGCCAACTACAAGTAGCGCAGTAGCATGAAGCATTTGGTATTGAATGGCTGTGTCCCAAATTCCAGCTCCATATTCATCTAAAACTCCCTTTAATGCATGGGCGCCAAAAGCACCTAATGCCACTGCCAAAAATCCATGAATCGCACCGGAAACTATTGAACCTTTCATTTCCCTATTACCTCTTTCTCAAAAATACGTCCTTTATTTAATAAGGCCGTGCTTTGTTTTTTATTAATAAAAATTTCTTTAAAAATCAAAAATTGAATCTCCATTTGCATCATTTTCTTGAAGCATTGAACCATTCAAAGATGAAGTATTGTTTATCATACTTTGAGATGAAATTGATTGATTGGACAAATTAGTTGTCGCAGGTTGCCGCTTAGGGGATTGATTACTACTTCCGTTTGTTAATGCTACATTACAAAGGGCACGTATTGCACTTAATTGTTCACGTAATTGTTGTTCATCGTTAACATTTTTCGCATTTGAAACAAGTTGTTCTATTTCATTTAATAATGTTTGATATGAAATCATCCTCGGCTTACCTCCTGAGTTTGCTTTGGCGAAAACTGCATACAATCCATTCCAGAAGAATTTTTTACTACAATCGAAGGAAGCTGTTTTGATTTAAATTGATATGCAGAACAGCCTCTTGGATTATGCTGATCCCAAGTCACGCGAAAATATTGACACTTAAAACAATTAACTTTCATTTAAAGCTCCCCTCACTTTCAATACAAATGTACCATGATTTTTATATTAGAAAAAGTTTTGCAGGTTTATTCATTTAAATTCCAATCAATCGGCTGTTGTCCCCACTCAACTAATTTTTCATTAATTTTAGAGAATGGTTTACTTCCAAAAAATCCACGATGGGCACTTAATGGGCTTGGATGTGGCGCCTGTAAAATAAAATGGTGTGAACCTTTTTGTTCAATAATTGCTCGTTTCATTTGAGCAGGTCTTCCCCATAATACAAAGATAATTGGTTCTTGTCGTGCAGCTAGTTTTTCAATAACCGCGTCGGTAAATTGCTCCCAACCGGCACCTTTATGAGAATTTGCTTCCCCTTGGCGAACCGTTAATACTGTGTTTAACAGGAATACACCTTGATTTGCCCATTTCATTAAATAGCCATCTTTCGGAATTGGGCACCCTAAATCATTATATAATTCTTGAAAAATATTTCGTAAGCTTGGCGGATGTGGCACGCCTTTTTTTACCGAAAAGCACATACCGTGAGCTTGTCCTGGTCCATGATACGGATCTTGTCCTAAAATGACAACTTTCATATCCTTATATGGGACTGTATAAAACGCGCTCATAACTTCATTCTGCGGTGGATAAACTGTTGATATGCTATATTGCTCGGCTACAAATTTTCTTAATTGTATGTAATATGTTTTTTCAAATTCTTCAGCTAATATTTCTTGCCAGTCATTTTCAAATACTTTTTTCATCTTTTAGCACCTCTCTATTTAAACGTACTTTAACGCGTAAACAGTTTCAATAGAAGATTTAATGAATTATTTATTGTTTTTAGGAAGTAGTCTTTCTAATTCAAGCTGACCTTATAATTTTTGTTCATTCTGACTATTTTTACAAAGTCAGAACTACTATATACTTTTTAATATTAACTTAAATTTCGATTAGAAGGGGTATGAAATATATGTCATTGAAGAAAACGTTAACAATTGCTGGTTCAGACGCTTCTGGCGGTGCTGGTTTAGAAGCTGATTTAAAAGCATTTGAAGAACATAACACTTATGGTATGGCTGCTGTAACAGTTATTGCAACAATGGATCCTGATAATAACTGGAATCATGGCGTTTATACATTACCAATCGATGTCCTAAAAGCACAACTTAAAACTGCATTTTCAACTGGCATTGATGCATTGAAAACAGGGATGCTTTCTACTGAGGAAGTAATTGAAACTACAGGTAAAGCGATTGCTGAATCTGGGGTGAAAAATGTTGTAATTGACCCTGTAATGGTATGTAAAGGTGAAGATGAAGTATTAAATCCTGGTACAGTCGATGCGATGATCCAATATTTAATTCCAAACGCACTTGTAACAACACCTAATCTTTTTGAAGCTGGACAATTAGCTGGTACAGGCACTCCTAAAACAATTGATGAATTAAAAACGGCTGCTGAAAAAATTCATGCGCTTGGTGCAAAAAATGTCGTAATTAAAGGTGGACGTGCCCTACAAACTGATAAAGCTGCTGATTTATTCTACGATGGTGAAAAATTTTACTTACTTGAAACAGAAAAAGTAGACACTACATACAATCACGGTGCTGGTTGTACGTTTGCAGCAAGTGTCACATCAAACCTAGCAAATGGCTTATCTATTAAAGAAGCGGTTTTTGAAGCGAAAGAATTTGTTGCTGCAGGTATTAAACATGGCTGGAAACTAAATGAATTCGTCGGCCCAGTATACCACGGCGCAAAACCTCGCTTAGGCGCTCCAGAAGTAACAATAAAAGAAATCTAACTAGTATATGTACCAGGTACACAAACAATTTAGAATATTCAGAATCTTTTATGTACCTGGTACATAAGCGGATGCATTAGCAGTGCGGGTTTTTCGCACTGTTTTTTTATTTAGCAGAGGATACTTAGCAGCTTTTCGAGGCAGCTTGAAAACCATAATTGATTTTTAGTTCCTTTTTCTTTTCATAAAGTGTCATTTTTTACTATACTTATTAGTAAATAGATGTGAAAGGAGAATTAAGATGAAGGAAGTACAAATTGACGAGCTCCAAGAATTGCTTAATTCTTTTGTGAACAAAGACGTCTATATTCATCTAGAAACAACTAATGGAGCTTATGCTACACATTTCAATGAAAAAGTGTTTAATGCAGGAGCTTTCATTCGCAATGCGAAAATACGATACGAATTAGCAAAAATTATCGATGACACCCCGCACCGCGTAGGATTGAAAATGGAGCATGGATGGGTTTATGCTCAAGGTATTACACATTATGAACTGGATGACAAAGGCCGTTTATTAATGGCCGGATTAGACTTTACTGGAAAACTTGCTGTTGCACTAGAAATTAGTGAAACACCATTTTCTTATTAAGGAGTGGATTAAGAATGACATTACAACCACAACGTCAAATTTTAGTTGTCTTTCCTCATCCAGATGACGAAGCATTTTCATCAGCGGGTACGATTAGACTTTATCGTAATATGGGTGTCCCTGTTACATATGCCTGCTTAACACTAGGAGAAATGGGCCGCAACCTCGGTAATCCCCCATTCGCTACAAGAGAATCTTTACCAGAAATTCGCCGTAAGGAATTACAAGCTGCATGTGAAGTAATGGGTATTGAAGATTTAAGAATGATGGGATTACGTGATAAAACAGTCGAATTTGAAGACGATGAAAAAATGGTGAAGTTAGTAAAGGATTTAATTGATGAGTTAAATCCTTCTTTAATCATTACTTTCTTACCTGGTTATGCTGTACACCCAGATCATGAAGCTACAGCTCGTGCGGTAGTTGAAGCTGTGCGACGCATGCCAAAAGAAGTGCGTCCAACAATTTACGCTGTTGGCTTTGCAAATAATACGATTGCTGAAAATGGCCCTCACCATGTCGAAGTTGACGTTAGCAGTGTTAAGAATGATAAAGTTAAGGCACTCCAAGCCCACGCTTCTCAAACTGCTTGGATGATTGAAGAAAACTCTAAACGTATTGATGAAGGCCAACCAATGAGTGATAGTTGGTTACATTATGAAAAATTTTACATTATAAATTTTGAAGACTAATAATTTATTACATTATAAAGAAAGTCGCCTCAGCAACTATGAGGCGACTTTTTTTATAAATTTCTCGTATAAAAATGCATGCTTTATTAACACTGTTTTGTATATTAAACAAATTGAATATACTAATATTGGCATTTCATTCATCCCTTATACATACTGAAGTTTCTGAATACTTTTTCTTTATTGAAACATATTTACTTTTGTATATACTCCCTTTATATTGTATAAATATTCAATGAAAACTTTTTAATGAGGTTAAGGCATGAAAAAATTTAATTTATATACATGGTTCCTCTTTATATTCCTTTCAGCAATTGGCGTTTTCTTATTTATTACACCGATTGGCACTGATGAAGGATTAAAGGTTCCTATCACAATTTTAGCTAACTTATTAGCTAGTAAAGTCGTTTCATTTATTCATTGGTTTGCGTTTATTGTATTTATCGTTGCTGCTTTCGGTTCAGTGGTAATGCAATTTATTCCCGAGAAGAAAGAGCGTACTTTAATCGATTCTTTATTCCGTGTAAATTGGTTTTGGACTATTATGCGCATATTAGCCGTAATGTTCGCTACTTTTTATTTATTCCAAGTAGGTCCGGAAAGTTTCACTAGCGACAACACAGCCGGTTTATTATTAGCTCCAGACGGCGGTTTAGTGACGATGATGTTTACATTATTCTTATTCGCCGGACTATTACTTCCATTATTAACGGATTTCGGTTTATTAGAGTTTTTTGGATCGTTAATGGTTAAAATTATGCGTCCAGTTTTCAAAATTCCAGGTCGCGCAGCAATTGATTGTTTAGCTTCTTGGGTTGGTGATGGAACAATTGGTGTTTTATTGACAAATAAGCAATATGAAGATGGAAACTATACTGCACGTGAAGCTGCCATAATTGCAACGACATTCTCTGTTGTTTCCATCACATTTTGTTTAGTTGTTGTTGAAACAATCGGCATTCAAGATTATTTCTTCGAGTTTTATGGAACAGTTATCGTTGTAGGATTAATTTTAGCTGTTATTATGCCGCACATTTTCCCGTTAAAACAAAAGCCTGATGTTTTATTCGATGGTTCTAAGCCAGATGAAAAACAAGAAGATATTCCAGAAAACTTTAATGCCATTACATTCGGTTTACACAATGCATTATCAAAAGCTGAAAGTAATAAAAACTTAGGTCAGGTTTTATTGTCTGGGTTTAAAAACGTGTTAGAAATGTGGTTTGCTGTAACTCCTATCATTATGGCATTCGGTACGATTGCGTTAGCGCTTGCTGAGTTTACAAGTTTCTTTAAAATTTTAGGTATGCCTTTTGAGCCGATTTTAGCACTTTTACAAATTCCAGAAGCAGGAGAAGCCGCTCAAACGATGATTGTTGGTTTTGCCGATATGCTATTACCTTCAATTTTAGGTGCAGGTATCAATTCGGAATTAACCCGTTTCTTTATCGCTACCATTTCTGTTACACAATTAATCTACATGTCTGAAGTCGGTGGATTAATTTTAGGTACGAAACTTCCATTAAAGCTTTGGGATCTATTTATGATTTTCTTAATCCGCACTTTAATTTCACTCCCAATAATCGCTTTAATAGCACATATTTTATTTTAATTTTTTAAGGATCTGTTCAGGAAAAAGATATTCTGAGCAGATTCTTTTTTTACTCTTAGAAGAATCCAATCCTTTTTATCCCATCAATATGTAACGTTAAAAGATTGTTCAAATTAAAACGTTTTCATTTTATAAATTTTTTGAATTAAATAAAAATTTGTAAAAAAGCACATTTTTTTATGTTAAAATTAATAAATGTTTTAAAAAACGGAGGTTACCAAACGATGGAAGTTGCAGAAACTAAATCCCTTGCTGTGGAAAATATTTTAATTGCACATCATCTATTAAAAGATGTTGTTTTACATACACCACTTCAGAAAAATGAATATTTATCTGAAAAGTACGGTGCAAACATTTATTTCAAACGTGAAGATTTACAGTATGTTCGTTCGTTCAAGCTGCGCGGTGCATATTATAAAATTAAAAAAATTGAAGATGCTGCACGAGTTAGTGGCGTAGTGTGTGCAAGTGCTGGAAACCATGCACAAGGTGTTGCATTTGCTTGTGCTCATTTAAATATTAAAGGTGCCATCTTTATGCCTTTAACAACACCAAAGCAAAAGGTTGACCAAGTTCGTATGTTTGGCCGTGATAATATTGAAATTATTTTAGCTGGTGATACGTTTGACGATTCTGCTGCCGCAGCAATGGAATATTGCGAAGAGCATGACATGATTTTCATCCATCCATTTAATGACTTAGATATCATTGCAGGTCAAGGTACAGTTGGTGTTGAAGTATTAAATGATATCGAGGAACCCCTTGACTTCATTTTTGCAGGCATCGGTGGCGGTGGTCTAATGGCAGGCATTTCAGCTTATGTGAAAAACATCTCACCAAACAGTAAAGTCATTGGTGTTGAGCCAGCAGGTGCTGCAAGTATGAAAGCTGCTTTCGACAATGACGGACCAGTTACTTTGGCTAAAATTGATAAGTTTTGCGATGGCACTGCTGTTCAATGTGTAGGATCTACAACTTATGAAATTTGCAGAAATTATTTAGATGACATCGTTCTTGTTCCTGAAGGGAAAGTAAGTACTACGATTCTAGATTTATATAATAAGCATGCAATTGTTGCTGAGCCTTCAGGAGCACTTCCAGTTGCAGCACTTGATTTATATGCTGATCAAATTAAAGGAAAAAGTGCTGTTGTTGTTATCACCGGCGGCAACAATGATATTAGCCGTATGCAGGAAATTAAGGAAAAATCTTTATTATATGAAGGTTTACTTTATTATTTCATTGTCAGCTTCCCACAACGTGCTGGAGCATTGCGTCAATTCTTAACTGATGTGCTTGGTCCTAACGATGATATTACAACATTCGAATATACTAAGAAAAACAATAAAGAAAGCGGTCCTGCTCTAGTAGGAATCGAGGTTAGCAAACCAGAAGACTACCAAGGTCTAGTAGATCGCATGCGTGTTAATGGTTTTGAATTTAAAGAAGTAAATAAAGACAGTACGTTGTTTGGATTGTTAGTTTAATCTTATATAGGTCCCCCTTCTTTTTTGAAGGAGGGACTTTTTTATGGTTATGTGTTATGCGTTATGTGCGTTTTTTTGAGGTTTATGTGCGGTTTTCCAGAATTTACGTGTGCTTTTCTGAAGTTTATGTGTGGTTTCCCAATATTTATGTGCGGTTCTCTATATAGGTCAATATATTGTCAGGGATTCGATACCTTCGATTTCTTTTTTCACCTTGAAGTTCTAAATTTAAACTATTAATTAATCGATTTACTGCAAATCTTGAGTCAATATTCATGTAACTTCTAAGATCATAATTCGTTACCCATTCACCATGTAAATATTTGTAGTCATACAGAGCTTCATAAAATGAATCTTTATTCCTCACTTTACACTTGGGACAAACAAATTGACCGTGCGAATATTGCATTATAGTTTTACATTTCTTACATAAAACTCCTTTACGTATCCTTTACGTAATTTACTTTTATCAATCTTTGGCACCCACATTTTACGCTTTCTAATTGCTAGTAAATTCTTTTTCAATAACTCCAGACTAACTGGCGAAATATAATTATTTTGATATTTTGAAAATAAATTATATACATACGTTTGTAGCCCACTTACATGAAATATAGCAACATTGGCTGGGGTGTCTCCTATTATTGTTGAAGGTTGTGTTAAAATAATTGCGTATTCAATTGGCAAAGCGATTTCCCATTTTATTAAAATACGCTTAAACAATCTAACATGTCTCTCAATTTGATCTATCGGATTAGAAAATCCTTCCTTCATCCCATCCTGACGAGTCCTCATAAACTGATGTTTCTCTTGGTCAAAATCAATTCTTCCACCGATATTTTTAATTTCTAATAGTAAAATAAAATTTTGACATACAAATATAGTATCAATTTGATGAGAATGACTTGCTTCATTTTCAGTTTCAAAGTTATGGAACAAATAGTACTTTGATGGAATAATAAGCTCTTCCCATTCTCGGTCAACCCACATTTCACCTTCATACCTGCGACTTACCAACAAATACTCATTTTTATAATATTCATACTCTATGTCCTCTTCATCTAATCGACGCAGCAATATTTCTAACATAATCATTTTAATCGGTATTTCTCGTTCTAAAATTATCATTTCTCCCCCTCCTCCCCACCATTTTAGAACTTTATCACTGTTTAAAACAAATTCATAAAAATCAAATTCTCCCCCATTTTCTAATGTAAAAACCTAATTTTCATCTATTCCAGTTACGTATTTTTTCATGACAAAACTAAGTAGACATCGAAATCTACTTGTAATTCTTACTTGTTATGAAAAATTAAATTTCGCAACTAAAAAAATCGACATCAGCTGTTACACTGACGTCGATTTTTATTACCCTAACAACGCTCTATCTGAAGTCATTTTTTCTCCACGGATTTTTTCGAATTCTGACATTAAGTCTGGGATTGTTAAGTTTGGTTTTTTATCTTCATCGATTGTTAGAATAATTTGGCCTTTATCCATCATGATTAGACGGTTTCCTAAATCAAGTGCCTGTTGCATGTTATGGGTAACCATTAATGTCGTTAAGTTCCCTTCTTCAACAAGCTGTTTTGTTAAATTCGTAATTAACTCTGCCCTTGATGGATCAAGTGCTGCTGTATGCTCATCTAGTAGCAAAATCTCCGGATTGGTAAATGTTGCCATTAGTAGAGATAATGCTTGACGTTCCCCACCGGATAGCATCCCTACTTTTGCATTTAAACGGTTTTCTAAATTTAGGTGAAGCTTCTCTAATGAAGTTCTGAAAAAGTCTCGGCGATCACGATTTACGCCACCACGTAATTGACGCTTCGCATTTCTTGAGTAAGCAATCGCCAAATTTTCTTCAATTGTCATTGAAGGTGCTGTTCCCGCCATCGGATCTTGGAATACACGACCGATAAATTGAGAACGTTTATATTCGGGCAATCTTGTCACTTCATTTCCGTCAATTGTGACAGCACCAAAATCAGGTGTCAGAGCTCCGGAAATCATATTCATCATTGTAGACTTACCAGCACCGTTACTTCCGATAATTGTAACGAAATCTCCAGGTGCTAAATGAAGATTAATATTATCTAAGGCTATCTTTTCATCTGGTGTACCTTCGTTAAAGATTTTGTTAATGCCTTCTAATTTAAGCAAGGTGATTCCCTCCTTGCGCCACATTTTGTTGACTGAGACGTTCAGCACGTCGCTTTTCTTTCCGTTTTTTCTCACGACGTTTATCGACCATTTGTGGAATTACTAAGGCTAAAATAACAATAACCGCAGTAATTAGCTTCATATCTGATGTATCTAACCATTCGATACGTAATGCAACCGCGTAAATAATACGATAAATTATCGCACCTGCCACTACAGCAATTGTCGTACGGAAGATTGTTTTTGTTCCGAAAATTGCTTCACCGATAATAACAGAAGCAAGACCAATGACAATCATCCCAATCCCCATATTTGCATCGGCAAATTTAGAATATTGAGCGATTAAAGCTCCAGAAAATGCAACTAAGGCGTTTGATAACCCAAGTCCTAATACAATTAATGAATCCGTGTTTGCTGAGAAGCTTCGAATCATTCGTTTATTATCACCTGTTGCACGGATTGCAAGCCCAATTTCTGTTTTTAAGAACCAGTCAGCGATAAACTTAATAATCAGCGTAATGATTAAAACTAATAACACTATTCCCCATGTAGATGGAGCTGATTGACCTAGTATATTTTCCACGAAATTTTTCATTGCATCATCAATGCCTAATGGACTCCAAAAGTTTAGGAATTGTGAAAAGATTGTCTCTGAATTCATTAGTGGAATATTTGGGCGAACAATTGCATTTTCTGCAGATAACCCCATGATTCGAAGATTGATTGAATACAATGCAATCATCATTAAAATCCCTGAAAGAAGTGGATTTATTTTCCCTTTTGTGTGTAATAAACCTGTCATACATCCTGCAATAAATCCAGCAACAATTGCTAATAACGTAGCTAATATTGGGTTGTAGCCAAGTGCAATCATTGTTGCCGCAGTAGCTGCCCCAGTTACAAAGCTGCCGTCAACCGTTAAATCCGGAAAATCTAACACTCGGAATGTTAAATACACTCCGAGCGCCATAATTGCATAGATGATTCCTTGCTCAACCGAACCGAACAATGCTGCAAACATGATGAATCATCTCCTAACTAACCTCAATGTTATTCGTAAACTTCTGCATTCCAAGTGTCTTTAATTTCAAGACCTAGGTTTTCTGCAGCTGATTTATTAATAAGTAATTTTAAGTTTGCTGGGTAAGCCGCTGGGATTTCTGAAGGTGTCGCTTCACCTTTTAAAATTTTCACAGCCATTTGTCCCGCTTCATAACCGATATCATAGTATTCAAAACCGTAAGCACCTAATCCGCCACGTTTTACTGAATCAAGTTCTCCAACCATTAAAGGAAGTTGGTTTGCATTTGCAACGTCAATTACTGACTCTAATGCAGATACTACTGTGTTATCTGTAATGATATATAAAGAATCTACTTTTCCAATTAGAGATTCAGTTGCTTGCTTTACTTCCGCTGAAGTTGAAACAGCTGACTCTACTAATTCAATACCTGCTTCTTCTAATAAAGCTTTTACTTGTTCAACTTGAGCAACAGAGTTTTGCTCACCTGTGTTATAAACTGTACCTACTTTTTTCGCACCTAATTCGTCTTTAAGAAATGCTACAGTGTTCGCAATTGTATCAGGATGTAAGTCAACTGTTCCTGTTACGTTACCACCAGGAGCTTCCATTGAATCAACTAATTCTGCACCTACAGCATCTGTTACAGAAGTGAAGATAATTGGAATATCAGATGTTGCACCTTTAACTGCTTGTGCTGATGGAGTTGAGTTAGCAAAAATTAAATCAACGCCTTGATTCACTAGGTCTTGTGCAATTGTCGTGTTCATACTTTGATCGTTTTGAGCATTTTTATCAACAAACTTAACATTTAAGCCCGATTCTTCAAGAGCTGCTTTAAAACCTTCCGTCGCAGCATCTAATGATGGATGCTCAACAATTTGTGTAATACCGATATTAAATGTTTTCTCTTCAGATGTTCCTTCTGTTTCTGTACCTGTATTACCTTCTGTTGATTCAGTAGATGTTTCATTACCGCCGCCACATGCTGCTAGTAAAAGTACTAAACCAAATAGAAGAAATGAAAGCTTTTTCATACTATTTTTCACGTAAACTTCCCCCTTATTTCTCTCTAAAAAGATTCGTAGACTCGTTTTTGAATATATTTTTTCATATTTTATACTATTCAAAAAAGTGTGAGTTTATCGATATATTACATCGCTGTGAAGTGATAGTCAACAACATTAAGAATGTTCTGAATTTATAGATCTCAAATTACTAATTTCAAAATATTAATTTGGCGCTTTAAACCGTTAAAACATTGAGTTTATTCAAAAAAATTGTTATGTTAATAAAATTTTAGAGATTTGTCTAAATTTCGACATTTTTCACACCTTTGTAAACTGAATATAACTCTCCTATCATTTAATAGTTATTTGACATAGAAATAGAATTATAATAGTATATTATTTTGTGTTCAGTCACCGTGGTTCGAAACCATCCCACGAAAAAAAACTAAGGAGAAATGAATATGAAAGTAAAATTTTTAGCGACAACCGGGATTATTGCCGCACTTTATATTGCGGTTACCCTTTTAGTTGCACCATTTGGTTTTACGGAAATCCAATTCCGTGTTTCTGAAATGTTTAATCATTTAGTGGCTTTTAATCCGCGCTTTATGCTAGGCATTGTCATCGGTGTGTTTATCTCGAACTTATTCTCACCACTAGGCGTATACGATTTAGTGTTCGGTGTTGGACATTCACTTATCACTCTTACAATCTTTATTTTGATTTGTAAGTTTGTGAAAAATACATTACTTCGTATGATCATTAATACGTTTTTATTTACAGTTACGATGTTCATCATTGCTTTTGAATTAAACTTAGCGCTTGAATTACCATTCTTATGGACATGGTTTACATGTGCAGTCGGAGAATTCGCTGTTTTAGCTGTTGGGGTGCCTATTATGCATCTTTTAAATAAACGTTTAAACTTTAAAGAATTAATTTAGTATTTGCCGAGAGCTTTTTGTTCTCGGCTTTTTTATTGTAAATCTTCTTTTAAGTTTTCTGAAAACATTGACAAAATGAAGAATTAAGTCTACAATTCTAGTTAACAAAAATTGTTCGTATACGGTAGCAGGTTGCGGGAGCGTGACCACCGTTTGAGCAAAGCAGAGTTTAGAGATTAGATGAGTATAGCTGAGAAATTGATGAATAAGAATAGTAGCGGTATAGTGTGCTTGAGAGAGCTAGTGGTTGGTGTAAACTAGTGCGCACGTATTGTGAATGGGCCTTATGAGAGCAACTAGCATTAGTTAGTTGACGTTTTTCCTACGTTACAAGGAAGTGTTTTTCATTGCAAAATAGGATTAATATCGCCTATTTACGCAAGAAAAATGCGCCAAGGTGGAAGTAATTAATACTTCAACAGAGGTGGCAACGCGGTATATATCGTCCTCTACAAAAGGGATTTCCTTTTGTAGAGGACTTTTTTATTTTCCGTAAAGCCCCCTCCCCTTGCCTAAAGTTTCATTTATCTAACCTGCTAATTTAAATTTTGGGAGGATGAATTAAGATGAGTATTCAATTGTTTACAAATCAAGTAAAAGAAAATGAAAATTTAGCCTATGATGATATGCTTCAGGCTGCTGAACTCGTATTTAATGAAGAAACACCGAAAGACGATATTGCAGCTTTTTTAGTTGCTTTAAGCGAAAAAGGAGAAACGACAGAGGAAATTGCAGCGCTTGCCACTGTTATGAAAGCAAATGCTGTTTCAGTACCCGCACCAGAAGGGAATTATCTCGATAATTGCGGTACAGGTGGTGATGGTCTAAAGAGTTTCAATATTAGTACGACCTCCGCATTCGTCCTTGCTGCAAGTAATGTTTCTGTAGCAAAACATGGCAACCGTAAAATTTCAAGCGCCTCAGGAAGCACAGACGTATTACAAGCATTAGGCATCCATACAGACTTTACAATTGATGATTCTGTTGATTTGTTAAAGCAAGAAGGCATTACTTTCTTCTATGCGCCAAATGTTCATCCGAAACTAAAACGTCTCGGTGAAGTCCGAAGAGCCATTGGGAAGCCTACTATTTTTAATATGGTTGGACCGTTAACAAATCCAGTAAATTTAACAACACAGCTTGTTGGGATTAATCGTCCTGAATTCGTTAGCCAATACGCTGAAGTTCTACGTATTTTAGGTCGCGAACGGGCAGTCGTTGTTTCTGGTACTCAAGGTATGGATGAGGCATCACTAGATGGTGAAAACAAGGTTGCCCTTCTTGAAAATGGAGAGGTTAAATCATTTACATTAAAAGCGGAAGATTACGGATTATCCCCTGTCTCAGTTAGTGCACTTATTGGTGGAACGCCAGAAGAAAATGCTATTATTTTACGCGACTTATTAAAAGGAAAACAAAGTGCTTACTTTGATGCAGTTTTATTAAATGCAGCTATTGGATTTTTTGCCTATGGTGTAGCTGTTTCCATTAACGAAGGGATCGACATGGCACGAGACAGCATTCTGTCTGGTCGTGCACTATCAAAACTTGACGCAGTGGTGGAATATAGCCAATCGATTTTAAAGGAGCGCATACAATCATGACAATTTTACAAACAATTTTAGATCATAAAGAAACGTTACTTCCTTCATTACTTGCAAATGAGCCTAGCTTTAAGGTTATACCAAAGTCGCGTACTTCTCTATACGAGGTGTTACGTAAATCAGAAACACTACAAGTTATTTCAGAAATGAAGCGCGCTTCCCCTTCCAAAGGTTTAATTGCAGAAGGTGCCAATCCTGTAGAACAAGCTAAAAAATATGCTGATGCTGGGGCTGCTTGTATTTCTGTTTTAACGGAAGAAAAATTTTTCAAAGGTTCCTTTGAAGATTTAGTAGATATAGCAAACACAGTTGATATTCCTCTTTTAAATAAAGACTTCATTATTCACGAGGTGCAAATCGATTATGCAAAAGTTGCTGGTGCATCGGTTATTTTACTTATCGTCGCTGCCCTTTCCGATAAAAAGCTAAAAGCCTTTTATGAATATGCAAATGCTTTAGGCCTTGATGTTTTGGTGGAAGTTCATAACGAAGAAGAACTAGATCGAGCTCTTGCACTTCATCCAAAAATCATCGGTGTCAACAATCGTAATTTAAACACCTTCGAGGTCGATCTTGCACAAACAGAAAAGTTAGCAAAAAAAATTACATCTTATGGCGATATCGCCTTTATTAGTGAAAGTGGCATTTGGAATGAAGATGATGCAAAGAGAGTTGCGAACGTAGGAGCACGTGGTGTATTAGTTGGTGAATCATTAATGCGCAGCGGAAACGTGGAAGAAGCCTTAAGTGCACTGCAAGTTTCCCTTCCTACAAAGGTCGTGAAATAATGGCGAAAGTGAAAATTTGCGGCCTTATGGAAGAAGAACATGTTCATGCAGCCGTTAACGCTGGGGCTACTTGGATTGGATTTATGTTTGCTCCGAGTAAACGTAGGATTTCCATTGAACGTGCAGTACAACTTGCAAAGCTAGTCCCTTCCCACGTCAAAAAAGTTGGTGTTTTCGTAAACCCTACAGAGCAACAAGTACATGAAGCAGTTGAGAAAGTTGGCCTTGATTACGTTCAATATCACGGTACGGAAGACGCTCAGTTTATACAAAGCTTAGGCTACCCTTCTATTAAAGCTTTTTCTGTTAGAAGCTATGAAGATGTTGAACGAGCAAGTAAATATGATGTTGATTACTATTTATTCGATGCTCCCGGCACAGATTTTTCTGGTGGAAGTGGTCATGTTTTTGATTGGTCATTACTTGATCGACTATCTATCCCGAAAGAACGCTTCATTTTAGCTGGTGGACTTAAGCCGGACAATGTTGGTCTTGCTATATTACAAGTTGAGCCCTTTGGTGTTGACGTATCTAGTGGCGTCGAACGAAATGGCGTGAAAGACTGTGAATTAATTAAACAATTTATCGAAGCAGCTAAAACTGACTTCGCAAAACATAAATAATGCGGCAATTTTACGAAAGTCGTAAAGGAGTGAATGAAAAATGACAACAAATACAGAGGTAAAAGGTAGATTTGGACGTTTCGGCGGTCAATTTGTCCCGGAAACGTTAATGACTGCCCTTCAAGAATTAGACGAAGCATACGACAAAGTAAAAAACGATGAATCGTTCCAAAAGGAGCTTCATTATTATTTAAAAAATTATGTGGGACGTGAAACTCCCCTTTATTTCGCTGAACGTTTAACAGAGTATTGCGGTGGCGCAAAAATTTATTTAAAGCGTGAAGATTTAAACCATACAGGGGCGCACAAAATTAATAACGCCCTTGGGCAAGCGCTTCTTGCAAAACGTATGGGTAAGAAAAAAATCGTCGCTGAAACAGGGGCAGGTCAACATGGTGTGGCAACTGCTACCGCGTGTGCGTTACTTAACCTTGAATGTATCGTTTACATGGGTGCGGAAGATGTGAAACGACAAGCATTAAACGTATTCCGAATGGAGCTTCTTGGAACAAAAGTCGTTGCTGTTGATAAAGGATCTGCAACGTTAAAAGATGCGGTAAATGAGGCTTTACGCCACTGGGTAACAAATATTGAAGATACACATTATATTTTAGGCTCTGCAATGGGGCCTCACCCATTCCCTACGATTGTGCGCGATTTCCAACGTGTCATTGGGGATGAAACGAGAGCACAGATTTTAGAAGTTGAAAATCGTCTACCAAATGCAGTCGTTGCATGTATTGGTGGAGGTAGTAACTCAATCGGCATGTTTTATCCTTTTGTGGAAGATCAGGAGGTTGCTTTATATGGTGTGGAAGCAGCCGGCAAAGGGATTGAAACTGGCAAGCATGCTGCAGCGATTCATAGCGGGCAAACTGGTGTATTACATGGAGCCTTTATGTATTTGTTACAGGATGAAAACGGCTTTGTTCAAGAAGCTCATTCAATCTCGGCTGGTCTTGATTATCCAGGAGTAGGTCCAGAGCATTGCCATCTTCATGAAATCGGTCGCGCTACATATGGCAATGTAACAGATGAAGAAGCTTTAGAAGGGGTAAAATTACTTAGTCGTACAGAAGGTATTCTCCCTGCCCTTGAAAGTGCCCATGCTGTTTATTTTGCAGCAAATCTTGCTAAAACAATGACATCTGATGATATTCTTGTCATTTGTTTATCTGGCCGTGGAGATAAAGACGTGCATACAATTTCTGCTGCACTTGGAGGTGACCTTGCATGAGCGAATTAAAACAATCTATTTTATCGGTAACTGCTGCTGGTGATAAAGCTTTTGTTCCTTATATTATGGCTGGTGATGGGGGCTTAGATAAATTAAAGCCTACTATTTTAAAAATGCAAGAGCTCGGTGTTACTGCCATTGAGGTTGGGATTCCATTTACTGATCCGGTTGCAGATGGTCCAACGATTGAACGAGCTGGAGAACGTGCATTAGCGAATGGTACAACTTTACGTAAAGTAATCGAAACGTTAACAAGTTTTGCTGATGAAATTAATATCCCACTTGTTGCTATGACATATTTAAATCCGATTTTAGCTTATGGTGTGGAGAAATTTGCTCAAGATGCAAAGGTGGCCGGAATTCGCGGACTTATCATTCCTGATATGCCCCTTGAAGAAAGCGGCATCGTCCACCCTGCTTTAAAGGATGCTGGGATCGATTTAGTGCAGCTTGTCTCATTAACAAGCACGCCTGAACGAATCGAGCGTTTAACGAAGGCTAGTGAAGGCTTTATTTATGCCGTAACAGTAAATGGCATAACAGGTGCTCGCTCTAGCTTTGCAGGTTCCCTTGAGGAACACTTTAAGCAAATTCAAAGGTATACAGATACACCGGTTTTAGCAGGGTTCGGGATTTCTACACCTGAGCATGTGAAAAATTTCGGTTCATTCTGTAGTGGTGTGATCGTCGGGAGTAAAATTGTTGATAGTCTAGTAAATGATGATTGGGCAGCAATTGAGGAGCTAGTGAAGGCTTCGAAGGGTGCGGCTGTGAAGTAAGTTGATTGCGGGACATCGTTGAGGCGGTGTCCCTTTTATGTGCCATTCATATAAAACGGGGCGCCTCAATATAAGACGCCCCCTACTACTTTTTACGAAATCGATTTTCGTTCTAATTTTCTTTTTAATTTATTTAACATATCAACTGTCATTTTTTCTAAATCATATTGCGCCTTAAAACCCCATTGCGCTACTGCTTCAGAGGAATCGATGGAATTTGGCCAGCTGTCCGCTATCGATTGGCGAACTGGATCGACGTCGTAATTTATTTTAAATGATGGAATGTGCTTTTTAATTTCAGCTGCGATTTGTGAAGGTTCAAAGCTCATTGCAGAAATATTAAAAGCATTGCGGTGCTTTAATTTTGAACCGTCTGCTTCCATTAAATCAACAATTGCTTGCAATGCATCTGGCATATACATCATATCCATATACGTTCCTTCTGCAATATAGGAAGTATAGCGACCTTGTTCAATCGCTTTATAATAAATATCTACAGCATAATCGGTTGTACCCCCACCAGGTGGCGTTACATATGAAATTAAACCTGGAAATCGAACACCGCGCGTATCTACTCCAAATCGTGTGAAGTAATAATCACATAAAAGCTCCCCTGCTACTTTATTCACTCCATACATCGTTGTGGGACGTTGCAATGTATCTTGTGGTGTATTGTCCTTTGGCGTTGATGGACCAAATGCACCAATTGAACTCGGAGTAAAAAATTGCATATTTAATTCTCTTGCTACTTCAAGTGCATTCATTAAGCCACCCATATTTAAATTCCAGGCAAACTGTGGATTTTTTTCAGCAGTTGCAGATAGTAAAGCAGCCATGTGAATCATCGTATCTGCACCAAATTGATTGGCAAGCTCATACATACGCTTCCCATCTGTTACATCAAGCACCGCAAAAGGGCCACATGACTGTTCTTCTCTAATATCTGTGGCCAACACGTTGTCTTCTCCATATATATCTCGTAATTTTCTGACTAATTCTGAACCAATTTGACCTAACGCACCCGTCACGAGTATCTTTTTCATTAAGCACCCTCCTCTGATGAAAAACAAATGTACATCTAGAAAATACACAAAAACCTTGATATATCAACACTTTTAATGGATTTTATTATACTTCGTTCACTATAAAAAGACAATATGAAATTCGTTTTGCTATTCCTCTTTCTATCATATGCAATCTGTTTTTTTGATGTAAATTTTCTGGTCCTTTGTCAATTGTTGGGGTGACAAACGAGAGAAGTAAATTTTTTAGTTTACAAGAATCACTTTTCCTGCCCCATCCATTGCTTACGAAGCGTAGCGAGGAAGCAATGGATGGGGCAGGTCGG
>JAEXYZ010000093.1 GCA_023405135.1 Bacillota bacterium | reverse complement strand
CCGACCTGCCCCATCCATTGCTTCCTCGCTACGCTTCGTAAGCAATGGATGGGGCAGGAAAAGTGATTCTTGTAAACTAAAAAATTTACTTCTCTCGTTTGTCACCCCAACAATTGACAAAGGACCTATTTTTTTTATGTACGTCTAACATACAAGTCCCGAACTTATGTATAGGGGAATACTCTAAAAACTATTGAAACCTCTCGAAAAGTCTAATTACAGGTTCTATAATATAGGTTTTGAAATAAATTAATAAATAAAAAAGCAGCACGTAATCACGATTTCTATATACTTGAATTGTTGAGAAACAAGTAATGAAAGGTGATACGTGCAACTGAATTGTAATTAAATGAAGCAACAAATTCATTGAAATATGAACCTCAGAAAAATAGTATCTAACACCCACGAAAATAAAATTACATTCCCTTATAATAGCAAGTATTGAAAACTAGTGATAATTTTAAATTAAATAATTACAAACTACTTGCCCTACAGATTTTGCAGCAACTAAAAGTGCATCTTCATCTATATCAAATTTAGGAGAATGAGTAAAATAGGGATTTTCAACTCCTTTTGGTTTACATCCAATATAAAAGAACGTTCCAGGTATTTTTTCTAAATAGTATGCGAAATCCTCTGAACCAGCAAGCATTGGATACTCAAATACTTCCTTAATATCTGGATCATTTGAATTTTGTAGATATAAAAATACATCTTCTGTAATTTTTGGATCATTATATAATGGAGGGTAGTCGGCAGTATATGTTAATTCGCATGATACACCGAAATTTTCCTCAATTCCTCTAACATTACGACGAATTTCTGTTTCAATTAGATTTTGGATTTCTGCTGTCATATAACGAACATCGCATTCAAGTACAACAGTATCTTTAATAACATTGAAGGTGCCTTTCCCATCAAATGAGCCGACTGTAATAACACCCATGTCAAATGGATTTAACCGACGACTAATAATCGTTTGAGTTGCTACAATAAAATGAGAACCTGCCACAATTGCATCATTCGCTAAATGAGGTGCTGAACCATGACCTCCAGTTCCTTTAATTTTTAGCTTAAAATATGTTCTACCTGCTAACATATAGCCACTACGTAATCCAACGTAACCAGCTGGATGTGTAGGCATTAAATGAGTGCCGAAGATAGCATCAACATCATCTAATATACCTGATTCAATAATGCTTTTTGCTCCACCAGGGGGAACTTCTTCAGCATGCTGATGGATAATTTTAATTGTCCCTGAAATTTCCGATTTCAATTGTATTAAGCAGTCTGCAAGAACAAGTAAGTAGGCTGTATGTCCATCATGCCCGCATGCATGCATTATTCCTTCATTTTTAGATTTAAATGGGACATCTGTTTCTTCATGAATAGGTAGCGCATCAAAATCAGCGCGCAATGCAATTGTTTTCCCTGGTTTTTCACCAGTTATTGTGACAACAATGCCAAACCCATTTCCAACATTCCTTTTTATTTCTACGTCTTTGTCCCTATAAAAGTCTGCAATAAATTGAGCAGTTTTTTCTTCATGGAAAGAAAGCTCTGGGTGTTCATGTAAGTAACGTCGAATTTGAATAATTTCATTTTTTCTAGATGCTAACATCTTCATTAATTTTTCTTTCATTATCAATACCCCTTTAGAAAATTATGTAAAAATAATGTTTTTTTGGAAAAAATATAAGTACATTAATATTTAAAATTAAAGATGAAATATTATAAATATTATAATATTTCATTAAAATATAGTTTACAACTAGGAAAAGTAGTATTAATATAGTAACTATATTTTTATTTTTTTGATAACTATTATGTAAATATTAGAAATGTAATTATTTTAAAATAAACAATTCTATATTTTTTTCAAAAAATTTAAATAATTTAGTAAGGAGTAAATTTATTGTGGCTAATAAATATCGATTAGGGGTGGATATTGGTGGTACTTTTACCGATCTAACATTATTAGATTCGGAGAGCGGAGAAATTTGGGGATTTAAAACTCCAACTGTACCTCATGACCCGGCAACAGGAATTTCAAATGGTTTAGCACTTGTAAATGATAAGGGTATAAATTCATCAGAAATAAATTATTTTGTTCACGGGATGACAATAGGTTTAAATACATTATTACAACGTAAGGGAGCAAAAATTGCATTATTTGTAACAGAAGGATTTAGAGATCTTTTATTTTTACAAAGATTACGTTTGCCTGTACCGTATGATTTTAGATCCCGTTTACCTGAATCCTTAATCCCAAGAAAATATGTTTATCCCATCAAGGAAAGAATGCTACATGACGGGACTGAGAAATGTCCAATTGAATTGGAGCAAATAGATATTGCAGTACAACATGCACAATCAGAAGGTATTCAAGGCATTGTCGTATCATTTTTACATAGTTATAAAAACCCAATACATGAAAAATTAACTGCGGACAGAATTAAAGAAATTGCTCCAGAATTAGATGTGATTATGTCCTCAGAGTTATGGGCACAAATGCGCGAATATGAACGTACTGTAATGGCTGCTGCTAATCTATATATTCAACCAAATGTAAAAAACTACTTTGAAACACTAAAAGAAAGATTAACTACAGAGGGTATAGAAGCAACTCCATTTATTACTCAGTCTAATGGAGGGTTGATGGATATTGAAACGGCATCGTCAGCACCTGTACGTACACTATTTTCAGGTCCAGCAGCAGGAGTAATTGGTGCTATAAGAGCAGCTGAATCAGCAGGTATATCAAATGTAATTACGTTTGATGTTGGCGGAACAAGTGCAGATATTTCGATTATTGAAGAAGGAAACGCAACTTTTACTCAAACTAACCAACTTGCTGGAATTCCTATTATGATTCCTTCAGTTGCCATTTATTCGATCGGGGCTGGTGGTGGTTCTTATGCATGGATTGACAACGGGGGGATGTTAAAGGTAGGACCAGAATCAGTTGGCTCTAGCCCAGGACCAGCATGTTATGGAAAAGGAGATAAGGCTGCACTAACGGATGCATTCCTTGTATGTAACTATATTAATCCTGAGCGCTTTGCGGCAGGAAATTTACCCCTTTATAAAGAGAAATCAGAGGAAGCTCTTAAACCTATAGCGGACTACTTGCAAATAAATGTACAAGCAACCGCTGATAGAGTTATTCAAGTAGCCATTGCAAATATGTATACAGAGTTAAGTAATGTAATGGAACAACAAGGATTTGATCCACGAGAATTCAGTTTATTAGCATTTGGTGGAGCGGGACCTGTTACGGCTAACTTCCTTGCTGAGGAAATTCAAGCGAAAAATGTCCTTGTACCTCCAAACCCAGGAACATTATGTGCACTAGGAGCATTAACTTCTGATTTCATATACGATGCAGTTTCATCAGGACAAGACTTACTTGAAGATGTACCTGTATCACAACTAAAGGATAAATTTAACACACTTTCTGCTGAAGCGATTGAATGGATTGAACAACAAGAACTTTCAGTGTTAGAAGGGACAACTTTACTTTATTCAATGGATGCACGATACAAAGGACAAGCTTTTGAGATAGAATTACCAATTTCTCTATCTTGGTTAGAGGATGGCAATTACGAACAAATAACGAAAGCATTCCATGAAGTTCACCATCGTCAATATGGGCATAGCGATCCTAATACAAGTATTGAAATTATTAATTTACGAGTTCGTATTGTTGGCCATACTCCAAAACCAGAGTTGAAAGATATTGAAAAGGCGACGGATGTATATCCAAATGCCATTTCAACAAGAAAAATTATGTTAAATGGTATTGAATATGATGCAAGCATTTATTCACGTACACAATTGAAGTTTGGTCATCTTGTTAATGGACCAGCAGTTGTAGAACAAGATGATACTACAGTAGTGATTCTCCCAAATTGGGTTGGAAAAATAGATGTTAAAGGTAACTTACTTATTGAACGCAAGGAGGGGGAATAATAATGCGTACAGATCCGGCACAACTTGAAATTATGAGAAGTTATTTTAATGCTATTGCTTCAGGAATGGGACATGTTATTGAGCGCACTTCTTTTACAACTTTCGTAAAAGAATCCGCAGACTTTGCGACTGCCTTAGCAACACCTGACGGAGAGTTTTATGTATATCCTAAAACTGTCGGTGTAACAATTTTCATGGGATTAAGCTTAAAGCGTGCGATTGAAGAATGTGGACCATTTGAACCGGGAGATATTGTAATTACAAATGACCCCTATTCTACAGATGGTTTAGCAACACATTTACCTGATGTTCACGTATTTAAACCGATCTTTGTTGACGGAGAGATTATTAGTTATGCATGGGCCTTTGTTCATGTAAGCGATGTTGGAGGGCTTGTTCCTGCAAGTATTTCCCCTACAGCAACCGACATTCATCAAGAAGGTTTACGTATTCCTCCTGTGAAGCTATATAAAGCTGGCAAGGAAAATAAAGAAGTAGTTGCTTTATTAAATGCAAATAGCCGAGTACCTCACTTAAATTATGGTGATATCAACGCTATGATCGCAGCGGTGAATACTGCAGAAATCCGATTGCTTGGTATGGTCAATAAATTCGGATTAGACGCTTGTAAAAATGGAATGGAGGATTTACTTGAACAAGCCGAAATGCGAGCGGGTAATATAATTGGTAATATTCCCGATGGTACTTATTCATTTGCAGATTATTTAGATGATGATATGGTATCAGACGTACCAATTCGACTAGCAGTTACTGTAACGATTAAGGATCGAAAAATTGTATTAGATTTTTCTGACTGTGATCCGCAAGTACAAACAGCATTTAATCTTGTGACGAATGGAAGTAAGCATTCCTTCCTATTTCAAGGATTAATTAATTACATTATTAGTAGTGACCCGTTTATACCAGTTAATGGTGGGATTACTAGACCGATAGAGGTAATTGCCCCAAAAGGAACATTAGTAAATCCTGAGTATCCTGCAGCTGTTGGTATACGCCATTCAATTACAATGCGAATGTATAATGTCATTTTAGGTGCGTTGGCGCAAGCTTTACCCGAAGCAGTTCCAGCAGCTGGTGCAGGTCAATCTGCTATTGTAGTTCTTTCAACGCCAGATTTAGACGGGACAAGAAAAATCGCTGTAGTAGAACCAATGGGTGGTGGTGGCGGAGGCCAATTTGACATGGATGGGGTTGATGGAATTGACCATGCCTCAGGATTCCTTAAAAATACACCAATTGAAAGTCTTGAACAGCATATTGATATCTTTGTAAAAAAATATGAACTTAAACCGAATACGGCAGGTTCTGGTTATCATCGTGGAGGTCATGCAATCCAGCTTGATTTTGAAATAATAAAACCTGAATCTATTGTGACTGCTCGTGGAATGGAAAGGTTACGATTCCAACCTTGGGGCTTAGCTGGTGGGAAAGCAGGTGCTTTAGGGGAAGTTATGATTAATCCAGGTGAGAAAGATCAAAAGGAAATACCTAAAATTGAAATTTTAAGACCAGAAAAAGGTCAAGTTGTTAGCATAACTTCTCCAGGTGGAGGAGGATGGGGCAATCCGTTAGAACGTGAAGCAGAGCTTATTTTAGAAGAAGTAGAATCGGGTTTACTAAGTATTGATTTAGCGAAAGATCAGTATGGAGTTGTATTTACTACTAATTCAGTAGGTCATTTAGTAATTGATCAAGAGGAAACAAGACGAATTCGAAATGAAAAAAGTAAGGAAGAACGTTCGTCTTGGGATTTTGGTAAAGAACGAGAAAAATATGAGGCTAAATGGACGGCGGAAGCAAGTTCTACATTAGCTGTATTATTAAGAAAACTTCCTGCAAATCAACGTTCACATTATAAGCACTTAGTTCACAAGCATTTTGATGAACAAGATGAAAAACTTAATGGCAAAGTAATTGAAGATTTTTTAGCAAAAGTAATAAATAAAAATTAATAAAGTATGGAGTGAGAACATTGTTTAAAAAGAAAAAATTTTATTTAGGTTTAGTCATTTCGATAATAGTAGCTTTATTATTATCAGCATGCTCTGGTGGAAATAAAGAAGAAGCAACTGAAGGAAATAAAGAGAATAGTGACACAGGTAAAGTTGTAATTGGGGTATATGGAGGAGACTGGGAAAAAAATATTCGCCCAAGTATTGAAAAATTCCAAGAAGAAACTGGGATTAAAGTCGAAGTTGTGGCTGGAGCTGACGCAGAATGGTTTACAAAACTAAAAGCTTCCAATGGTAAAAATCCGCAATATGATTTATTAATTTTACAACCAGATACAATTGAACGTGCTGTTTCTGCTGGTTTATTACAATCACTTGATGCAGAAAAAGTACCAAACTTGGCAGATCTTTATGCATCTGTTCAAGACAAATTAACATTTGACGGTCAACAATATGCAGCAGGTTTTAGTATGGGACAACTTGGACTTGCTTATCGTAAAGATTTGGTTCCAGTTGAACCTACAAAGTGGACAGATTTATGGAATGAAGAATATAAAGGTCATGTTGCAATTTCATCACCTAGTTATTCAGCAGGTTTACAATTCTTCTCAGGTTTAATTAATGCACAGGGTGGTCAAGAAAGTAATCCGGCAAATGTTGATGCAGCATTTGAAAGCTTAAAAGAGTTAAGAGATAGTATTGTAGCCTATCCAGATAATCCAGGAACAATTCAAACTTTATTAGAACGTGGTGAAGCATGGATTGTACCATTCTGGGATGGACGAATCTTCGCATTACAAGATGCAGGGATGGATTTAGGATTTGTTTACCCTGAAGAAGGTGCAGTAGCAGCAGCTGCAAGTTGGGCAGTAACAAAAGGTAGTCCTAATGAAAATAATGCATATAAATTGTTAGATTATTTAATTAGTCCTGAGGTACAAAAAGATTTCTCTGATAAATCATTTTATGGTATGACTAACAAAAATGTAGAATATAGCGATACATTAAAAGAGAAAATTCGAATTGGTGAAGAAGAATATAGTGAATTGAAATGGGTAGATTATAAAACTGCTACACCACTATTAACTGATTGGACAAATCGTTGGACACAGGAACTTGGTGGTAACTAATGAAAGGTATCAAAATTGATCATGTAAGCCGTTATTTTAATGATAATGTGGCTCTTGCAGATGTTAGCTTGGAAGTCAAAGAAGGAGAGTTTTTCTCTCTTCTTGGCCCAAGTGGTTGCGGTAAATCTACCTTATTAAATATTATTGCAGGTTTTTTAGAGCCAACAGATGGCTTAGTTTATATTGGAGATCAAAATGTAACAAACCTACCACCATACCGTAGAAATATAGGTATGGTTTTTCAAAACTATGCTCTTTTCCCTCATTTAACAGTTTTTGAAAACGTTGCTTATGGTTTGAAAATCAAAAAACTTCCCCGTAAAGAAATTGAGGAAAGAGTGATGGACGCTTTATCCCTTGTACAGCTTTCCTCATTTGCAAAACGTAGACCCCATCAATTAAGTGGTGGTCAGCAACAACGGGTTGCAATTGCAAGAGCTCTGGCAATTCAACCATCCATTCTATTATTAGATGAACCGTTAAGTAATTTAGATGCTAAACTTCGAAAAGATATGCAATTTGAATTAAGAAATATTCAACAGCGTGTAGGAATTACAACGGTTTTAGTTACCCATGATCAGGAAGAAGCTTTAAGTCTTTCTGACCGAATTGGAATTTTAGGGAATGGACATTTGCAACAAGTGGGGAGTCCGTTAGAGGTTTACAGAAAACCTGCTAACCGATTTGTAGCGGAATTTATTGGTCAAGTTAATTTGTTCGAAGCAATTGTTCGTAAAGGAGCTAATGAAAAAATTATATATGAAGTAGAAAACTATCAAACTGAAAATAACGAACCACTTTTATTAGATTTAGACAAAACGGAAACTAATGAAGGTGATCAAGTATTAGTGATGCTTCGTCCTGAGAGAATCCAAATCTCTACAACTCCATTAGAACAAAAGATAAATTCAACAAAAGTTAAATTACTTGAGATTAGTTATATTGGAAATGCACTTCGAATTAAAGCTCAACTTCATAAAGGTGAAATATTGATTCATACGCCTGATTTAAATTTTGTTAACTTACCAAAAATCGGTGATGAGCTTTACGTGTATTGGGACGGAAGGGATCTTATTCCATTGGAAGAAGGAGAATAGCCATGCGAAAATCTAAGAAAGAAAAAAAGCAAATATTCCATTGGTTATTATTAATTCCAACTTTAATATTTTTCCTTGCGTTTCTTGTTATGCCATTAATTTTATTAGTTGTTTTAAGCTTTAGAGATATTGACAGCATGCAAAATGTTTTAAATACATATAGCTTATCTCATTATATTGAAGTATTTACATCTGATATTTATAAAGAAGCTATTTTATCAACATTGTGGATGGCTGTAATTACAACTGTATTATGTATTTTATTTGCTTATCCAGCGGCCTATTTATTAGTAAGAGCACCAAATAGAAAACTTCGAGCGTTGTTCTATATTTTATTAGTTTCACCACTGTTAACAAGTGTTGTAATTAGAACCTTTGCTTGGATCGTTTTACTTGCACAAAATGGATTAGTAAATGAGCTTTTATTAAAGCTAAATATAGTTCAAGAACCGTTATCGTTATTATGGAATATGAAGGCGGTAATTATTGCATATGTCCAAGTAATGCTTCCGTTTGCAGTATTACCGATTGCAACATCATTAAGTGATATGAATGCTAATTTAAGAAATGCTTCTATGAGTCTTGGAGCAGGGAGAATTCAAAGCTTTTTTAAAGTCACACTACCTTTGACTATTCCTGGGATTATTTCAGGAGCAGTTATTGTATTTTCGTTAGCAGCGGGTAGTTATATTACGGCATTATTGGTTGGTGGACGAATGCAACCAATCTTCCCATTATCAATTTACCAGCAAGTTATGCAAGTATTTAACTTACCGTTAGCGGCTGCTATGTCAATCAGTTTAATGGTCATCGTCTTTATCGTAGTTGGGCTATTAGGGCTTGTTTTGAAACGATGGGAGGCGAGACTGCATGACTAAGTTTAAGAAGAAAGATTCATGGATTGATATTGTTGTTTGGATAATCGGGATTATTGTTTACTTATTCTTAATTCTACCGATATTTGTAATTGTATTTTCAGCATTTAGTCCAAGTGAATACCCGAAGTTTCCACCAAAAGGTTTTTCATTTAGATGGTTTACAGCAGTTTTTGAAAATCCACAATGGTTAGATTCATTATGGATGAGCGCAATACTATTAATTATCGTAACACCGTTAACAGTTATTTTAGGAACAATGGCTTCATATGCACTTGCTAGATTAAAATTTAAAGGTAAAAGCCTTGTTCAATCTCTTATCCTATCACCTTTAATGATTCCTCAGGTCGTTTTAGGTATATCTTTACTTTATCTTTTTACAATGATGGGGATTAACGGATCCATTTTAGCTTTAGTAGTTGGGCATATGATTGTATGTTTCCCTTATGTTGTCAGAACTGTTTCAGTAAGTGTTACGAACTTGAATCCTGCATTAGAAAAGGCTTCAATGAATTTAGGTGCAACACCTTTACAAACTTTTTATAAAATAACAATTCCATTAATTAAACCAGGAATTTTAGCAGGGACAGTATTTTCTGCAGTAACTTCTTTTGGTGAAATTTCTATCAGTTTATTTGTTTCTTCACCTTCTACAGTTACAGTTCCTGTACGGACTTTTGGTTATATAGATCAAACATTTGATCCAAGTGTAAACGCAATATCCGTAATCTTTATTATTATTTCAGTAATTGCATTAATAATAATTGAACGTACAATTGGACTTTCAAAAGTAATGTAATTTAGAAAAGTGGAGTATCTATAAATGTGTACTCCACTTTTTTATACTAGTTATTAATAGTGACTAATAATCTTTTAATCTGAATTTTATTACTTTTAAGACACTATTGTGTTATAGTAATTACAATTACATAACGTGTAAGAATTGGTGCTTATGAAAATAAGCTTAAAAGGGAAGATTGGTGAAAATCCAACACTGTCCCGCAACTGTGAATTCGGAGCGAGTCATATAAATGCCACTGTGAAAATGGGAAGGCATGACAAGCGTTGATGAAAAGTCAGGAGACCTGCCAAATTCTAGTACACACCAAATACCTACGTGGAAATAGGTGGTGATCTGTGCGAAATGACCGTGTAAAAGATTCTATCTTTTAGCGCTTTTTTAACATGCATAGATATTTCTCTAGCTATTTCTAATTATAGAAATAGCTTTTTTTATTTGGGTTATGTAAATGATAAAGGAGGTTAATAAGCTGCAAAAGGAATACGAGAACAAACATATAGCAACAATTGAGTGAAAAAGCGTCTAATTTAAAGAGAAATTAGGCGCTCTCAATCAAATTTATGCCGTCATAATCAAAATAGAATATGAAAGAAATTAGGTACAAATCCATTTGGGTTTGTTTAAAAGGGAAATCGGTGTAAGTCCGATGCTGTCCCGCAACTGTAAGTGTGAGCAACCTTCGAAAGCCACTGTTATATAAAGTAATGGGAAGCTGAAGGAAGCGATGATCATAAGCCAGGAGACCTGCCTTTTTTCTAATACAGCCAAAACCTACGAGGATAGGGGGGAAAGAGTGTGATGAATGTTCTTCTTCATACTCATAATGTGACAATCAAACGTATGGCTTCAATAAATAGTAGAAGTTGCATTTTTAGTTTGTTTAAACATTATGATGTATATCGGTTATAGCTGTATCTTTCACTAGGAAGATGTTTTTTATGATTTTAGAAGGAGTGGAGAGTAGTATGGAATCGGAATCACATTCAATTGCTTTTTATGAAGAGCAATTTAAGTCGTATGTTATGTATATAACATTTAGTGGAAAATCAAATAGTTTAAAAAGCTATCTTTGTCAATTAATATGTCAAAATGAAACAGATTATAAATTGATTAACTATGCTTATTTAAAAGTAAAAAGAGAATTAATAGGGCAAAATTTATAAATTGGATATATGGGTGGAAAAAAATCTCCCCATCAACATTTGATGGGGAGATACGCAAAGCCTTGCTATACATTATGTATGGCAAAGCCGCCTTGCCGTAATTATTAATAGAAAGTTTTAAACCACCACTCCTCAAAGTGGGTGTTCGCAGAATAATTCCTGTATATCGTCATTCACCGTGGTGTGACGCTCGCCATTCCTTATTCGATTAAAACTCCCTTTTACAGTTCAAAGGTTAAAACTTAATATTTGTACGAACAACGCAGCTTTAATGTTATAATAAACGATTATAGTTGCTCATGCAAGTAAGTATCTTTTAAGAAAAAAGTCAAATAATTAGCAAGGTTTTTGGTAATGTAATTAGTGGTTTTAAGGGGATTTCTGGGAAGCGTAATAAAATTTTTACCTTATTACGCACAAATGTAAGCAAAAAATAAAAAGCTTTCCTTCAATAGGAAAACTTTAGTATTTAATCAGCTTCACTTAAAATTTCATTTGTTAATGCAGCAATGTTAATTTGCGTTTCTTCACGCATGACATCATTTAAAATTTCGTTTCGGAAATATTTAACACTTTCCTTAAGCGGCATTTGAAGGAGTTTTTGCAAAGCTTGTTGATACATTGCTACAAACTCTTTATCCGTATTACCACGTTTTAATTCTGCAAATGATTCATAAAATTGATCTAGTTTATCTGCAAACTCAAGAAGTCGTCCTTCTAATGTTGCATCCTTGCCTTCCTTCATACGATCGAAAAAGACATCTTGAAAGTCAGGGGGTATTTCTTCTCGTATAAATTTTTCCATCATCTTTTCTTCGACATGAGCAAGCATTTGTTTTAATTCAACACTTGCATGTTTAACTGGTGTTTTAATGTCTCCGATAAACACCTCTGCAAAGTCGTGATTAATTGTTTTTTCATATAATGATTTCCAATCTACTGTAGCACCATGCATTTCTTCAAGTGTACCGAAAAACATCGCATATTGTGACACTTTCCATGAATGGGCTGCTACGTTATGCTCTTCAAATTTGAAGCGTCCTGGGGCACGAAAAATACGTTCTAAATCATTTAGGCTTGTGAAAAACTTATGAATTCCTATAATAATCACTCCCAATTCGATTTTAAGCAACTATTGTGCTTCTATTATTATCATATAATGATTCTTTGATTCTTTGCATTGTTATTCAATCATTTTACAAATAAATAACATGCGATTAACAATTATAAATTTTAAGTGTTTAATTTATAGGATATGCAATTATTGTGAAAATGAGAACAAAATATTTTTTAATTACTAAAATGTCATTGTTTCCACAAAATTTAAGCGTTTTCATGATGATATACTAATTGTAACAACGATGATTGGACGTGAGAAAACAATGATATATACCATTTTTTTATATATACATATATTAAGTGCAGTAGTTTCAATTGGTCCATTATTTGCACTGCTCCCTACTTTACATAAGATGGAACAAGCGGAAGAGTCGCAACTTGGTGGATTTGTACAGTCATTCCAGTCTGCTGTAACAGTTGTTAAACATGCCGGCCATGTTCTCGTTATCTCTGGGATTGTTTTGATTATGCTTAGCGGTTGGACGTGGACAACTTCTTGGGTAGTGTTAACGATTGCAGTAATGGTAGGCTCCATTATTTTTTTAGCTCGAGCATTTAAGCCTACAATACAAACTTTTGGAACTGCTAACTTTAATAAAGAATCTTTTATTAAGAAGTTAAGAAAATCTACTTGGCAATATATTTTCTTGTTATTAATTATGTTGTGGTTTATGGTAGCAAAGCCAGTTCTTTGGTAATTGACTGGAGTAATGGTTTTATACATAAAAAGGAAGGGCTATTTTGAAAGTTTAACTTCCAAAATAGCCCATTAACTTAAACAGAAACGTCAATTGTTTGTCCTTTATAAGGATGTGTAGCAGTAGTTTGTTCAGGCATATCGTTTAACATTTCTATTGCCCCAGCTGCTCCCATGTTCAAAGCTTTATCCATAATACCCATTTGCAATGTTTGTTGAAGCTGTGAAACTTGCGCAGACATGATTGAATTGATGTCCATAAATCACCCTCCTTTTTTGTTAATATCGGTTCAACTAATTCATTGATTTATCTTATTTCAGATAAATAGTATAATTGGTATCTATCTACATTAAAGGAATATTTATTTTCCCTAATGGTAATACTCCAGTTTAGGAGGGATAACCAATTATGTGGAAAATTAAGATTAGTTTATTGTTAAGTGCAATGGTATTAGTTTTAAGTGGATGCAATTTATTTGGAACATTTAATAAAGATGAAGTTGTAACAGTTGCAGCACCGGAAGCATTACAAGCTACAGCAAAGATTATTAATACAGAAGGAAATGAAATTGGTCATATGGAAATGACGGAAGGAGATGATGGTGTCCTTATTTCCCTTGGACTTACAGAGGTTCCTGAAGGGGAGCATGGTATTCATATTCATCAAGTAGGGAAATGTGAAAAACCATCTTTTGAATCAGCTGGTTCCCATTTTAATCCAACTGAAAAACAACACGGATTTAATAATCCAAAAGGACCTCATCTAGGTGATTTGCCGAATATTGCACCGGAAGAGGATGGTACAGTTCAAGTAGAATTTATGGCAAAAAATATTACGTTAGAGCAAGGTGTGGAAAATTCCCTGTTTGACGAAGATGGAAGTGCAATTGTCATTCATGAAAAAGCCGATGATTATGTCACTGATCCAGCCGGTAACTCAGGTGCAAGAATTGCTTGCGGAGTTATTACACCTAAAAATTAATTTATTTAAAATGTGTATTTGGAGAAAAAATCTCTAAATACACATTTTTTATTGATTGTAATTTCGTTTCGCACATAAACTTCGGGAAATCGCACATAAATCACTGAAAACCACACATAAAGTCCACAAAACCGCACTTAAATCATTATGTTAATGTAGGTACATAAAAAAGTTTACAAAAAACAGAATTTTTATTAATAAATACTATAAATGTTGAAGTTATTTTATTTGTGCTATAACAAAGAAAAGTTGTTTATATAATATAAAAATTTTTCTGATATATTCAAAATGATGTTATTGTAAACGCTTTCGTACTGTGAGAATCTCTATTATTCTATTAGCAGAATATTAAAATGATTGACACAAAAGAATGATAGTAGTTAAAATTAATCTGTAATGTAACAAATATTACACAGGAGGGGTTATTTTGAAAAATAAGAAGTATTTATTTCTAACAGCTTTAAGCCTTATGCTAATTATGGTATTAGCGGCATGTGGTGGCAACGAATCAACAGAAACTGAAGACGCTGCTACTGACGATTCTAATACAGAGGGGGCAACAGAAGAAACTAAACCTAAATTCCTAAGTTTAGTAACTGGTGGTACGCAAGGTACATACTATGCTCTTGGTGGTACATTTGCGGATTTAATTACAGATGAAACTGGTATTAAAACAACTGCAGAAGTATCTCAAGCTTCTGCTGCAAACGTAAACGCTTTAAAAGCGGGCGATGCTGAAATCGCATTCGTTCAAACTGATATTGCGTACTATGCAAAACATGGAGAATTAATGTTTGAAGGACAAGCGGTTGAAGATTTAGTTGCTATCGGTGGCTTATATCCTGAAACAATTCATCTTGTAACAACTGCAAATTCTGGCATTAAGTCATTTGAAGATTTAAAAGGTAAAAAGGTTTCAGT
Organism: Bacillota bacterium; assembly: GCA_023405135.1. Classification (GTDB taxonomy): domain Bacteria; phylum Bacillota; class Bacilli; order Bacillales_A; family Planococcaceae; genus Ureibacillus. Next base: position 24,450 of record JAEXYZ010000093.1, on the reverse strand, counting down.
AGGTGCACCTGGTTCTGGTACTTACGCAAACGCTGAACAATTATTAGAAATTCACGGTTTAACAATGGATGATATCCAACCACAAAACTTAGACTTTGGTGAATCAACAGATGGTTTACAAACTGGTCAAATTGATGCAGCTTTCGTTACTGCTGGTTATCCAACAGCTGCAGTTGAAGCTTTAGGTGCAACTACAGATGTAGTAATCGTTCCAGTAGCTGCTGATAAAGCAAAAGCATTAATTGAAAAATATCCATACTATGCAGTGGATACAATTCCAGCTGGAACTTATGGTTTAGAAACAGAAGTACCAACTGTATCAGTATTAGCGATGATTGCAGTAAAATCTGATTTACCAGATGAAGTTGCTTACGGAATTGCAAAAGCAATTTACGGTAACACAGATAAAATTGGTCACGCAAAAGGTGAATTCATCAAAGCTGAAACTGCTTTAGACGGTATTGGTATTGATGTTCATCCAGGTGCTCAAAAATACTTTGACGAACAATAATGAGATGAAATCAAGTGAAGGGCTTGAAGCATTATTTACTTCAAGTCCTTTTTTAAATTGAGGCGATTAAATTGAAGAGATTAGCCTTATTATTTGTTGCATTAATACTTGGAATAATTATTTTTTTGTTTTTACCAATCTTTACTGTGTTTTCTTTTACAGAAACACGAACGAATAATCCACAAATGTATTACATAGATGTATCCGAGGAAAAATTTTTTCAAGTACGCTATACACATTCTATTCATTTAACAGACGTATTGGAAACTTATGAAATAACAAATACAGAAAAATTACGACTTATTTCTATGGAGTATGAGGATGTGGCAATAGGGATGCCTGCTCATGCCGAAGAAGGTCAAACTTTAACCTACGAAAATGGTAAGTATAAATTGGAATTCTCAAATCAAAGGTTAGATAATTTTACACTTTACGTGGGAGATATCGATATGGACTTGTATTTTAATTATGATGGAAATATATATAACATCAAAAAATCTTTACATCGAGGTAGCTCTTATTTATTTGAAGTTAAAACCATTTCTTTATATGCCAAGCTGAAAGGAGTTGTAATGGAACATGAAGACAGATAAAAATCCACAGACAAAAGATAAACTTGGAACATTAGCACAAGAACAGCAGCTTGCCATGGATAATATTGAAATATTATCGGAGGAGCAACAACAGGAATTATTAGAGAAGTATGATACAGAAGCTAATATGAGGAAACTTGCAGGGATAATGAAATGGGTCATTTTCTTTGGACTATTAGCATTTTCATTATTCCAATTATACACAGCAATTTTTGGTCAATTTACTGCCTATATACAACGTTCTATACATTTAGGCTTTGCTTTAACCTTTGTCTTTTTACTTTTCCCTTCAATTAAGAGGGGAGCAAAAGGGAAAGTTCCTTTCTATGACTATATTTTAGCCTTAATAGCAGCCGTGACAGGCATTTATTGGACTATTAATTATGAACGACTTGTAACTAGTTTAGGATCTATTTCTCAAATGGATTTTATAGTTGGATTAATAGTAATAGTTCTAGTGTTAGAAGCTGCTAGACGATCAGTTGGGTTACCAATTGCCATTATTGCGACGTTATTCTTGTTATACGCTTTCTTTGGACCGTACATGCCAGACATTTTAGCACATCGCGGCCAAACTTTGGAACAAATTGTAAACTTAATGTTTTTCTCTACTGATGGTATTTTAGGAACACCAATTAGTGTATCAGCAACATATATTTTTGCATTCCTACTTTTTGGTGCTTTCCTCGTAAAAACTGGAGTTGGGGAATATTTTAATGATTTGGCAATTGCTGTTGCAGGTAAATTAATTGGGGGTCCTGCGAAGGTTGCAATTTTTTCATCTGCTCTACAAGGAATGATTTCAGGTAGTTCTGTAGCGAACGTTGTTACTTCGGGTGCCTATACTATTCCCTTAATGAAGCGACTTGGATATAAGAAGGATTTTGCTGGTGCAGTTGAAGCTGCCTCTTCTACCGGGGGACAAATAATGCCACCAATTATGGGTGCAGCCGCATTCTTAATGGTAGAATTCATCGGACGGGGCGTAACATATTGGGATATTGCGAAGGCTGCTGCAATTCCTGCTGTTCTTTACTTTGCTGGAATTTGGATTATGACTCACTTTGAAGCAAAACGTTTAGGTCTTCGTGGATTAACAGATGAAGAAATGCCAGATCGTAAAATGATATTAAAGAAGTTATATTTACTGATACCTATTGCTTTAATTGTTGTCATTATGATGTTAGGTGTACCTGTTATCCACTCAGCATTATACGGTATTATTGCTTGTATAATTGTTGGAATAATAAATAAAGATGTTAAGTTTGGAATGAAAGAATTTATTGAAGCATTAGTCGATGGTGCTCGTACTGCATTGCCAGTAGCTGCTGCAACTGCTTGTGCCGGAATAATCGTAGGGGTTGTAGTTAAGACAGGTCTTGGTTTAAGTTTGGCAAATAGTTTAATAGACCTTGCTGGTGGAAAACTCTTCTTAACTCTAATCTTCGTTATGATTGCATCACTTATTTTAGGGATGGGTGCACCGACAACAGCCAATTATGTTATTACATCTACAATTGCGGCTCCAGCGATTGTAACGTTATTAGCACCAGATGTATCACAGGCATTAGTACCGATTACAGTATTATTGGCTGCTCATTTCTTTGTATTTTACTTTGGTATTATTGCTGACATTACGCCTCCAGTTGCGCTGGCAGCATTTGCAGCATCAGCAATTTCTGGAGGGGACCCGATTAAAACAGGTGTTCACTCAGCAAAATTAGCTATTGCCGCGTTTATCATTCCGTACATGATCATTTACTCACCATCACTTCTTATGATCGATGTAACGTTATGGGAAATAATTTGGGTAGCATTTACTGCTATGATGGGAATGATAGCTGTTGGTACTGGAGTAATTGGTTACTGGTACCGACAAATAAACATTTTAGAACGATTAATTGTTATTGGTGCCGGTTTAGCAATGATCTACCCAGAATCAATTTCTGATATTACCGGGCTAATTGTCTTTGGTATTATGTTTATTATTCAATTAATGACAAAAAATAAAGGAAACAAACCAAACGACACAAAATTAGACACTGCTACAAATTAATACTTTAAAAGCTTGCACAAATTTTTGTGTAAGCTTTTTTAATCTAATAATTGATGTAAACAACATTAATTTTCTGTAAATAGATATTGTATTTATTGTTTTTCCTAGCTAGTTTTTTTAGACTAGAGTTAGAAAAAGGTAGTAGGAGGTACTTATGAAAAGTATAGCGGTTGATATGGATCAAGTTTTAGCAGATTTTCATGGTAAGGCAACGAAAGTATTTAATGAGCGCTTTAACAAAAATATTCCAAAAGATGATTTTGGATTTGCTAAAATAGAAATGCTCTATCCAGAGTTATTAGAAGAATTTATCTTAATCGTTAATGAACCGGATTTTTTCCGTGATTTACAATTAGAAGATGCAGATGCAGTTTCTGTTTTACAAGAGTTAAATGAGCATTATGAAATTTATATTGCTACTGCTGCAATGGATGTACCTGGCAGCTTCCATGCCAAATATGAATGGCTTTTAGAGCATTTTCCGTTTTTAAATCCTGCTCACTTTATTTTCTGTGGAGATAAAAAGGTTGTGAAGGCGGATTATTTAATTGATGACAATGTAAGGCAGCTTCACTCTTTTACTGGTGAAGGAATTTTGTATTCTCAACCATATAACGAGCAAAATACTGAATTTAAACGTGTTCATAACTGGAGAGAGATTAAAGAGCTATTTTTACCTGTAAAGAAATAATTCTATTTAATAAGAGGGTGTTCAAAAATTATTACTTTCTGGACACTCTTTTATCTTAGTTAGTATTTGTTAAGTGCATCCCTCCTGCTGTACTTCGTATCCTCGTGTATCGAAGGCGATTCGTCTAGTATAAAGGGGAACTTCTTAAAATGACTTTTAAGGTGACCCCTTTTGTTCTCAAAATGAGATTGTTTTTATACTTTTTTTGCATATATGACATAAATATGTTGTATTAACAAAGTGAAGTGTGTATTATGATTAATATCAGAAAATTCTAACTAAGGAGTGATTCGAGTATGACAAGTACATTATCTTCTAAGTTTGAAACGTATTTATTGGATGAAGAACTTGAGTTAGAATATGACAGAGAAATGGAAGAATCGTTGCAAAATGATGTATCTAAACATGAAGAATATCCACCAGGTTTTTTTTCAAGTTTATAATTATTAAATGACAGCGGCAAAACTCGGTTAAGGAGTTTGTCGTTTTTCTTTTTATTAGATCAGCCATACCCTTGAAGCTGCTCCAATGTCTAAGAAAGAGGCGTACGTTTTCGTTAACTGGTGAATGAAGTGACTCACTTTTGGTGTGGTTTATAGGCAGAAGCGGTTAATATTTAAAGTCAAGTTATGTATAATAAGAAAAAGTATAATCGAAAAAATTAGAGGTGCAAAAATGGGGCAAGTTAGAACATACGAAGACGTCATCTATGGATGGTTTGAACATTTTCATGAAAATCCAGAAGTCAGCTGGAAGGAAGTAGAGACGACAAAGAAAATTGCATCAATTTTAGATGAAATGAACGTACCATATAAATTCTTTTCTGATGTTACCGGTCTTGTGGCAGAAATCGGTCAAGGAGATGAGGTAATAGCTGTTCGAGCAGATATTGATGCATTATGGCAAAATGTAGATGGGGTGATGCGTGCAAATCATTCTTGTGGACATGATGCAAACATATCGATGGTATTAGGTGCTCTTAGTCAATTAAAGGATTTGCAATTAAAGAAACGTATTCGTTTTATTTTCCAACCTGCTGAAGAAACTGGCGGGGGAGCCATTGAAATGGTGAAACACGGTGTAGTCGATGATGTTTCCTATTTGTTTGGTGTTCATTTACGTCCTATTGAAGAATTACCTCTAGGTAAAGTAACACCGGCTATTCATCATGGTGCGGCATTATTTTTAAATGGTACTGTTCATGGAGTTGATGCCCATGGAGCTAGACCTCATCAAGGGAAAAATGCTATTGATGTTATGTTCGCGATTCAGCAAATGTTAAAAAATATTTATATGAATCCATTTGAAGTATATAGTGCAAAATTGACAAAAATCGTTGCTGATGGAGGGAGTATAAATATTATTCCGGGTACTGCAACATTTTCAATAGACGTACGTGCTCAAAAAAACTCAGTGTTAGATGAGCTCCAAGAACGAATTAATGATGGTTTTAAGTCAATTATTGATATGTTCGGAGTGAAAATCACTTGGGATTGGGTAGATAAAACACCAGGAGCAGAAGTTTCAGAAGAAGCGATGAAAATAGCAGCAGCTTCAATAGTTGAAACTTTAGGCGTAGAACATCTAGAAAAGCCACTATCGACATCAGGTAGTGATGATTTCCATTTCTATACGGTATTAAGACCTAATTTAAAGGCAGCAATGATTGGCATCGGGGCCGATTTATCACCTGGATTACATCATCCAAAAATGGCATTTAATAAGGAAGCTTTAATTACGGGAGCAAAAGTGTTAACGACAACACTTCGAAACGCAGCAAATAATTGATCTAGTAAAAGAGATTATTGAAAAGGATGCAAAAATCATGAAAATTAAACAAATTGAAGTTTTTTCAGTAAATTTACCATTAATTAAACCATTTATTATTAGTTATGCAACGTACCCATATATTAAGTCAATCATTGTTAAATTGACAACAGAATGTGGACTTGTCGGTTGGGGAGAATCAGTTCCAGACGAACATATAACTGGAGAAACACCAGAATCAACTTATGCAATGTTAAAAACTACATTAGCTCCATTGCTTATTGGAAAAAATCCTATGGAATTCGAAAAAATTCATGAATTAATGAATTTAACTGTACATAGAGCACCTGCTGCAAAGGCTGCAATTGATATTGCGTGTTTCGATGTAGTTGGTAAAAAATTAGGTGTACCTGTATATCAACTATTAGGTGGACGATACCATGAGAAATTTCCTGTAACTCATGTTTTAAGTATAGACGAGCCTAATAAAATGGCGGATGAAGCTGAAGAAAAAGTAAAAGAAGGCTATTGTTCATTTAAAATGAAGGTTGGCGTAGATGTATCAGGAGATGTAAAACGAATTAAGGCAGTAAGAGAGCGCGTAGGAGAATATATAGCAATTCGTGTGGACGTAAACCAAGGTTGGGGAAATAGTGCAAATACTCTTCAAGCTTTACGTCAACTTGAATCATTAGGTATTGATTGGTTAGAACAACCTGTTGTGCAAGATGATATTGATGCGATGGTTGAAATTAAATCAAAATCTACTGTTCCAGTAATGATTGATGAAGGCATTAAAGATATGGTTGATATGCGCCAAATAATTGTAAAGCGTGCTGCAGATAAAGTGAATATTAAACTAATGAAATGCGGTGGTATTTATCCTGCCATGAAGCTTGCAAATATGGCAGAAATGGCTGGGATTGAATGTCAAATAGGATCAATGGTTGAATCGTCAATTGGTTCTGCAGCTGGTTTCCATGTAGCATTTTCGAAAAAAATAATTAAAAGTGTAGAATTAACTGGACCGGTGAAATTCTCTCAAGATATTGGTGATTTAAAAGAAAGCTATGTTATTCCATTTATCCAATTAAATGAACGTCCCGGATTAGGTGTTAACGTTGATGAATCAGTACTTGCTGAGCTAACACAATTTTCGGATTTAATAGAGTAGGTGTGTATAATGACAGAAAAAATTTATGAAAGTTTTTTAGGTGATCGAGCTTATTCAGTACATGTATTAGATAAAACATACTTACCCGAAGTACTAAAGTTACAAGAAGTAGTTTGTGAGGAATTATCGAATAAAGATATTTTACAGCCACTATCAGAAGAAGAATTTTCGTTTATTTTAAATGGCAATGGCATAATGATTGGTGCGTTTGTTGGTGAGAAATTAATTGCTTTTAGAGCACTTTTGATTCCTAAAATTGATGAAGAGCATTTGGGATATTATATTGGATTGGAAAAAGAGTCAGAGTTAAAACGGGTGCTTTATCAGGAAATTTCAAGTGTAGACCCAAATTATCGTGGATATGGATTACAAAAAACATTGGCAAAAATCATTATGGGACAAATTGATACTGAATCATTTGATTATATTTGTACAACGGTTATGCCTTATAACATTGCCAGTTTAAAGGATAAATTTTCACAAGGATTTTATATTGTTTCTTTAATATATACATATGGTGAAAAGCTTCGTTATGTATTTGCATTAGATTTACGGAAAGAGCCTCAATATAAGGAAAATACAGTGACAATTTCGATGGGAGACATTGAAGGACAACAAAAGCTATTAAAAGAAGGATTTATCGGTGTCACTATGAAACAATTAAATGATGATTGGGTAGTAGAGTATAAAAAGAAAATATAATAAGAAAGGCTATTTTTATCGAAAGTCGGTAAAGATAGCCTTATTTAATTTTAATTTAAACGATTACTTCATCGGACAAAATTCACAAATCATAAGCCCAGGGATATCTTTAGAGAAGCAGCAACTTTTTCGTAAAGGTTTATTTACTAATTCAGTAGGACTTTTCCCACCGGTATATTGATAAAACCAAGATTTTTTTGAAAATTGTCGCCATACTTTTACATCCTTTAAAATTTCTAAATCGTCAAAAGCGCGGTCAGCAAGCAAAGGATTTTCAAGAAGTGTATTGTAATTCCAAATCATGTAGCCAAAAACATTTTCCCATAATGTAAGAGGGGAGATGGAGGTAGTTTTACGTAACTGTTGAAAAATTAAATGACATTGGTTTAAAATTTTTTCAATTACTAATTCTCTTTCGTCATCTTCCACGTATCGGAAATCATTTTGCATAATAAATGTTCCAAATGTGTTATTCCCGAATTCATTAATAATACTGTAGCGAACATTTTCTTTTTTCCCGTCCCACACTTCATCATATACGGCCAACATATAAAACTGCATGGCGATAAACATTCCATAACGGCGTCCAAAATGAGAAATAGCCGCAACTTCTGTCCTAGCTTGTGTAACACCCATCAGTAGATTTTTAAAATCAGTTAAAAATAAGTCTTTATGCAAATTTTCTAAAGTGAAAAGGGGATGATCCGGATTTTCTGTATAGATACTATATGAATTCAATACCCTTAATTGATCATATGTTAAATCAGGCATTGTATCACCTTTCTTTTTTATCAATACTATAACACAATTTTTGGCGAATTTTTTTACTATACAAATAGGATTAAACATAATAAAATAAATAAAACATATAAGAAAGGTTGGTGTTATCATGACGCAAGTACCTTCAATACCGCGACCGTTAGTAAGAGTAAATCAATGGACGATTTTCCTTTCGGTTATTTTTACATGGATTACTGGACAATTTTATTTTTTACTAATACCGCTTATCGCAAATTTAATGGGAGTTTTATTTAATTTTAATCCTATTATGAAACTAGCAAAATTAATTTTAATTAAAGAGGGAAAGCAATACATTCCGGAAGATGTAACGCAGCAAAAGTTTAATGCTTGTATTGCTATCTTTTGTTTAGCAGCTGGCTTTGTTAGTTTTCTATTAGGCTGGCAAATCATCGGATTCATCTTTACTATAATGGTTGCTCTTGCATCATTTATTGCGATTTTAGGTTTTTGTGTAGGCTGCTTTATCTTTTTCCAAATTAAGCAATATCAATACCGTCGCTCATTAAAACGAACATGAAATGCTACAAAATAGTAGGAAAGGTAGATTTTTGCTATTCCGAAAAAAATTAAATGAAATCAGTTGACATTCTAAATGAAAATGATTATCATTATCGTATAAAGAAAGAAATACTCTTTAGCTTCTTTCTCCAGAAGAATGCGAATCATGTAAACGTTCTACCCCCCTTAACTAGAACGTCAACAACAAAAGCCGAACTTCAATTTTGAAGTTCGGCTTCTTTTTCTTTAATATGCGACTTTTTAGAAAGTAGTACTGTATGATAACTATGCAGAAGCATTCCAATAACAATAACACTAACCCCAATTAGAGCAATAGGACTTGGTAGTGGAACACTTAATAAAACCATTTCTCCAATAATGGCGAATAATACTTCTGTTGATTGTGTTGCTTCAACTGCAGCCAGTTTTCCTTGATCTTCTCGAACACGATCTGTAGCTATGAAAAACAATACTGTAGCAATAACACCAGAGCTAACAGCAACTATTAATGATTGAAACACTTGATTTGCAGACGGTAGACCTACTGTTACTAATGCATAACCTGCTAAAAGTATCCACGCGGGTAGAGAGGCAATTGTCATACCGAGAACTCTTTGAAAAGTATCGAGTCGGCCACCGCAAACATCCATCATTTTCCGATTACCAAGTGGATAGGCAAACGCAGCTATAGCAACGGGTAATGTACCTAACAGTAAAATATCAAATGATACTGATTGGGCTTGCGGAACTTGAATTAATAAAATTCCGATTAGAATTACGCTTGAAATTAGCAATGAGATAACAGGAATCTTTTGGCGGATAGTTACCCCATTTACAGTTTTCACGAATAATGGAGCTAACAAAATTCCAGCAACAATAGTAAACTGCCATGTTCCTGAAACAAGCCAACCAGGTCCAAAAGAAGCTACATAAGTTAGTGGAGCGTAAAATAGTACAAACCCTACAAAACTCCAAAGCAACCATTTTGCCGGTTGAGCTTTCATTTCAGAAGAGAGTGGTTTCCATCCTTTGCGAGAAAGTACAATAATAAAGAGAAATGGAAGCATAAAAAAATATCGTAAGGATGAGCTCCAAAGCCAGCTACCACCATCTAATTCCATAGAATGATTTAAAATGAAAGTTACTGCAAAAAACAATGCTGCAAGAATTCCTAACACTATTTCTTTCAATCTAATAACCTACTTCCTTATTTAAAAATAGTTAAATTTCTATGTATACTAAAAATAAATAATATTCAGATATATAAAACGATAAAAAGGGCGAAGTAAGAAAGAAACTTACTTCGCATAAAATAATTTATTTTGCTTGTGCTTCAAAAAGCTGAACAATTTCTAAAATAACCTGAGTTGCTTTTTCCATTGTCTCACCTGAAATAAATTCGAATTTTCCGTGCATGTTTTCGCCACCTGCAAAAATATTTGGAGTAGGTAAACCCATGTACGATAATTGCGAACCATCCGTACCGCCACGAATTGGTTCAATGATAGGATCGATATTTAAATTTTCCATTGCTTTATAAGCAATGTCAACAATTTCTTTTACAGGTTTTATTTTTTCACCCATATTGTAATATTGATCTTCAATTTCTACTGTGATTGCATTTTCACCAAATTTATTTTTTATCATATTTTCGACTTCTAAAAAATGCGCTTTTTTTGCTTCGAATTTTTCACGATTATGGTCACGAATAATATAAGAAAGTTTTGCTTCCTCAACATTTCCGTTAAAGCTCATTAAATGAATGAATCCTTCGTAGCCTTCTGTTTTTTCTGGAACTGCATCTACTGGCATTCCATTTTGGAATTTAATAGCCAATGTAATTGCATTAACCATTTTATTTTTTGCTGATCCAGGGTGTACACTTGTTCCTCGTGTAGTTACTTTAGCACCAGCTGCATTAAAGCTTTCAAATTGCAGCTCACCAAGCGGACCACCATCCATTGTATAGGCGAAATCAGCTCCAAATGCTTTAACGTCAAATTTATGCGGACCGCGTCCAATTTCTTCATCAGGTGTAAATGCAACACGAATTTTCCCGTGTTTAATTTCAGGATGTTCAACTAAATATTCCATAGCAGTTATAATTTCAGCTATACCAGCTTTATCATCAGCACCTAAAAGTGTTGTACCATCAGTAGTAATGAGTGTTTGACCTACATAGTTTTTTAAATTTGGGAAATAGGTAGGTGACATAATAAGGTCAGAGTTTAACTGAATATCACCACCATCATAATTATCAATGCGTTGAGGATTCACATTTGCCCCTGAAAAGTCAGGAGATGTATCAACGTGAGCTAGAAAACCAATTGTCGGAACTTGTTTTTCAGTATTAGATGGTAAAGTGGCAAATAAATAGCCGTTTTCATCTAATGTAATTTCTGTTAAACCGATTGCTGAAAGCTCATCTTTTAATACATTTAATAAATCAAACTGTTTTTCTGTAGAAGGCATTGTAGAGCTTTCGGGATCAGATTGTGTATCAATTTTTGCATATCTAATCAAACGTTCAATTACTTTTTCTTTCATTATGAAGCCCCCCTCAAGTTTTAAGCTACTTTCATTGTAGCACTTTTACTTTGGGATTTAGAGTAGTTAGCAATGCTTAACGCGATGAAAATTTGTGCCGCATAATAAGTGAGCATAATAAGTTGATGAGAATACTCAATTGGAGAGATAAATTTATTTATTGCTAATATAGAGTCGGAAATAATAAATAAAATTGCCCCTATACTTGCATATATAGAGCCAGTTTTAAAAGATGTCAAGCCCATAGTTAATATTACAATGATATAGGCGCAAACTAAAATTGAAAGAATTGACTGATTTGAATTGTATAAAGTGATACTGATCCAAATCATCATACTACCACCATAAATTAAAAGGAGAAGCTTCATCCATAAAGGAGTGATTTTTTCACTTGATGATAAAAATGCCCGAATGTAAAAAATATGACCTACTAAAAAGCACGAAAGGCCTATAATAAACCACTGCAATGTATAATCACCAAATGCACAAAAGATAAGAGCGATTATGACTAATGTTTTATACGCTATTGCATTTTTTGATTGGCTTAAAAATGCGAGAAAAATGATTAAAATCATAGGAATTAATTTAAAAACCAATATAAAAGAATCGGAAATGGATTCAATAAAGAAGGTGTAATAGAAGCTGAAAATGACAATGAGACTTAATAAAATTTTTTGTATCAAAAAGTACCACTCCTTTTTATTAAAATTAAAAAGCATGGATTTATTTGAATGAGTATCTAGCCCCTCGAGCGGCTGAACGAACGCGCTCCGCTTTTCTTATGTATTTATGAAACTAAATCCGTTTCTATTCCGTAAAACAGTTATAAGAAAGGGTGGTTCGGTTGAATCAGTTATTAATAGCAACTTTAATTGCTGCGGTCGTTATTACTGTTGTGGTTGTACCTATAACGAAAAAGGGACAAAAAGGAGAGAAAACAAATAAGCTTTGGAGCTCTTTAATTTTTTCTCTAATTGCTAGTTCCGTTATTTCTTTCGTAGTTGTTTATATTACGAAGATTGATATGCATTGGACTGCTTTTGCTTACGTGCTTCCGATCATTGCGTTAATTGGTGTTCTCATGTCTACAGGAGTGGAACAAACTTTTAAAGGTATCCTCTTTTTAGCAAGTTTAATTTTGTTAGGTTACATGTTGTCAGCTCCAATATGGAATGCAAATGAAAAATTTGAGTCTGCAAAAATGGAGCAGAAAGAGGAAATTGAACCTTTTGATGAAACGAAAACGCCAGCTAGTGTTCCGCCGCGTTTTGCAGAAAATAAAATGAAAAAAGCATTTGGTCAAGTACCGAATACAAGCTATTATGAGCTTGGGAATTTACAAATTCAAAAAGTAAACGGAGAATATGTTTATATTGCTCCTGTTGAGTTTTCAGGATTTTTTAAATGGTTTAACGGCAAAACAACGCCTGGTTATTTTTCGATGAGTGCGACAGATTCTAGTGATAATCCGAAATTTATGAAAAGTGACATGAAGTATGTGCCGTCAGCGTTTTTAAATAAAGATTTAGAACGTCATATGCGTCTACAAAACCCAACGCTTATTTTCTATGGTGAACCTCAATTAGAAATAGATGACGAGGGTAAGCCATATTATATTAGATCATATGGGGAATTTATTTCTGCTCGTAATGGTTTTGATGTAAAAGGAATTGTAATGGTGGATGCAGCAACAGGGGATTCTGAAGTGCTCACTTTAGATGAAGTTCCTGAATTTATTGATGGAGCTGTTTCGCCAGAATCCGTTAGTCTTCAAAATAGCTATTTTGGTAAATATGTTCATGGTTTTTGGAATAGTAAGTTTGGGAAAAAAGATGTGAAATTACCTTCAGATGAGGGAACAGAAGCAAATGTAAGTCCAATCTTTAATGAAAATGGTGAAATGTACTATTTTACAGACTTTACAAGCCCGAAAGAAGGCGTTGATTCGATGCTAGGTTATTCATTAACTAATGCAAGAACTGGTGAATCGACTTATTATACAGGAAATCTGGAAGAATCCTATATGGATTCACGAGGCGCTTTAGATATTATCGAGAAAAAATTTATTGAAAAAGAATGGTTAGGGGAAATGCCAATTCTTTATAACTTTTATGGCGAAGCGAGTTGGTTGGCACCAGTACTTGATTCAAATGGTTTCCTACAAAACTACTTCATTGTTTCAGCAGCGAATCCTGAAATTTCTGCTTTCGGTTCAACACCAAAAGAAGCGTTAAGGCTTTATAAAACAGCACTTAATCGAAGTGGAGATTCAGTAGATGGTGCTTCGAATGCAGAAGAAGCAACAATAACAGGAGATGTAGTTCGAGTTTATAAAGAACGAATAGGAGATTACACAATTGTATCGTTCTTATTAAATACGGGGCAAAACTTTATTGTAAGTTCACAAAATGCCCCACTTGTTATTTATTTACAAGAAGGAGATCATGTTGCAATCACTTATTATAATACAGAGGAACAATTCCTACCTGTGAAAGAGATTGTCATTGAGGGAATTGTAACAAAATAATAAATAAGAACCCGATAAATTATTATAGATTTATCGGGTTCTCCTTTTCTTCAATAAATTGAAGCATATTTTGTTTTCTTAATTCAATATGTTCTTCTTGATATGGCTTTAATTTAAAGAATTGCTCCTTTTGTTCAAGTAACATTTTTCGTTCTTTTATAAAAAGGTTCTCTGGTTCATGATCAAATATATAATCCAAATGGAATATTTGCAGTAAAGCTACCTCTGGACTTTCTAAATTATAAACAAATTTAACATTCCAAATGGAAGTGTAAGAAACATATTGATTTACATATTCAGAAGCAAATTTATATTTTTCTTTATTTATATCTACTTCAATGATTTTATGTAGTTTTGCAAGTTCTACATTAATTTCAGCAATTGTACGATAATAATGTCTCACATGTTTTATATGCTGTCGCTCTAATGACATTGCAACTTGTCTATCACCCTTCATAAAAACATCCTTTCAAGCTTACAGACTTTCTTATTATTTTAACAAAAATTTGAGGGGAAGATGAGGTTACTATTTTACCGTATTTATGGAAAAGAGAACTTACTTTTAAACTAGTTTGTTGTAAGTTCTCTCTTTAGTCATGTGTTATTTCCAATTAAATCCTTTTGAAGACAAAAACTCTTTCATTTGTGGGCGACGCTGCTCAATTAAGAAATCTGCCATTTGCTTCGTCCAATTAGATATTTTATTGTTTGAGCTACGACTTGCATAGTAGTTTTCCATAATTGAGTCGTATTCATCAAGTAATGAATCATACTTATCTACGTCGTATCCATTTTCATGAAGAATAGCATCAACTGGAAGTCGTGGTTTTGTTTCATTACGTTTTGTAGGTGTTCCGATTGTCATTGCAAATAGTGGAAACACATACTCAGGAAGGTTAAAAAGCTCACTAATTTCAGCTGGGTTGTTACGGGCACCGCCAATATAACAAATGCCGTATCCTTCTGCTTCAGCAGCAATTACAAAATTTTGAGCAAAAATTGCAACATCAGCAACACCAACTAATACATTCTCCACAGTATCAGCGACAATCTCAACCCCATGTTTTTGACCTGCCTTTTGTAACCGCTTGAAGTCTACACAAAATAAAAATGATGCACCTGCTGTTGTAAATTGGAAATCATTTTTAGATAGTTCACCTAATTTTTGTTTCTTTTCTTCATCTGTTACCCAAATAACACTATATGCTTGTACAAAATGTGAGCTTGCTGCCATTTGAGCAGTTTGAATTAATTCTACAACAGTTTCTCTTGGTATCTGTTCACCAGTATATTTTCGTACAGAAGAATGACTACGTAGTAATTCTTTAACTGTCATTTCTCTAAACACCCCTTATTTAAATAATAAATATTAGCCTTACAGAGTGATTGCACTCCATAAGGCTATATTAGTCTATTTTGTATTCTATTACAAAATAGGAGGTATTCATAATTTTCACAATAGTCCAATCCACTTCCAATAAGTAGCACTAAATAATAATATAAGTAAATAACCAAGTATGGTTAAAGGAATTCCTGATTTTAAGAAATCTTTTGTTGTAAAGGCGCCAGTACCATAGGCAAGCATATTTTGCGGTGCACTTATTGGTAATAAGAAGCCAAAACTAATAACAAATTGTTGAATTAATACAAAACCGATTTGATTAATATCGGGTAAAGTCGTTGCTAAAGCAATAAATACTGGAATCAAGGCAGAAGCTAAACTAGTTGCACTTGCAAAGCCAAGGTGAATTAAAATATTAAATATTGTAACTAACGCAATTGTCGCTAAAATTGGCATTGTATTTAAACCGAGTGAACCAAATACTGTATCAGATAACCATGCTGCACCACCTGTATTAAGTAAAACAGTACCTAATGCAATACCAACTGCAAATACAATAATAGTCCCCCAAGGAATTTGCTTTTCAACTTCCTTCCAAGAAAATACACCAACTTTAGGTGTTAAAAGAAATGCAATAGCGACAATAGTTACTGTTGTTGTATCAAATGGATGGAATTTCCCCTCAGTAGCCCAAAAGAATAGCAAAACAATCGAAGTAATGATCAATGTAACTTCTTTTCGTTTTAAAGTGCCTAAATCTTGCAGTTGTTGTTTAATAATGTCTTTCCCACCCGCGATAGTATTTGTCTCGGGCTTAATTAATAGAATCATAATGAAAAATAATGCAATAGACATTAGTATTGAAAATGGAGCAGCATACATAAACCATTCACTCCAAGAAATATCTATGCCAAATTCACTATTTAAGAATCCAAGAGCAACCATGTTTTGAGCTGCTGCGGTTTTAATACCTATATTCCAAATAGATACTGCTTGTACAGAAGTAATAACTAATAGTGCCGAAAGCCGACTGTCATTTGCTAGACCAAATGCTGCTACAATTCCTAATAAGATAGGAACTACAGCGCCAGCACGAGCTGTTGCACTAGGAACAAAGAAAGCTAAAACAATTGAGACTAATATTGCACCGAATACAATGTTTTTTGTTTTCGTTCCAACGAGGGATAGAATCCATAAAGCTAAACGTTTATGTAAATTAGTTACTTGCATAGCCGAAGCTAGGAAAAGGGCGGCTGCTACAAGGGCAACAGAAGAGTTACTAAAACCACCTAATATCAACTTTAATGCTTCGCCTGTTCCAAAATCTTTATTAGGATTTTCAGTTGAGGGAGCTAAGCCTAATAAAACAGCAGTTAATGCAATAATCATTGCAGAACTTACAGGGTAAGAAACTGCTTCAGTTACCCATAGTATTACGGCAAAAGCTAGTATTGCTAATGAACGTTGGCCTGCTATCGTTAAAGAGCTTCCGTCATTTGGTATGAGTGTAATGCCAATTAAAGCAGCAAAAGCGAGTAAAATCCACAGTGGCCTTAAGCTCGATTTTTTCTTTCCTTTTTCTTCTGGAGAGCTTACATTGTTAGATGGTATAGGAGTCGTTGACATAACCTCAAGTCCCTTCGTTTTAATTTTATAAACAAAACAACTGTTATTTATATATATTAAGTTGTTATTGTAAAAAAGGGTTTAAAAGCTAGCTATGTTTAAGTTATTTTTAGATAAGTAGCATTTGATAGGTAGTTATATATAGGTTAATTATAACACTGGAAAAGTTTTGAAATGTTAACGGTATGTGAAAAATACCCCAATTTTATTATTGTAGAATGGATTTTGTAACTGTATTTTCACAAAGTTTTACTTGACTGAATTTTATCCAAACAAATAGTTGCTGAATAAAAAACGAGCTCTATTGTAGTTTCAACAATAGAACTCGGGATATTTACCTTTTCCTAAAGGCAGAAGTAACTTTTGGCTCTGTTCCTAAACATAAACGATTTAAATTTTCCATGTGTAAAAGAATCGCTAAAAGAAACAGAGTAAGAACAATAAAAAATGGGTAAATGGTTGGCTCAAATATAAGAGCGGTAATTGCGAAAACTATATATAGAATAAAAACGCCAATAATTAAGTAATTCGTTAAAAGTGAAACGACTATAAGTAACAGTAAAGCAATCAAACATATTTGCCAATTTAAAGTGATAAATATGCCAATTAATGAAGCAGTGCCTTTTCCACCCCGGAATTTCATATGAATAGGGAAGTTATGACCAAGAATAACAGCAGCTCCAAGTATATAAAGCAAAATAGAAATTTGATCACTAGGTAAACTTGTATAGTTATATAAAAACAAACGACCTAACAAAATTGCAACAATACCTTTTCCAATATCAATTAAAGCTACAAGTACACCATACTTCCAGCCGAGAGTTAAGGTTGCATTAGATGCACCCGCATTACCATGACCAGCCTCTTTTAAGTTTACACCTGACATTAGTCTGGCAGCATTTGACCCATGAATACATCCGATAAAATAACCAATTATAAGGACTATAATCAATGTAACTATCAATCTATAATCCTCCTTTCAATAAAAAATATGCTTAATATAATATACTCATTTAATATATAAGAAGTTTCAAAAATTTAAAATTCATAGTTGACATAGTAATTTGCTTGGATTATAGTTAACTCAACGATGGAACATGAATCAAATACCTTTATCAAGAGCGGCGGAGGGACTAGGCCCTAAGATGCCCGGCAACCAGTGTTATTAACGCAAAGGTGCTAATTCCTACAGATTCTAATTAGATCTGAAAGATAAGGGGAGGAAAACAGCTCAGTCAGCGAGCCCTCTTCTTTAAGAAGAGGGTTTTTTGTTTTTTCCGAATCTCCTCCTCAAAGATCATCCATCAAAATAAAAATAGGGGGAAGAAACATGTCACAATTACGTCCGGAAACACAATTACTTCATGGGGGTCAAAGGCCAGATCCGGTTACTGGTGCAATTGCAGTACCTATTTACCGTACTACTGCTTATGCTTTCGAAAATACTGAGCATGCACGTAAACTTTTTGCACTAGAGCAATCAGGCAATATTTATTCTCGTATTATGAATCCGACAGTCGATGTATTCGAACAGCGAGTTGCTCTATTAGAGGGAGGAACTGCTGCAGTTGCTATGTCATCTGGTGCAGCAGCAATAGCATTTTCAATTTTAAACGTTGCTGGAACGGGGGATGAAATCGTTTCTGCCTGTTCTTTATACGGTGGAACATACAATTTATTTGCGAACACATTACCTCGTTATGGCATTACAACAGTATTTGTAGATGAAAGAGATCCTGAAAATTTCGAGTCAGCAATTACAGATAAAACAAAAGCAATTTATGCTGAAACAGTAGGTAATCCAAGTCTAAATATTTTAGATATTGAAAGAGTAGCGGAAATTGCTCATGCGCATGGACTTCCGCTTATTATTGATAATACTTTTCCATCCCCATACGGATGCAATCCAATTGAATTCGGAGCAGATGTAGTTGTGCATTCTGCTACAAAATGGATTGGAGGTCACGGTACAACAATTGGAGGAATTGTTGTAGATGCTGGAAAATTTGACTGGACACAAGGTCGATTCCCTGGATTTACTGAGCCGGATGAATCATACCACGGTTTACGTTATGGCATTGATACAGCAGCAGCTGCATTTGCTACAAAACTGCGAGTTCAATTATTACGTGACTTTGGTCCGACTTTAAGTGCTGATAGTGCATTTAACTTCTTGCAAGGGTTAGAAACGCTTCATTTGCGTTATACAAAGCATGGTGAAAATGCATTAAAAGTTGCACAATATCTTGAAAACCACCCATTCGTGGAATATGTAAACTATCCTGGCAATGAAAACTTCCCTTCGCATTCATTAGCGAAAAAATATTTAAAAAATGGCTACGGCTCTATACTTACATTTGGCATTAAAGGCGGTAGAGAAGCGGGAAGTAAAGTAATTGATAATGTACAACTATTCTCTCATGTAGCGAATGTTGGGGATGCGAAATCGTTAATTATTCACCCAGCTTCAACTACGCATCAACAGTTGTCGCCAGAAGAACTAAAAGTTGCAGGTGTTTCTGAAGAGCTCATTCGCTTATCAATTGGTTTAGAGGCTGTTGAAGATATTATTGCTGATTTAGATCAAGCCTTATCAAAAGTAGCATCAGGTGAAAGTGTAACTCAAACTCAAGCATAATTAATTAGCATTGTTGGTAGGGACAACTAATATGTCGCATTCATTAGCGTAAAATTGTTCCTCCGACATAATGTAGGCCATTCATTAGGCTAACCATCAACATTTAAAACCTAGTAATTTAATTTGTTTTATTGACTTTTAAGTGATTGGTAAATATACTATTAGTTAGAGGGAATTGATAGAATTGTGTGGTCAATTAATTTATCAACTCTCATACATTGATTCATTAGCCTCTCCCCGCATTTGAATAAAATTTGTGGTCGCTTACATGTAGCAGTCTTACCCCTCAAGACTGCTACACTATTAAAGAAAGAAGGTGGATGTTAAATGGGAAACATCTATAGTGCTCAAAATATTGCTGCATATTTTATATATTATTTAAATGAACAAAATGTCTTTATTAATTCAGTTGGGTTACAGCATTTATTAGCTGAAGTTGATGTGAAGTGGAGAAATCATTATGGTCATAGTGCATTTAAAGAAAACGTGACTTCCTTTGCAGCTAATAAATATGTTGTAAAAGAAGTATATGATGCATATGAGGAGTTCGAAGAGAGTCATTTAAAAATCCCTGCCAAAGAATGGCATCTAGAGTATGGAAAGTTCCAACTCGTTTATAGAACTTACGGTGTACCTGCTTTAACAGCGGACGAACAGCTGTTAATTAATAATATTGCAAAAAAGTACCGCGAAGCTATTTTGAAAAAAGTATCGTAGCCTTTTCCCATTTAACATCTTTCATGATCAGTACAATAATGTACTGGCTTTTTACTTTAGAAAAATATAGTAATGAACGATTTTGCACTACATGCTTGAGGAGTTTGAAATCGTGGAAAAAATAAAATGCCTCTCGTTTGGAGAAGAATTTTATTTTGAAGCTAAGGTTGTTTGGATTGAATTTGGTTCTTATTTTTAATAAGTTTGGAATTATTTCGCATAAGTTCGAAAAAGGTGCTAACATATATCAAAATTTCGGTATAAAGCAGTAAACCTAGCCGTTTGGCATTATGAATTTCCTATCATTGACCTTCTTAAAAAAACAATTGTCCATCTTGAGAAGAATGTTCTTGAGTTCCTTCAAAATATAAGATAAAATTCTCTTATGTAAAATTTTTCGAATTATTTGTTATTATCTTCAATTAGTGAACGAATTAGGTATTGAAGGTAGCTTTCTGGCGAATTCATATTAGGAAAACTTTTAATATGGATTAGAAAAGAATTAGATAACCGCCAAAATGAAATAGATGAAGAAAGTTCAGTAAAGATGGAGGCGAGTATAGAATGGCAACAATAAAGGCGGCCATCTTAGGTTTCGGCACAGTGGGGCAAGGAATTTATCATGTAATAAATGAAAAGCGTGAAGAGCTACGCGAAAAGCTAGGGGTAGAATTAGAAGTTGCTAAAATTTTAGTGCGAGATACATCAAATGAGCGTGTGCAAGGAACAACACCTTTATTAACGAATAGTATTGATGACGTTCTTTCAGTAAAAGGACTTCAAGTCGTATTTGAAGCAATTGTAAATGAAGAACCAGCATTTACATATTTAAAACGTGCAGTTGAAAATAAGTGCCATGTTGTGACAGCAAATAAAGTGATGTTTGCAAAACGTGGCATGGAATTACAAGAATTAGCAAAAAAGCATGGTGTTTTTGTTGGATATGAAGCAACAACTGCAGGTGGGGTACCTGTTATTAAAACGATGAAAAATATTTTATTAGTAAATGATGTGTCAAAAATTCAAGGAATTTTAAATGGTACTTCTAACTATATATTAACGAAAATGCGTGCTGAAGGATTATCCTTTGATGAAGCTTTAGGAGAAGCGCAAGCGTTAGGATACGCTGAAGCTGATCCTTATAACGATATTTCCGGGCAAGATGCCTTTAAAAAATTAATGATTTTATCTGCTTTAGCATTTGGTGAGCAGCCTGATTGGGCAGATGTCGAAGTAATTGGAATCGATCAAATTACTTCTGAGCAAGTACAGGAGGCTACAGCACAAGGACTACGATATCGCCATGTAGCAGAAGTTGAAAAACAAGCTGATGGTACGATAAGTGCAAAAGTCGGTCCGATGCTTGTAGATAAAGAGCATCCACTTTATCCAATTGATGATGTATTTAACGCGGTGACGATGGAAACAAATTACATCGGTACATTAACACTAATTGGACCAGGTGCAGGAATGTATCCGACAGCAAGTGTAATGGTTGAAGATTATGCGGAAATTATTGGAAAGCGAGCAGGATTCGTTGTAACAATTTAAAAAAACATCTTGAGGCGTTAAAACACGCTTCAAGATGTTTTTTATTCTTGATAAAAAATATAAAATTTCAACTTGTAAATATAAAGTCTAGTGTAATCCACGAAAGCTTTCAAAATTTTGTTTGCTCTTGATCGAAAGTAGAAAAGCTTTGAGTTTCGGGCCTTCCAGCATACATGGATGTATGGATGTGCTAGTGTCGACATTATTGGGCCCTTACACTTTTCTTGTTAATCTTCATCCTTTACATCAATATCTTCAGGAATGGGGGTATTTCGCCAAATTTCAATCTCTTCCTTAATGCGCTCTAATTGCTCATAGTAAGTATCAAACTGAGTGCTGTTTACAAGAAACTGTTCACCGTCATGAACTGCCTTTATGCGGCCAGCATAAATGTAGCGAAGGACTTGTTCTTCAGGCATAGAAATGTCTTTTGCCGTTTCAGAAACCGTTTTATACATGAATGATGACCTCCTTTATTTATAATGAGTATGTATTTATTATAAATAGTTTACATCAATATCTCTATTCATGTTACCAAAGAAAAAAATAGGTTAATCCTATTGAAAATTATGGTAGCATAATCATAATTGAGTAGTTTCGAATTAACAAAGGGGATGAATATATGAATCTATTACCTTACATATTTGTGTTACTTGCTGCGATGCTCTGGGGTACAGTTGGAACAACACAAACGTTTTTACAAGAAAATGTTTCTTCCGTAGCAGTAGCAGCAGTACGCTCAGGGATTGGCGGAGGGGTATTACTTGTAGCCGCTTTCGCTATGCGTAAAATTAGCTTCAAAAACTGGTCTTGGAAATGGACTCTTCTTGCAGCACTTTCGATTGCTCTGTTCCAATCATTATTTTTTACATCTGTACGCTTTACAGGAGTAGCTATTGGTACAGTTGTGACGATCGGAAGTTCACCGGTCTTTTCAGGTATTGTTGAATGGTTTATTTGGAAGCGAAAGCCGAATCGTGTTTGGGATATAGCAACTACTTTAGCGATCGTTGGGTGTGTCCTTTTATTTGTAAATAGGGGGGAAGCAACAGTACATCCTTTTGGTATTTTCTTGGCCCTCTGTGCTGGACTTATGTTTGCTATTTATACAAATTGCAGTAAACAGCTTACAGAAAAAGAGGAAACGTTGCCTGCTGTGGCGATGACGTTTACTATATGTGCACTTATATTACTGCCATTCTCGGGTAATGGAGTCGCTTGGGCGTTCACTGGACAAAACTTTGCTCCAATGGTATTTATGGGGTTAGCCGCAACTAGCTTAGCGTATATATTTTTCCTTTCTGGATTGGAGAAAATCACCTCTTCTTCCGCAGTTACATTATCTTTAGCAGAGCCGTTAACAGCTGCACTGCTTGGTGTATTTTTAGTTGACGAATATTTAAGTCCAACATCATGGATCGGGGTGGCGATGTTACTTGGTGGAATCATTGTTTTAACGGTTGGAAGTAGAAAGGCAAGCGTAGAAAAAGTTTCTTCAAGTGAGAAGTTAAAGACTACTTAAGTGAATCCTTGAGTAGTCTTTATTCTAAGTTTTCATAATAACCATTGACAATGGGGAAAATATCTGGCTTTGAATCGTAATACACTTCACCAATTTGATTTAGTGTGAATTCAAATTTATTGTCACCATCATATAAAGTAATAGTATATCTCCAACCCTCTCGCTTAGATTGATCTTCTAGTGGAGAAAATTCAATATCATTTATTAACTTTAGAAATTCATCAATTTCCTCTTGTTCTGTAATTGTTCTTGAGAAGCCAGAAGTTCCATCTGTTATAACGAATGTATCGACACTTCTAATGCCCTCATCTGTATAAAACATTTGTAAAGACTGTGTTTTAGCACTACACGCAGCAAGTGAAAGTAACCCCAATATCAACAGTAGTACAAACAGCTTATTCAAAACATCACCTCTAAGATTTCTATATTAGACTTATATGTTAAAGAAAAAGTTACAGATTAAATTAGTAATCAAATAAAATGAAATTAAGGAAAATAATTGGTTTTCAGCAATTGATAATGATTTCTGCAAGGCCGAAATAGACCAGGTCAAATTGTCACATGGACACGATCAAGCAATCATAAATCTCGTCTAGCTTGGGATATTGCTGTAGCCCCACCGAAACCTTTGTATGATGTAGCTACACTTTTTAAGGTAGGGGCGATTGCTAAAAAGCTAGGGATTACTTGGGGGGATACATGGACTAACAATATTGACCGTCTACACTTTGAAATACGTGCATCATGGAGCCCGCTAAAAGGCTACAAATTGGAAGGGGAAATTATAGTGCCGACGACAAGTAGTATGAAGGTACAGCTAATTGTGGAGGATAAGAAGGGGGAAGTAAAAATGAGCAATTGGAATCCGAGAAGTAGCGCTATTAAACAATCAACAGAAGAATATATCGAGCAAGCTGTAAAGGATAAAATCATTCAAGAATCGCATTTAAAAGATTTGAAGAATGGTATTATGACTACGGATCTTTTAGTTGGATTATTTATTACGATTGTACAAAGACGTAAATAAACGAATTGACCGCCTATCCATTGTGGAGGGAGGTCTTTTTTCTGTGAAAATAAATAATCCCTTCGGTCTTTGAATATTATTGATCAGATATGTTTATTCTTAAATTGACCGAAAAAAGCCAATACGAAAGCAGAGCTACCTGTTGTGGGGTAACTTTGTA
>JAEXYZ010000086.1 GCA_023405135.1 Bacillota bacterium | reverse complement strand
CCGACCTGCCCCATCCATTGCTTCCTCGCTACGCTTCGTAAGCAATGGATGGGGCAGGAAAAGTGATTCTTGTAAACTAAAAAATTTACTTCTCTCGTTTGTCACCCCAACAATTGACAAAGGACCTTATTAAAAAAGGCATTCCTATTCCTAATAAAAAAATATTTTCAAACTTACTTTCCCCTAAAACACTTCCCAAAATTGCAACTTGTAAAATAGCAATTAAAATACAGCCGATAAAAAAAATTCCCTTTTTAAGTGATTTAAAAACTTTAATAACTAATTTTTTAAAACCAAAATACAAAGGTAAAATAATAAATACATATATAGGAATTATATAAAATATCATTGCTACTAAAACTTTTATAGAAATCGTTTTTTCAGATAGCATTGTCCAAGAAATAATACCGATAAACAGAGCTAATAAAAAAGGAATAGAGCTGCTAGCTAATATTAAATACACCGGTTTCATATCATCCCCACTTTATTAAAAAATTTATTGCGAAGATTTTTTTCTATAAACATAAATCCAAAAAATTATGAATGTTATAGCCTCACCGATTACAACAATTTTTCGATATTCAAATGGTAAGATTATTAATAGAAATAATGAAATTAAAATTACGGGAAGGACAACAAAAAACCATATTCGAAGGATCGGATTTTTAAAACTCATTTCAAATTCCTCCATTATTACCCCTCCCTCTCGTTATTGCATTACCACATTATACTATAATAAAATCACCTCTCAGAATAATTACTGAAAAGTTGTATGGTAATCGGCGGTGACAAAGGCATAAAATTTTGACTGACTACATTTTCAATACAAACTAGTCCAGCTTCTGCCTTCCATGAACAACTCTATTATAGGGACTATTACTACCCATGCTCATTTATATGTATTATAAAAACACGTCTCCATATCTTTCTTGAGACGTGCTAAATTAATTCTTCTATTATGAAGATTATTTATGTTTAGCTCATATTATCATCATCTTGTTGTTTTTCTTTATAATTTCCTATCCCTTTATCGAGGTCCTCCGAAAATTCAGCTTGAGTAATTAAATTATCTTTCGGGGTACGTACGACATGCTCAGTTTCATTCTCGAATAAATGATCTACTAAATATTTATGGTAATAAAACTCTCCCCCTGCAATAAATAAGGATGCTAAAAAGGATGCTGAAAGTAATGAAATATCTGACTCGAATATAAATGAACCTAATACCCATATTAATAAAAATGCCAGTATCAAATCTGCACCAGTGGCATATACTCCACCTATTCTAGGTAAAATAAACATATCTCCAACAAAAGCTACGATTGTTAAAATAATACCTATAATAAGAATATTAGCAAGGGAAACATTAAAGAATAAACCTAACACAATAAATAAAACAGCGAGTGTCATAGCTAGCTTAATGAAAAAAGCTTTAGTTCTTTTCAAAACCATCTTCCTTTCTTTTTTCTTTAAGCTTTAGGTTTTCCCGATTTATCGGCTTCATACGTTAACTATGTTTAAGGATAAGTGAAATAAATTTTCTTATATAAATTAAAAGAATAAAAAAACCACTTCTCAGAATATCCGAGAAGTGGTAATTGAATTGTTTTAAAGTATTATAGATGTACTAAGGCTATCTCTAATGGCTTTCAAAGACATGAAGTCTTTGTTATTACATCATGCCGCCCGTAAGCTGTGAGAGTGTAATATCGTTAACGAGGGGTGCAAAAAGCGCGGTAAATCAACGTTTTGGATATTTTTGGATGTAATATCTTTAACGGTGATTTACCGTTTTTTATGGAATTGCGTTAGCAAAATGTTAGCAACTTCAAGCTGATATCTGTCGCAGTTCCCCCAACACTCAATATGGCTTGGATAGTGATGGCAGATAGTCATAGATGTAGTAGTGTTTACCTTAACCTAGTTTTTTCGAACTTCCATATTTTTAAAGTCGATGATTAATTTATTGGCAAGAAAAAAGTCACTGCCGATGATCCCGTCAAATCCATGCATTTCTCTAACATCGCCGAGCTGTATAGTGAAATCACTGAGTTGGAACCTATCTATCGTCATACCGCTCACTTTTTGTTCAATACAAATTTCCGTACCACCAATTCCGTACATCTTTCGAGTAATAGCATTTTCTAAATCGAGCATCAATCCGACTTCTTCACATAAATCTGTATCTAAAATGGTTGAAGAGCAGCCAGTATCAAGTAACACGTTATTAAATATCTTTTTATTTCCATTGTAATCAATCTCAACAGATACTAGAGGCAAGTGATTATCCATATGAAATTTCATACTCTTCTTCGCACTCCTATATATGGCTGCTCAATTACCTTTATTTCTTCATTATTCGTGTGAAAAATGTATAACTCACGGTTTTGATTTTCCGCATGTAGTTTTTTATACACTTTCCATGCTGCATTGCCGTTTTCAAAGTCATCAATGACTGACATTTCCTCGATGATTCTTTCTTTTCCTCTTGTTTCGGATTTTAACGCTTCCACTAAGACACAACGTTCTGGGAAATGCTCACGAACTTCAGACCATTTCATTTAGATGCGCCCCCGATTCTAGAATGATTTGCTTTTATTATACCATTTTAGCAGTATAAGGATTATAGTACGTTTATAAAGTGAAAACTATTTTTGAACACACAATAGCAGTTACTGCAATTTAATGCTCTTTTGGTAAGTTCACAAAAATTCTTTTTCATTTTTTCAAAATATTGTTAATGCCCTTGAGGGATTATTATGATAAAATTCAATGTTTCTATTTGATTGGTGTTTTCTTTAGTAGAAGGAAATAGATGATTATTCTGATTATATCTGAGGTTAAAACACAAAGAGGTAAGATTCTATACATTTCAATTGTGTATTGCATAATAAAAGTGCAGACTAGTGCAACGAATTTGTACAGAGTCTAGCACTTTTTTAGTGCAAAAAAATAGACTTGCCAGCCACCCCAAGTCACTCTACTGTTAAAGTGTCGAATTTT
>JAEXYZ010000063.1 GCA_023405135.1 Bacillota bacterium | reverse complement strand
GCAAACACAATGTGATACTTACAATTCCACGTTGTATGTGCTAAACTTTTCTTATCCATTTTGGAGCTCCTTTCGTACGAAGTCGGTTGACCAGACCTGACTTTATTGTACGACTGGAGTTTTTTTTTATGTCCATAGCTATAAGCTTTCCGGAACCCCCTGCATAGCAGGGGGTTTTCATTTATACAATAAAAAACAGCTTCTATTTTCACGTAATCATGAAAATAAAGCTGTTAGATTTTGTTTTGTTCAAATAAATGTTGAACTAAATGCTGATGCGCTTGTTTTACTTTTCTTAAAGCAAACCACCATAAAAAGAACATAAATGGTGCAATTAAATATACCCAATATCCTTCAAAAGTTAAAATGGAATTATAAATTAAATGAAGAGTAAACGGAGCAAACAATGCTAATAGTAAATATTCAATTTCTCTGTCATTTTTTGCAAACTTACTTTTGCCATAATAAAAGCCCATTACTACTCCAAATAATGCATGACTTGAAACTGGTAAAATGGCCCGCATTAAAGCTGTATTAATACCAAAAGATAATAAATACAGCGCATTTTCAACAGTAGCAAATCCTAATGAAACACTTGCACCGTATAGAATGCCATCATAGGGATCATCAAATTCAATATGCTTAAATATAATGGCGAAAATTACAAGCCATTTAAAAAACTCTTCAATACCACTTGAAAAAAGCACATTTGCTATAAAAGAATTTGAAAAAGTACCCTCAACTTGTAATACATGCTGGATAAACATAATTGGGAAGGTGATTAGTGCACCGTATATAAATGATTGAAATAGTGTTTTTCTAGGCTCGGTTGCCATTTGATTACGCAAATAAAAATAGCTTAACAATGCTAAACCTGGAGCTATCGCAGCTGATAATAAAATAATCATTTGGTTACGACCCTTTCGGAAAAGAATTAATGTTATTATAACATTAATATAGATAGAAAGAGATTGTTTAGAGGAGTTTTTTATAATGAAAAAATGTATTTTATTAATTCATACTGGTGGCACAATATCAATGAAGATGAATGATGACGCTGGTGCTGTAATTCCGAATGAAAAAAATGCAATTCTTGGTATAAGTGAGCAGCTTTCACAATTTGCCGATATAAAGGAAATTGAAGCCTTTAATTTACCTTCACCACACATTACTCCAAAAGAAATGCTCGAATTACGAAATATAATCGTAAATTATACGAATGAACATCCAGTAGATGGCATCGTTATTACACATGGTACAGATACTTTAGAAGAAACTGCATATTTTTTAGATTTAACGACAAAATTTGATTTTCCGATCGTATTAACGGGGGCAATGCGCTCCTCGAATGAATTAGGAGCAGATGGTGTTTACAATTTGGTAGAGGCTGTTCGTGTTGCATGTAGTCCTGAAGCAAAAAATAAAGGCGTTTTAGTTGTGATGAATGATGAAATACACCAAGCCTTTAATATTACAAAGACGTCAACTTCAAGCGTTAATACTTTCCAAAGTCCTCAATACGGTCCTATTGGCTTAATCACAAAGAAAATGGTGCACATTCACCAAGCACCTGTAAGAAGACGTTATGTAGAAGTACAATCCATTGAAAAACGAGTTGCCTTATTAAAAGTTTATGCAGGTATGGAAGGTGACATTTTAGAGGCGATTTTTAATTTGAAATATGATGGCGTCGTGTTGGAGGGATTAGGTCAAGGAAATGTTCCGCCTGCTGTCGTTTCTGGAATTAAAAAGATGCTCGAAGCTAATATTCCTGTTATTCTCGTGTCTCGCTGTTTTAACGGTATTGCTGAAGGAATTTATGGTTATGAAGGTGGGGGCAAAAGTTTAGAAGAGCTAGGTGTTATTTTTGCCACTGGTATTAACGGACAAAAAGCGCGGTTAAAACTGTTAATTGGATTAAATCAACAAAGTAAGCCAATCGATTTGAAGGAATTTTTTAATTAACTTTTCTTTACAATAGTGAAAGAGTCCTTTTAACAAATATGTTGAAACGAACTCTTTCACCTTACTTTTGTAGGATTGAGAAGAACAGGAAACATTAATATTGATGCAGTGGTTTCCATACATGTGTTCGCTGCAATGCAATGATGACAATAGGAATAAGAATTAATTGAATAATAATGCCTGGCAATGCTGTAATAAACGCACTTGTTTGAAATAATCGGCTTGAAGCTCATAAGGTCTAAAATATCTCGTTGGAGGTCAATACCAGGAGCTATTTCAGTAAGTTCTAATCCATCCTTTGTTAAAATAAACACTGCCCGTTCCGTTACATACATTACGTTTTTCGAATGATTTGATGCATATACCCCACTAAAGGTAATTTGTTGAACTTGGTCAATGAATTTAGAAACTTTACCTTCTTGTAAAATTTCAAGCCTTCCATCATCAATGAACCCTCCACAGCCGATCGCTCTTCCATTGAATTTGGAAACATTCACATTGCCAAACTGATCAACCTCTGCCGCTCCCATAAACGTAATATCTATACCTGTTCCGTGGTAATAATCGAATAAATATTCATGTTCGATAATTGCATCTGCATTTCTTGCAACACCAAATTCATTTTTACCTACAGCTGTACCACCAACAATGCCTGATTCAAGTGTTAGCACAATATCTTGACCCATTCCTTCTTCAGTAGCGATATTGCCTATCACATCACCTGGAATTCCAATACCTAAGTTTACTACTGCTTTTTTCTCTAGTTCCTGGACAGCTCGACGTCCAATAATTTTTCGAATATCGAGAGGAATCTGTTTGATTGATACTTTAGGGGTACGAATATTTCCCGCGAATACAGGCGAAAACAATTCACTAGGTGTTTGTTTATGTTCAGTAGCTGGATCTTCCACTAAAACGTATTCATCGATTAAATATCCAGGTACAACAACCTTTTTCGGATGGAATGAGTCTTTTTGTGCCACATATTTAACTTGAGCAATAACTTTTCCACCATAGGCTTTTGCTGCCTGAGCCGCTGATAATATTTATAATTTTAATGGTTCTTCATCTGTTGTAAGATTTCCGGATTCATCAATACTTGTTCCTCGTATAAAAACATAATCGAGGGGAATCGAAGGATACAGTAAAAATTCTTCTTCATTTATATGAATTACTTGAACAAGATCTCCTGCTGATTTAGTTCTTTCATTAAACTTTCCACCTTCAATACGTGGATCTACAAAAGTACCTAATCCTACAGGAGAAATTTGCCCTGGCATTTTATTTGCCATCGCACGTAGCAGATGGGTTAACTGCCCTTGAGGCCAACAGTAGCACTCTACTTTATTTTGTTCTATTAATTTTCTTGCTTTTGGAGCTAATCCCCAATGACCACCGATAATACGATTGATCAAACCTTTCTCTGCAATATATTCAATCCCATTTGTATTATCAGACTGACCAGCAGTATGAAACACCGTTAAATTTTTAGGATGGCTAGTTTCCTTGTAATATCTACCTATCCCTTGTAAAATTTTGTCACACTGTCCCATTCCACCAAAACCTACAAGTCCAATCGTACTATTATCGGGAATATTTTTCGCTAACTCCAATGCATCAACTAATTTGGCCACATGATCACCTTCCTATTACCTTCCTTCTCTTTATCTACTAAATGAAGGAATCAAAACTTAAGAATTGAAAACGGGTAATTGATTTCTGTAAAAACGATCACTAAAGTTCATTACTTGATTAGTGAATATTTCTAACGGCATCTCTTTTAAATTTGGAGAAATAATTGGCATATAGTCCATGTTATTTAAAATGTCTTTTTCTATATCAATACCAGGTGCATATTCAATTAACTCCACACCTTCTTGATTTAATTTAAAGACCGCGCGTTCCGTAATAAAATATACCGGTTGTTGATGTTGTCTCGCGTATTTACCACTAAATGTGATTTGATTCACATTGTTTAGAAATTTTCTAAATTTCCCCTCTTTTCCAATGGTTAATTTTCCATTTTCGATTTCAACTTCTAGCCCACCAGCAGTAAACGTACCTAAAAATACTACTTTTTTTGCCGGCTGTGTGATATCAATAAACCCGCCACAACCAACTGCTCGGTTTCCTAGTTTGCTAACGTTAACATTGCCAAAGGAATCTGCTTCAGCCATCCCCATAAACGTGATATCTACACCAGCACCGTTGTAATAGTCAAATAAATATGGGTGTTCAATAATGGCTTCCGCATTTTTTCCTATACCGAAATCGGTTCCTCCAGAAGGTACTCCACCAATGACTCCTGATTCAACTGTTAAATTAATATTTTTTAAAATGCCTTCTTCACTCGCAACAGGACCTACAGTATCTCCTGGAATACCAATTCCTAAATTTACAACTGCATCAGGAAATAACTCCATCACTCCAGGGCGACCAATGACTTTTCTTACTCCTAAAGGAATCGGTTCAAGTGCTTCTTGGGGAACTTTTAAATCACCAGAATAAACCGGATGATAAAAAGTTGAAGAAGTTTGACGATGTTCAAGTATTGGATCTTCCGACATAACGATTGCATCAACAAAAATTCCTGGAATGACAACTTGCTTGGCATGTAATGAACCTCGACGAGCGAAATTTTTAACTTGAACAATTACTTTCCCACCGTATCTTTTCGCAGTTTGAGCAACAGATAATGCCTCTAGTTTTATCGCTTCATCTTCCATTGTGATATTGCCGAATTCATCTGCTGTCGTCCCTCGAATAATTGCCACATTTACAGGAAAAGAGTTATAAAATAAATGTTCTTCTCCTTTTATTTCCACTACATCTACTAAACTATTTGTTTGTTTTGCTTTTTCATTCATTAATCCCCCTTCTACCCGTGGATCAATAAATGTGCCTAAGCCTACTTTTGATAAGTTTCCACTTTTACCAGAAGCCATTGAACGGAATAAATGTGTCAATTGGCCTTGGGGTAAGCAATGGCATTCAACTTCATTTTTATGGATTAGTTCTCCCCATTTAGGTGCTAATCCCCAGTGGGAACCAATGATTCGTTTCACTAGACCTTTATAGGCTAAATGTTCAATGCCACCTTTTCGGTCACTAGAACCAGCACAGTGAATTAACGTTAAGTTAGATGGCTCTCCTTTTTCTAGGAATCTTCTTTCGATTTCCTTCAAAATCGTATCGCAGGAACCCATGATAGAAAACCCGACAACTGCTATACTTGAGCCGTTTTTAATAAAATCAACTGCTTCTTGAACAGACTGTAATTTATTTACCAACCATTACCCATCCTTTCTTAAAGAACGAACCCGCCTCCAACATTAATCACTTCAGATGTTATATAGGAAGCTTGATCAGAAGCTAAATAGGCAATCATATTTGCTACATCCTCCGGTTGACCTGCTCTCCCTAAAGGAATTTTTGAAATCATCGTATTCCATACTTTTTCTGGAACACCCCGCGTCATATCCGTTTCAATAAATCCCGGACAAACCGCATTACAAGTCACATTAAACTTCGCTAGCTCACGAGCAGCAGTTTTAGTTAAACCTACTACACCAGCTTTTGCCGCTGCGTAATTTGCTTGCCCGATATTTCCTAACCAGCTAGCAGATGAAATATTGATAATGCGTCCACTTTGTTGTTCACGCATTTGAATTGCAGCTGGTTGTAAGCAATTAAATACTCCTGTTAAATTTACCCCAATGACACTATCCCATTGTTCTTGGGTCATTTTGTGTAGCATTGCATCTCGATTTATTCCTGCATTGTTTACTAAAATATCTAATTGACCAAATTCTTTAATTGCATATTGAACTAATGATTCTGCCTCTTCACGTTTTGCAACATTTGCGACAAATGAACTTACTTTGTAACCCTTTTCACGAAATTCCGAAGTTGTAGCATCTAAACCTTCTGCGTTTATATCAGAAATAATGACCTGAGATCCTAAGCTTGCTAGTTTTTCTGCAATGGCACGGCCTAATCCACGTGCTGAACCTGTAACAATCGCTACTTTACCTGTTAAATCTATCATTCTATTTCTCTCCTTTACTATGGATTAATCGATATTTTCAATGATTGTGGCGATCCCTTGACCACCACCGATACACATTGTGACAATGGCACGTTTTAAGCCTCTACGCTTCATATCGTAAATCGATTTTACAGTTAATATTGCACCACTAGCACCAATGGGATGACCGAGCGCAATTGCCCCACCATTTGGATTTACTTTTTCTTCGTCAAGTTCTAGATCTTTAATTACCGCTACTGATTGAGCAGCAAATGCTTCATTTAATTCAATCAAATCAATATCTGCTAAAGTTAAACCTGCTTTATTTAATACTTTTTTCACTGCTGGTGATGGTGCAAATCCCATAATTTCCGGGTCAACACCTGCAACTGCTTGCTCGCGAATATAAGCAAAAGGTTTTAATCCTAATTCATCTGCTTTTTCTTTCGACATAATGACAACAGCGGCGCCTTGGTTAATACCAGAAGCGTTACCTGGCGTTACTGTTCCATTTTCAACAAAGGCAGGTTTAAGTTTTGCTAATTTTTCAAGAGAAGTGTCCCGTGGATGCTCATCCGTATCAAAAATTGTCACTTCACCTTTACGTCCCTTTACTTCCACAGCAACAATTTCCTCTTTAAAGTAACCGTTTTCAATTGCACGTTTAGCGTTTTCTTGACTCTTTAATGCGAATGCATCTTGCTCTTCACGTGTAATATTAAAACGTTCAGCAACTTTTTCTGCTGTGACACCCATTGCATATTTACCAAAAGGATCTGTTAATGCTGTTAATAAACCGTCCTCTAATACGTCATGCCCCATTTTATATCCATATCTACCTTTTCTCACATAGTAAGGAAGTAGATCCATATTTTCTGTTCCAGCAGCAACGACGATATCAGCTTGTTCTGTTTGAATTGCTTGCACTGCACTATTTATTGCTTGTAAACCAGAACCACAAAGACGATTTACTGTTAAAGCAGTTGAGTAAGTAGGAATTCCTGCTCCAATAGCACACATACGAGCAATAAATGCATTCTCAGCAACTTGACCAACACAGCCAACAATAACTTCTTCAACTAATTCCGGAGAAACACCAGCTCTTTCTAATGCCTCTTTTATTGCAATAGAACCTAATTCAGAGGGATGTATATCTTTAATTGTCCCTCCCATTGTTCCAATCGCCGTTCTAGCTCCACCTACGATTACTACTTCTTTCATTTAACTTATCCCCTTCCAATTTGTTTTAAATGCATGAATCTAAACGATTAGATTTTTCGACAAAAGTTAAATCCCCTATGAGTAACTATAGTTTTTTAAAATTCTAAACGTTTAGATTTTACTTCAAAAAATAAAAGTTATAGTTAACTAGATTTATTATAAAATCATTATTCTGATTTGCAAATATTTTTAGAATTGTCTGTTAATTAATTTCTTCGACATTTTTTACTCTTCTTTGACATAAGGAATTGTTAGCGGACCTAGTGGTAAAATGGCAACTGACATCATTTCACCATATATTTCCTTTAACTCTACTAACGTTTGTTCAATATTTGTTGTAGGGTTTAACATAGAGTTTGTCACTTGTTCTTCCGATAGTTTAGAATACACATAAACATCCGCCCAAGTTTGAATGACTGCTTGCTTTTGTACTTGCCTTTGATCGAACATTTTAAATTCCGGATTGTTTATCATTTCTAATAATTCCGATGGTGTTTTTTCCATTTGTAGTATTTTATAATAGTTACCATGATTCGGAATTCCGTCAGAACATTCGGAAGCAATAATAATTGTACCGCCCTTTTTGACAATTTTTTGCGCTGCACTCATACCTTTTACTGCTTGATATAAATTTTGATCTAATGGATAACCTGAATTAGAAGTAATGACAACATCAAATCGTTTTTCACACCCAACCATTGCATGCTCTTTAACATATTCACAGCCTTTGTTATGGGCTTCAAATAGTTCTCCGGCAAATACAGCGGTAATTTCTTTGTTTCGATTTAACGTCACATTTAACATGAAATTCGGTTTGCACATGCCATTAATTTCTCGCGTCATATCTTGAACGGGATTATCCTTCATATTTCCCCAAGTAGAAAGTGGATTACCAATCATTTTGGCATTGTGGAATGTCATAATCGTTTCAATTCCCGCAATTCCTGGCATGATTCCTTTAGGGCCACCAGAATAACCAGCAAAAAAATGCGGTTCAATAAATCCCGTTACAATCCGAAAGTCTACCTCTACATATTCCTTATTTAAATAAACATCACAGCCAAATTTACTAACGCCGATTTTTGCAAGGGAGTCTTTATTATGACATTGATTATTAATAATACGAACATTGTTTACTACCCATTCACCTAACATTTCAATAAACTCTTCTGTAGTTTGATTACGATGGGTTCCTGTGCCATTAATAATAACGAAATTATCTAAAGGTACGTGATTAACTCCTTTATTAGAGCTGGCACTAAAATGTGATTTGGGGTTGGTCTAGTAATATCACTAATAACAATTGCAACCTTGTCACGTCATGCCTTCATCTAATTGTATAACTATTGAAGGTGTAGCTCCTTTTTGTGGGCCAAAAACATGTGATGCACCTTCTATTCCGATCATCGGATTTTGAACATCTGAAGCAATAATAAACATACTTTCAGCGACACGCTTATCAAATTCCCTTATG
Source organism: Bacillota bacterium (assembly GCA_023405135.1). Classification (GTDB taxonomy): domain Bacteria; phylum Bacillota; class Bacilli; order Bacillales_A; family Planococcaceae; genus Ureibacillus. Next base: position 8,338 of record JAEXYZ010000063.1, on the reverse strand, counting down.
TCGATTTCTTTTATTTTGATTAATTCGCCACCACCGAATGAAATTTGATTGCCTTGCCCATCTAATATTTTCATCCCAAGAGCTTGTAACATGCCCGCGCCACCGTCATTCGTTGCCGATCCTCCAAGACCGATAATAAATTTTTTAAATCCATCATCAAGGGCAGCTTTAATTAACTCTCCGACACCGAATGTAGTTGCAATTAATGGATTTAACTCTGTTGTATCAACGAGGTTAATACCAGATGAACTGGCAGCCTCAATAACGCATGTTTCTAAGTCACCTAATACTCCATATTCAGCTTCAATTTTCTGACCAAGGGGGCCTGTAACAATCACCTTTTTCTTATACCCACCAGTTGTTGCAACTAATGTTTCCATTGTACCTTCCCCGCCATCAGCCATCGGAAGTAATACAGTTTCAGCATGTGGAATAGCTTTTTTTATACCTTTTTCAATTGATTTCGAAACTTCAATTGCACTTAAACTACCTTTAAATGAATCTTGTGCTATAACTATTTTCATATAATTCCCTCATTCTTTTTTAAGATTCATATATTTTTCATTAAAATCTTTTCTAAAGTTAAACTTTTTATAGCATTAAACGAACTATTCTTTTATTTGTAGCGCAAAAGATTGCTCCTCCCTGAAAAAGTTAGGTTAGGTGTAGTTGTCTATTTATTACTTGGCTTAATAAGTTCACTATTAGCCTCTAGTAATACCTGTTCCCATTAAATTAGCACCAACAACTGCAACCCATCTCAAATCTAATCGTTTAGATTTTTATAATAAGGGCCTATATTTACTTTAAAGGCCAACTTATCAAATTATTTTTTCTAACAACTATTTCGCAAAATAAGATTTGGTTGCAAAATTACTTCCTGTTCCTTTTGAACTTTATCATTGTTTAAAATGTTAATTAAAATCTCTGCAGCTTCTCTTCCAATTTGTTTATTTTTCATGTCTACTGAGCTAAGTCCCACTAATTCACCAAATCTATTATTATCAGTACCCATTAAGTAAATATCATCGGGTATTTTTAATCCATTTTCCGTTAAAGCTTTATAAGCACCGAAGGCTAATGGATCTGTAGAACATAAGATGCATTCAGGCAAGTCGTTATTTTTAAGCAATTTCAATGTGTTTTCATAACCAGTTTTTTCATCAAAACCTTCACTAATAAAGAGCCATTCGTTTTTAAATACGATGTTCTCTTGTTGTACAGTTACTTTATATGCATTAAGTCTTTGTTGAAATGTCCAAAATTCTTGAGGTCCTGCATAAAATGCAATTTTTTTAATTCCTTTGTTTATTAAGTAATGAATAGCTTTTTCAATTGCCGCAAAGTTATCTGTCCCGACAAACCATTCATTGTCAAACAATGTTTCAGGCTTACGATTAACAAATATATATGGTATATTACTTTCATTTAATACCGTGTAGTCTATCATTCTATTTGTAGATGCTGTTGTAATAAATATTCCATCCACTTGTTTACTTATTAAGTTATCAATGTACTTTCTTTCTTTCTCTTTATCGTTTTCAGTATTACATAAAAACACTTCGTAATTTTTACTCCATGCTACTTCCTCAATCCCTGAAATTAATTCTGGATAAAATGGGTTTGTTATATCTGTTACTAGAATACCTAAAGTTGATGTTTTCGATTTTTTTAAGCTTCTAGCAATACTATTTGGTCTATAACCCATTTCATCTATTACTTTTAAAATTTTATTTTTGGATTTTTCACTAACAATTGGTAAATCATTAATAACAGCTGATACAGTTGCAACAGAAAAACCAGACCTTTTTGCTACATCTTTAATTGTGATTTTCTCGTTGTTCTTCATATTTGGTCACCCCAATTGAATTAACATTTCCTTTATTATAAATAATTCGTCTGTAAACTTTTAATCTTTTTTAGATTTTACAAATCTAAACGATTAGATTCTGTTGCGTTGGTTAAATTATAAATACTTTTTTCTGAATAGTAAATATTTTTCGTTTATTAATTTTGTTAAATGAATAAATTTTCTAATATTTGATTGATATAAACTCAAATTAAACAATTTATCATTATTCGCAGACATATGAAGCTGTCCAGTACTTTCCAATAATTACTATCCTTTAAATTAAAAAATATGCTGAAAAAAATTTTTTAAACAGCTTCACCCTTGCGAATCTTTAGAGCGTATTTCGCAGCATTTTCTCCTGCAATTTTTCCAAAGACTGAACCAGCCATTAAGCCTGCCCCACCTGGATAGTTTGAATAAAATAGACCACCAACCGCTTCACCAGCCGCATACAAACCATTGATATTTTCATATAAAATGCTTTGTACTTCTGCATTTTGATTGATTTTTAAACCACCATAAGTAAAGGTAATGCCGCAAGTAACCGCATATGCTTCAAAGGGAGCCGTATCAATCTTATTAGCCCAATTGCTTTTAGGAATTGCTAGTCCCTTTGTTCCCCGTCCATCTTTTATATTCGGATTGAAGGGAATGGAGTCATCAATTGCTTCATTATATTGTTTTATTTCGTTTAAGAAATTCTCTTTGTTTATTTCTTCAAGTGTATCGGCTTTTACTTTCGTTACTTTGCGCCCTTTATATTCCTCACAAGATGCCCATGTAAAGTGTATTAACTATTTGGGCTTTGTACCAGAGGTATTTACATACGATAATATGCGAACAGTTGTAAAGAACTTCATTGGGACTGAGCGTGAGATTACGGATGGGATGAAGAATTTATCAATGCACTATCTTTTAAAATTCGATTATGTGAGCCACGAAAAGGAAACCAGAAGGGGCATGTAGAACGAAGTGTAGAGTATATTCGTCGAAAAGCATTTGCCCATCGAGATACATTTACGAGTTTAGAAGAAGCACAAACTTATCTTACAGAAATCGTCATGAAATTAAATTCTCGCCCCCACTATAGGAAAATGAAAACTCATCATGAATTAATGCAAGACGAACGAGTGGCTAGAACAATAAACGCAGATATTATACCGTTTGATGCATCTGAGTTGTTCGAGTTTAGAGTAGACAAATACAGCACGATTAGCTATAGACAAAATCATTATTCCGTTCCAGAAGGACATGTTGGAGAATGGGTGAAAGTAAAAGCAGGCGCAGAAAAAATACTTATTTTTAGTGAAGAAGCGTGTATCGCAACTCATAAACGAAGTTGGCAGAGCCATCAATGGATTATGGGTATTTATCATTATTTACGCACATTTGAAAAGAAAAAAGGTGCATTGGCTCAAAGTGAATGTTTGAGTCAAGCACCAACAAAAATGAAAAAATTATACAAAGATTATTATATTGGAAATGAGCGAGAATTTCTAGAGTTACTTATCTATTTAAAAGAACATAACAATCTAGAAAAAATGAATTTTGAAAAGTATGATTTAGTAAGAATCGACGAACTTGGTTATATTTCTTTTGATAAAGAAGGAGCAGAATTATTATTTACTCATCTTTCACTCAGAGCAGAACGAGCATCAACCATTGTAACAAGTAATTTATCATTTAATCGCTGGGAAGAAGTCTTCAGCATTCATTATAGAAGGAAAGTTATGACTAATTCTAATTCTCTTTTTGTAAATTGTAATTATGTTTCTTTACTTTTTATTATGCAAGATTAAGATTACATATTTTTTGGTTGGCATTTTCCCCATTGTTGTTTCTTGCTACTTTTTATAAAAAATAAACGAATGGAACAAGATGCCCAAATAATGATAAGGAGATAAAAAATAATTATTTCAGTTACCTCCATTACCAAAAAAGGATTTGCGGCATTCTTTAATGAAGTTTTTAAGTCAAATCCTAAAGGTCTGTCTATACCAATAGAAAAGCCAGATAATAATCCCAACATCAAAATAGAAATACTGAGGATTTTCAATCTTTATCACGCTCCACAAGCGAATATTTCCTTTTCACCAATTCAATTACGAATACGTTTGCTTTTCTTTTTTCTGTTCTTAAAAAAAGCAATAATAAGAAGGAGACCAGGAATAATTACTTGAAATGGAAGATGCACATACAATGGGACAATCTGTAATCCCTGATAAACATGTTCTGAAACATTGCTGACCATGGTTATAGATAAAACTAAGAGGAGCAACCCCAACGGATACGCCAACTGTGCCGAACTTTTGATATTGAACAAATTTGCAGTGCCTGCCAGGGAAGCATAGAAAAACAGACTGATTTTAAAGAAACCTCCGATTACCGTGGAAAGCATAAAAGTAATATCTAGCCGTTGCAAAAAACCTGCAAACTCAATGGTTTGTATGGTTGAAAGAAGGGGGAAATATGAACGTGAAAGAATGTTTACACCGAGTACACTGATATTCATAGCCATGATTAGCGCTATAATCAGTCCACTCAATCCAAGTCCGAGTAATCCGATTTTCATCGCCTTTGATGTTTGATTCAAATAGGGCAAAATCATGGCAAATACAATGACTTCGCCAAAGGGAAAAAACAGGGTTTGAGTAAATGCCGTTTTTATGACCGGCTTTAATCCTTCTTCGAGAAATGGTTCTAGGTTAGAGATTTCAATAATGCCTGAAGTGATAATTAAAACTATGCTACTGATGCCAATCAACATCATGATTATAAATAGCAGTTCTCCTGTTCGCGCAATGACCTCAATTCCTTTACGAATTGTATACACAACCACTAAGACCATCAATACATTCATGACAAACAATGGAGTTTCTGGATAAAAGTCAATGATTAGCATTTCTCCAATATCCCTCAGAACCCTTGCCCCAATATACATAAAGTAAAGCACATAAAAGAAGGCCAAAACTTTCCCTAAAACGCTCCCTAGTATTCTCTGCATTCAGTAAGCGGAATATCCGGATAATATGAATAAAGGCTATGATAAATCCAAAATAAACAACAGCCGCCTGCCAACCCAATCAAAACAGCCAACCAAGCGTCCTGTTTCGCTTCTATGGCAAGAGGAACTAAAATGGTACTGCCAATTTCAAATAAGTAAATTAGCACTAAAAGCTGGTACGCGCTAATTTTTGCCTTTTCCAATAAATCACCCCTCCATTTCAGTGCTTATTCTTTTATATCCGAAGAATATGAATTGGTTCTTAGGCCGCTGCGTCGTACAAAAGCTTCAACTTTAACCTGTACGTTTAAGTTTGGAAAGTAATTATTGTTCCAATCACTCTTCAGCTTTTTCCATTTTTTAGGATCAGAACGATGAACTTCTTCGCCAAATCCAAAAATATCCGTCTTATTTTGTTGTGTACGCTTAACCGTATCTTCTAACAGTGTCTTGATTTTTTTTTCCAGCTCTTTTTCTAATTCCAATATAACTTTCGGATCCTTCAGGTTAATGGGTGTCCTTACTTCGCGAATATCACCTTCAGCACGGACATTAATCGTAATGGTAGGGATGTCATTTTTTGTGTCTGCCGAAACTTTTGTTTTTTGCCGAAAAACATTGTAAACGATGACGTTTTTCTTTCCATCCCTGTCCAGTTCCACATCAGTTTCTTTAATTTTATCCAGTATCCATATTACCCCTTTGGCCATATCATCTTGATACCAGTCAATCAACTTTCCTTCTTTGAAAATGGCCAACCCATCTGATTCCAGAGTGGTATCGAGTTCAGATTTCTGGACATTCTCCATTTTTTTCCCCAGTTCAATATCTCCTTTCGAACTAAAACCACTGATAACTGGCTCTTTCCCTTCGGAGGTAAGTGCCTTAATAACATCCTGAAGAGTCACTTCCATATTTGCACCGCTGAATTGTTCAGTCACTTCCAAAATTCCGATCACTTTTTCAGCTGGAATTCTATCAACGGCTGTCAAAGTTTTAAGCAAATCTCCCGCTTTTGTATTATGAGCAATCACAACCCTTGACGTCGACCGGATTTCCGGATACCGTTCGAATGCGTCTAAAACATATTCAATTCCATCTTCTTGTGCCACCTCTTCACTCAATACAATCAAATTTGAATGAGCATGATACAGCTTTCGGGAGATTTTGGATGATGCGTTGAAATGGGCTTCAAGTACACTGTCTCCAATTGCAGAGTATACCGCAACAGTGGGACTTTGCCCCTCTCCGCCACCCTGAAGTCCTCCAGCTACGTTTGATGGGTTGATCAGTTGAATGGTCTTGACGTATTGACCCTCTTCATTTTTATCAATAGCCGTGGCAGATATGATAGCCAGCTTATTTAACTCTTTCTGACTCCAACACCCCGATAGGAATGAGATGCTTGCTAATATTAAGTAAAGAGAAATCGATTTACGACTCATTTCGCTCTCCTTTCTCATAGGTAGAATTCATCATGGTACGAGGTCCTGGAGGGTGTGGTTTCTGATTTTCCCCTTGACCAACTTTATTTTGTCCACTAATCAAGTTTGGTCTTTTTTTGTTCCCCCAAAGTGGTCTTCGTACAATGGTATCCCCAGCTTCTTCCCTAATGAACGGTGCAAGGGGTGTCATATATGGAACACCGAATGAACGTAAGCTGGATAAGTGAACGACAAGGATGATAAACGCCAGAATCATTCCGTAAAAGCCGAATGTTGCTGCACTGACCATAAACATAAATCTAATCAATCGCGCAGATATCGCAACCGCATAGGAAGGGGTTGCGAAACTGGCAATCGCAGTCATGGAGACGACAATGACCATAACAGGTGAAACAATTCCTGCCTGAATCGCTGCTTGCCCAATGACAAGCGCCCCTACGATGGAAATCGTAGAACCTATCGCTTTTGGCATTCGGATACCGGCTTCTCTTAAAATTTCAAATGTTATTTCCATGATGAGTGCTTCGACAAACGCAGGAAAAGGAACAGAGTCCCGCTGAGCAGCAACAATGACAGCCAGTTTTGTTGGAATCATCTCCTGATGAAAGGTGGTCGCAGCGATATAGACTGCAGGCCCAACAAGGGATATAAAGAAGATGACGGTACGTAATAAACGAATGGCTGATGAGATGTCAAAACGTTCATAGTAATCCTCGACCGATTGAAAAAAATCATTAAATAAGGCTGGGACCATCAGCACAAAAGGAGTCCCATTTACGAATATGGCAATCCTTCCTTCAAGAATATTACCTGCCACTCCATCGGGCCTCTCTGTATTGTGTATAGTTGGGAAAATGGTATTTGTCTGATCTTCAATCAGCTGTTCTATAAAACCGGATTCCAGGACGCCATCGATGTCAATCCTTTTTAAACGTTTACGTACTTCTTCGATGATTTCATTCCTTGCTATGCCATTTATATACATGATGGAAACATCTGTTTTCGTCATTTTGCCAATTTTCATGGATTCAATCCACAAATCTGGCGTATTGATAATCCGACGTACCATGGCAATATTGGTCTCAATTGATTCAGTAAATGCTTCTTTCGACCCGCGAATCGAGACGTTGGTAGTCGATTCTTGAACGGAACGTCTCTCCCCACCTTGGGTACTGACACTTAGTGCTACGCTAATTCCCTCGATAAATATGATCGTATTACCTGACATCAATTCTGTGAACAGTTCGTCCCAGTCACTTAATTTTTTTTCCCACCGACAGCAACAACATCTTCAGCAACCATATCGATCACCTCTTGTTGAGCTTTCTGTTCTTGGAGTGCCGGATTATTAATCATCCCTTCAATTAAAAAGTCGTTAACAGTTTGACTGTCTACCAGCCCTTTAATATACACAATGGCCGTTTTAACCTTAGGATGTTGACCGAGTTTAACCGGCCTGATGACAATATCTGTACTATTTCCTGTTCTTTGTTTAATGACTTCCAAATTCAAGGACAATGAGGTATCGATGTTATTCGAAAATTTATCAATTGATTGAATTGGGCTGTTTTCCTGTTGATTGTTACTATTCTTCTTTTGCTTTTTCCCTTTTAAAAATGAAAACATGGCACCGATACCTTTCTTTTCTATTCATCAAATATATGTCCATAAAACTGCCCTTTTATACAAGATTTTCTATCAATTTAGAAGTACAGGGGTGCATTAAAGAATTGTGTAGGATTTAAAAAGGATAAGTAACTCTAAATATCACATCTTTGTTAATTGTAGTAGATTACCAACAGAAAAGCTTAATCCCATTGGATGGAACAATAAACAGGAAACAGTTCAGATATCATAATTTGCCAGTTAAAAATTGGTATAATTCCAAGATGAAAATTGCCATTTTATATGACGGATTGTAATATTAAGTGCAACACCTAAGACATATTAAAAGAAGCCCATAACGACCTCGTGTAAAATGTAGTTACCACACAAACATTTGAACGGAGGAAATCGTTATGAGCTACACACATCTTA
>JAEXYZ010000061.1 GCA_023405135.1 Bacillota bacterium | reverse complement strand
TAAGATGTGTGTAGCTCATAACGATTTCCTCCGTTCAAATGTTTGTGTGGTAACTACATTTTACACGAGGTCGTTATGGGCTTCTTTTAATATGTCTTAGGTGTTGCACTTAATATTACAATCCGTCTATGCATTTTATTTTAATATAGTTCATATTTTATAATGCCTTTAATAAAAACATTTCTAAAAACCGTTCTCTATTTCCGCTAACAGACTTTAATTGTAAATCAATTTCAGATAGGTTTCTTAATGCCTTCAATAATCTTTCCTCAGTAGGACGATTTCGATTTTCAAGCATTAATTTCACCCGATAAGGATGTATTTTAAGCTGCTTTGAAATTTGATTCGGATGGTAGCCCTTTTTTTGCAAATAATAAACATTACTCATCGTTCGAATGTTTGATGCAAGTAGACCAACTAACATAATTGGCTCTTCCTTTTGTCTAAGTAAATCATGATAAATTTGGAGTGCCTCTGTATGATTTCGAGATAAATAAGCATTGAGCATTTTAAATGCATCATGCTCTAACGTTTTTGCAACAAGTTCTTCAATTAAGGTAGAAGTAATTTGCTTGTCATCCCCTAAATAAAGTGAAATTTTTTCAATTTCCATCTGTAGCTGCACCATATTAGCTCCAACCATTTCAACAAGCTTATCGATTGCATCATCTGAAATGTCTTTATTGTGTGTATTTACTTCATTACGTATCCAAATGGCTAAATCATTTTCCTTTGGCGTTTCAGCCTGAAGCATCACACTACTTTCCTTCATGAGCTTCGTTATTTTTTTTCGCTCATCTAGTTTTTCATATGGTGCAATAAAAACTGTTACGGAAAAGTTTGGCGGCTGAACTAACCAATTTTCTAATCGTTTAATATTATGATCAATTTTTTCTTTACCTTTTTCAGCAGCTTTCAAGAACGATGTATTTTTTGCTATTACAAGTTTTCGCTCAGAGAAAAACGGAAAAGTATCTGCTTCATCAATTACTAAATCAACAGGAGATTCTTCTAAATCAAAAATCATTGTTTCCACTTCTTCTGATGTGCTTAATGATAGCTTTAAACGCTTTATTGTTTCATCGACAAAATAAGATTCTTCCCCAAAAATGCAATAGACAGGAGCGATTTGCCCTTTTTTAATATCGTTCCAAACCTTAGTAAACATTATGTCAGCTCCCTTACAACATTTCGTATATAAGTATACACTTTTTAAGTTAATTATGTATAATTAGTGACAAGAAAACAAAGAGTACATAATAGAATTTGAATGATTCTATATAGATTTTTACTATATATTGACTTATAATTATTTTGAGTAGGAGGGATAGGTATGTCATCACATAATGAAAACGTTGTAACACATAACCCATTCGAAGGCAAAAATGGCGCTTCAATGCGAAACCAAGCAATTGATGCTGGTATCGGTTTTGGTGTTTCTTTCGTATTCTTCGCACTTATTTTCATTATTGCAACAATTATTGATGCAGCTGCATAACCCATTATTGCAAGAAAAAGGGGGGAGTCTCAAAACAGTGAGGCTGTCTCCCTTTTTTAATTTCAGTTTGATGTTTTAATCTTCATCCCATCATCTTTAACAATCACTTCAATTGTTCCAACTTCACCAGTTGTCAATGTCCGTAAACCTAAATACTGAAATCTAGAAACAACTTCTTTATGTGGATGTCCATAACGATTATTTTGTCCCGCACTAAAAATGGTTATAGTAGGTTTCATCCTGTTTACAAAATTTTCGCTACTCGATGTTTTACTGCCATGATGACCTGCTTTTAATAAATCTATATTCGATATATTCGGATACTTTTTTAAAATCTCTTCTTCCCCTTGTTGTTCAGCATCACCCATAAAGAGACCTTCAAACTGTCCCATTGTTACAAATAGAACAAGTGAATCATTATTGCCTTCATAGTTTGTATCGATTGGCCACAAGTATTGAAATGAAACACCTGCTTCTTCCCATTCCTTATTTGCTATTTGTTCTTGAATCGGAATTTTTTTCTTAAATGCCTCCTGTAATAAATCTTTCATTACTTCTTTATAATAAGAATTTGGCGACACATGTATTTCTTCAACTACTATTTCTTGTAAAATTTCTTCAGCACCCTCGATGTGATCAGCATCCGCATGGGATAAAATGAGTTTATCAATTTTTCGAATGCCTTTCCCCTTTAAGTAAGGTACGACAATTTCTCTCCCTACTTCATACGGACTGTTCCTTTGCTTCCACTCATCTTGCTTAAATCGCAAAAGTCCTCCCGTATCAATCATGTAAACTGCTTTTCGATACGGTAATTCGATGACTATACAATCCCCTTGACCAACATTTATAAAAGATATTGTTAAGTCATTATGAATTTTAGGACTAAAATGTAAAATGCAAATAGGAATAAATAAAACAAATATGATTTTAACGAGTTTTGCACGTATATCTAAATAATAAAATGTAGCAAATACACTGCAATATGATAATAATATTAAGGCATTTGTAGGTTTTCCTGGATTCCACATTTGATATGGTATAACTTGCAGAAAATTAATAAATTTTGTAAGCAAAGTACGTATAGGCTCATAACAATTAAACAGTAAATCAGGTATAAAACTTGGTAAAAATGATGCTAAAAGTAAAATAATATTAATCGGCAAAATGATAAAGGAAAAAAGTGGAACGAAAAATATATTTACGATTAAAGACGATATACTTAGTTCATAAAAGTGAAAAAGCAATAGAGGATAAACGAGTAATTGACAAACAAATGTAATGAAGAAGGATTGAATAATCCAGGATGAATAACGTTGAATAAACTGTCCTGAATAAATTAAGGCAGCTGTAGCGAGATAAGATAATTGAAACCCAATTTGATAAATTGAACCAGGTTCTAGAAAAACGAATAATATAAAGCTTATTGCAAGTGCATCATCAACGGACAATCGCCATTTTAATCTGCTTAGAATAATTAATTCAACCACGGACACAGCTCGCCAAACAGACGGTGCTCCACCTACCAAAATGGCATAAACCGGTAAAACTATTATAAGAACTATGGTCGCAAACTCATGTCGGACATTTAATCTTAACAATCCTTGAAAAAAAATTAATGATACAATGGCAATATGTAACCCAGAAATTGCGAATAAATGGGTTATACCAAGCTTTTGATAAGCTCTTGTCGTATCATCATCGACATTTTCACTAACGCCAATAAGCAATGCTTGAGCTTCCCCAACTAAAGATTCGGGAAAGGTTTCTTCAATATGTTTTTTCAAATTAAAGCGTTGTACCCCTATTTTTCGGGATATCGAATCAGTCGTTTGAAGATAAGCCCATTTTGAAACTTCCAGTATTCCGATTGCACTTTTACTTTTTAAATAATCCGCCATTTTAAACCCATAAGAATGCGCAGGCATCAACGGCTCTTGTATGCTTCCATATACTATATATCGCATACCAACTAAAGGAATTTCTTCATAAACCTTCTTTTCATCTTCAGATTTAAATTGATAGACTACATAAATTTTCCTTCCTTCTTCATCAACCATAAAACCGCGCAATTTATCTCCATTTATTTTATACTCACCTGTCCAAGTTAACATCGCTGGCAGTTGAACTGGTTGATTTAATTTATAGTTTTGATATGAAAAAAGAAAAAAAGATAGGAACGTTAAAAGGAAAATGGCTATTAAATGTTTCAACTCTATTTTTTTATATAAACAAAACAACAATAGTATAACCAATAATAATAAAAGCCTTGCCGATTCCATTGCTGCAAGAGAAGCAACGAGAATCGACAAGGCATAATAAATCCATTTATGCTTGAATGACATCAAATAATTCTTTCACCTTCTTTTCGAAAGGTTTTAATTCATCCTCTGAAGCACCAAGACTTCGAAGTTTATGTAACATATCAAAGGCTAGCTCTAACTTTTCATCCTTTAAAAAGTCAATTTTTGCTTCATCGAATGGTATGTGTACAACTTCCACATTGGCCTTTTCAAACAATTCTAATGCATACGGATTGTTTTTATAATCATTTGCATAATAAACACTTTTAATGCCCGCTTGAATAATTGTTTTTGTACATTGTAAGCAAGGGAAATGTGTTACATACATATCAGCACCGTTTGCTGATGTACCATATTTGGCACATTGTAATAATGCATTTGTTTCTGCGTGGATTGTTCGTATACAGTGGTTATCTACAACATAGCATCCTTTTTCGATACAATGTTCATCGCCTGAAATTGAACCGTTGTATCCCCCTGCAATAATTCGTTTATCACGCACAATTGTTGCACCTACTGCAAGTCTTGTACAAGTACTTCTAAGAGCCAATAAATGGCTTTGGGCCATAAAGAATTGGTTCCATGTGATTCGCTCCATATGATTCCCTCCAAACTAGATTACTATTAGTTTAGCTGTAAAAACTAGTAGATGCAATGAGAGTATATAGAAGTCATTATTTTACATCAATAAAGTCCCTTAATTTTTCAAAGGTTTTGTCTCCAATTCCAGACACATTTTTTAAATCCTCAATTGTTTTAAAAGAACCACTATTTTCTCTATATTCAATAATTGCTTGTGCTTTCGAAGGACCGATGCCTGGTAATGTGGTTAATACAGCTTCATCCGCAGAATTAATATTTACCTTGCCTGAGGAACTTTCGTTGTTGGAAGGTATATTAATGGTCTGAGAAGTAGTTTCTTGCTTAAATTCTAAGTCCTCTCCCTTTTTAGGGATATAAATTACCATTTCATCCTGAAGCCTTTGAGCATGGTTTACTAACCTCGTGTCAGCTTCTTCCGTATAGCCTCCAGCCTTTTCTATCGCATCAACTACCCGATCTTCATTCGTAAGCAAATAGACGCCTGGAGTGTTTACAGCACCTTTTACATCGACCATAATCTCATGAATTGCCGGTTGCTTCTGTAACTCATCCTCGTTATTCAATTGTTCTGTTTGTTCTTGTGGAATTGTAGTTATAAGCTCTAATTGTTCGTCATTAGAGTCATTTTGTTGAAGGAAAAAATAAAGAAGAATAACAGAGACAATGCTGGGGAATGCAATTGTCTTTCCATACTTTTTCATCACTTGCTGAAAAATAAAAAACACCTCTTCTTTCAGAAAGTAAATCATATGGAGTATACTTATAATATACATAATTTACCTTCTGTTGAAAAGATGTTTTTTTTTATTTCACTGCACGGATAAAAATTCGTTCACTTTCATTTGATGGACTTTGCTCAGTCCAATCAGCAGTCACTTCTACTTTTGTAAAGCCTACTTTAGTCAACCAATTCTCATATGTTTCAATTGAAAAGGACCGTTGAAAATGCTCTTCATCGAATCGTTCATATAATCCCGTCGTTTCATCCTTCACAAAAAATGTCATTTGATGATAAACAGAATGTTCGAATTCACCTTGTTCCGTATACCAAACATAAGTAATTTCACCATCGTCATAAGTGAAAGGACTTTCCATAAAAATGACATCCATTTTAAATAGGGAATGAACATCAAAAAATAATTGCCCACCTTCACGTAAAGAGTTGTAAATTCGTTTTAACGTATCAATAACTGCCTGTTCTTCACGTAAATAATTAATTGAGTCAATCGGTATCGTTACAACATCTAAATTAGAAAACCCTTCTAATTCATCCATAGACATTGCATAAAGTGGCAAGTTTACATTAGCCGCTTGGAACCGTTCGTGGGCAACAGCTAACATCTCTTCTGATATATCAATCCCACTAACGTTGTAGCCTTGTTGATGAAACATTAACGAAAGCTTACCTGTTCCACAACCTATATCTAATAAATTAGGATATTGTTCATTTGGAGCATATCTTTTAATCCAATTCACATAGTCGTGGTAAGGTACATCTTGCATTAGCTCATCATAGACCGTTGCAAATCTTTCGTAGCTACTCATTCTACTGTAGGAATATCTAATTGAGGAGCATCTCCCCAAAGACGTTCTAAATTGTAAAATACACGTTCGTCTTTATGGAAAACATGGACTACAACATCACCTATGTCAACTAAAATCCAGCGTGCAGAATCAAATCCCTCAATACGTTTGATTTCAAAGCCATTTTCTTGAGCTTTTTCTTGAACTTCTCGTGCAATCGCTTGTGCTTGACGATCTGAATTAGCGTGGCAAATAATAAAATAGTCAGCTAACAATGAGATATTTTGCATGTTTAAAACAACAATATCCTCTGCTCGCTTATCATCTAATGCTTTATAAGCAATTTGTAATAAATTTTCTGTCATTCTTCACTGTTCCTCTCTTTTTAGAAAATCGCAAGTGCCCTTCCTTCTGTGATTACTCGTCACAAAAGAACTTTTGGCATTGTCGACATTAATACATCCATGTAGTCGAGCGGCCCGAATCACGAAACTTTTCCAGCTTTCGATTGATGGCAGACCGCGATTTCGAAGGGCTTTTGTGGCTTGCGCTAGACATTATTCAAAATTAATATTTATCCTTTATGAAACAACACTATTGTAGCATTCAATTGAAACTGGAAAAATTGGCTGCTTTGTTTGAACTAAAAAGGAAATAGAATGGCATATACAAGCTTCAAGTGCCTTATCCAAATCTTCATTTGCAACAATTCGAAGTTCTTCCACACCAGGAAAGTTACGATTTGGTTCAATCATATCTGCAATATAAATGATTTTCTCTAATTTTGACATGCCAGCTCGACCTGTTGTATGAAATCGAATTGCATTCAAAATATCTTTATTTATAATATTAAATTCTTTTTGTGCAATCCATGCCCCTACTGGACCATGTAAAATTTCAGAGCCCCAGTGAACAAGTCTACTGTCTAGGCCGTTTTGCATTACAATTTGGCGCATCCAATCCTCATCTGCATATTTTGCAATATCATGTAAAATTGCTGCAGTTTCAGCAGATTTGATATTTTCACCGTACTTATTCGCTAAAGAAATGGCGGTTTCCATTACACCAATAGTATGAATATATCTTTTTTCCGGCATACGCGTTTTTATTGCTACTAAATAATCATCGCGTTCCATAAAGACCTTCCTTTCGAATATATGCTTCAACACCATCTGGCAATAAAAATTTTAATGTACCACCGTTTTTTAATCGTTTTCTTATTAACGTTGAAGATAAATCAATTTCAGGTGCCTCCACCATTGTTACATCATATGTAGATGCAGATCGTGTACCAGGTCGCTTTAATCCAACAAATTGAACAATCTCAACTAATTCATCCACTTTATACCACGTATGAAGCGAATCAATCATATCGCCACCAATGATAAAGTAAAATTGAACATCCGGTTCCCGTTCACACAATTGTTTCATTGTCTGATAAGTATATGAAATTCCACCTAACTCCAGTTCAATCTTTTCAATAGTAAAATGTTTATAAGGTTCGATAGCTATTTCAACCATTTGCAGACGATTTTCCATCGTTGCATCATCAACTAACTGTTTATGTGGTGCAATCGCATTTGGCATAAAACGGACTTCATCTAGTTGCAAAGCATCAAATGCCTCATTTGCCATTATTAAATGTCCGATATGAGGAGGATTAAATGTTCCTCCTAAAATGCCAACTTTTCTCATTTGTATAACACCTTACTTTTGATTTACTTTTGGTAACACAATCTTTTTATTGTTACGAGACTCTTTATATAAAACAACTGTTAACCCGATTAATTGAACAAGCTCTGCTCCTGTTCCAGTTGCAAGTTGGTCAGCTACTTCATCTTTTTCCTCTTCACAATTGTCTAAAATACGAACTTTGATTAATTCCCGTGCTTCAAGTGCATCACGTAATTGACTTAGCATTTGTTCATTAACCCCGCCTTTTCCAACTTGAAAAATTGGTGTTAAATGGTGAGCCTCAGCTCGTAAAAATCTTTTTTGTTTGCCTGTTAGCATAAACTACTATTTCCTCCTAAATTAACTGCTATTTTTGTAATTCTTCAGTTAATCTTTTAATCATTAAATTTGTATCTGGATATTGTCCCAACCAATAGTTGAACGCAATTGCTCCTTGATGGACAAACATTCCTAAACCATTTACTATAGTTGCATTTTTCTTCTGTGCTTCTAATAAAAATGGTGTCATTAAAGGATTATACACAATATCAGCAACAATTGCTCCTTGTTGTAACTTTTCCAAAGAAAGAGGAAGGCTAAATTCACTATTTGCTAGTCCAGCAGAAGTTGTTTGAATAACAATTTCGAACTGATTTAATTGTTGTTCAGCATCCTGCAAAGAAATTGCTTTTCCCTCACCTAGTTCATGGATAATCTCTAATCCCCTGGAAATAGTACGGTTTGCAATAGTAATATTAGAATAACCGTATTGTTGCAATGCGAATGCGATACCGCGCGCAGCACCACCAGCGCCTATAATTAAAATCGGTCTTTTTTTATGCTCATTCCCTACAGCTTCTTCAAGAGAATGAACAAATCCAGAACCATCCGTGTTATATCCTTTCAGTTTTCCGTCTTGGAGACGAACAACTGTGTTAACAGCTCCCATTTTTTCTGCAAGTTCATCTAGTTCGTCAAGAAATGGGATAATCGTTTGTTTGTGTGGGATTGTTACATTCCATCCGCTTGCACCTAAAGTTTTTAAAGAGGCAACCGAGATTTCTAATTGCTCATTTTTAACATGAATCGGAATATACGTTGCATCGATTTCCATCTCATTAAACCAAGCATTATGCATATTCGGGGATTTTGAATGTTCAATAGGGTCCCCAATCACAGCAAACCATTTCTTCATTTCCAAAACCTCTTCTCTATAATATTGACCTGACCTTACTAGATTAATGACGGGCGGATAAAGACCTCGACCCCTTTTGGTGCATGTGCCGCCACTACTACATTTGGATGTTGCACAGTAATCCAACCTAGTCCAGATATGACGACATCTGTTTTTCCTTCTTTAATTGAAAACTCATGACGAACAAGTTCAGGTAACTGATCAATGAACTTTTCTGTTGGTGGTGACAACAGTTCCCCTTTATGTTCCTCGTACAATGTATCCGCTTTTTCAAGTTTCGTGCGATGAATTGGTAAATCATTTGCAACATAAACTGTAAAAGCAGAACGCTCACCTTTTATAAAATCAAAGCGAGCAAGTGCACCAATAAACAATGTTTGTCCTTCATTTTGCTGATATACTTTAGGTTTAATTTCTTTTTTCGGCATTATATATTTTAATTCACTTGAATCAATATGGTGTGCCATTTGATGATGATTGATGATTCCTGGCGTATCATAAAGAGCAGATCCATCATCGAGCGGAATTTCAATCATTTCTAAAGTAGTCCCTGGGAAATGAGATGTTGTAATAACATTTCCTTCTCCAGTAGCCTGTTTAATGATGCGATTAATAAAGGTTGATTTTCCTACATTCGTACAACCTACAACAAAAACATCTTTACCTTCACGATACATTTCAATTGCATCTACTACTTCAGCCATTCCATTACCTTTATGAGCACTTACTAGCATGACATCTATCGGGTTTAATCCTAATGCCTTCGCTTCACGTTTAAGCCAATTGATTACCTTTTTCGGTTTAACTGATTTCGGCAATAAATCAACTTTATTTGCCACTAATAATACTGGATTGTTTCCGACGAATCGGTGTAGTCCAGGTAACCAGCTCCCATTAAAATCAAAAATATCGACAATTTTTACAATAAGGCCTTCTTGTTCACCAAGACCATTTAGAATACGTAAAAAATCGTCGTCTGTTAGGCTAACTGGTTGAATTTCATTATAGTTTTTCAAACGAAAACAACGTTGACATATAACCGTTTCTTTTTCGATTGAAGAAGGTGGTGCATAGCCAACCTCTTTCGGATCTTCCGTTTGAATTACTGCTCCACAGCCAATACAGTTTGGCATTTCAATCATTATTGTTCCTCCCAAGTTTTAATTCCTTTACGCTTTAATATATTGAAAACTCGTCTTTCTACAAAACGATTAAAGCGCGTGACAAAACCGTCCGACTCTGCTACAGGTCGAACTAAAAAAGTATATAAATTTAATCGATTTGCTCCCATAATATCTGTAAGCAATTGATCGCCAACCATCACAACTTCATTGCTTTTTAAACGCAACTGCTTCATAGCGGCATAATAAGCTGCTCCAAGTGGTTTTCTTGCTCGAGAAATAAAAGGTATACCTAATGGTTCCGCAAAACGCTTTACTCGCTCATCATTGTTATTAGACACGATGATAATTTTCAAGCCAGCGTCTTCAAGTCCTTTCATCCAAGTAGCAATTTCTTCTGTCGCATCTGGTCTGTCCCATTCAATTAGAGTATTATCTAGATCCGTAATAATTCCTTTAATACCAAGCTTCTCCATTTTTTCTGGTGTAATTTCAAATACTGTTGTAACAAATTCATTTGGCAATAAAAAATTATACAATTCCTTGACTCCTTCAATCATTTTTATCCTATATTAACGGGCAGTAAATTATTTCTATTCTGCACGTAAAAGCCTTACGCACATAGACAAAAAACACCACGTCCTTTCTCACGCAACTATCGATCGCAAAAGGACTTTTATGGCAACGTCTATATAACCTACATCCTATTGGCAACAACTAACAATCAGCAGAAGGTAACCCACTGATTGAAGTATTACTTTATTGTACGATTATATCATAATTGCAATCGGTTCACCCATCTTCACTGCATGACCTTTTTGGACATTTTCAGTAAATTTTATGGAGTTTTGCTCAAATAGCATAACAACCGTTGACCCAAATGAAAAATAACCTACTTCTTGTCCTTTTATCCATGTTTTCGAAGTATTTGTAAGCTCAATAGAATTAACAAACATCGCACCAACTTTAATCAGTGCAAAGTTTTTATTATTTTGATATTGCACCTCGCTTATCATACGATAATTATGACTAATTGGTTTTTTCCCATAAGTAAGGCCGATTTGATTCACTGGATAAGATTTTTTTCCAAGAACATATTGGCGGATGACTACTCCATTAAAAGGACTATGAATTCGATGATAATTAGCAGGGCTTAAATAAAAAACAATGTAGTTCCCATTTTTATATTTATCAGCCATTTGTTCCTTCCCGAGTAAATCTTGCAATGTGTATGGTTTATTTTTAACAGTAAAAATTGCATCGTGCTGAATCGTTCCAAATGATTCGATTTTTGCATCAACAGGACTAATAAACGTTTGTTCTTGCAAATTTATTGGCCGCGCATCTTCTTTCAGTTGCCTTGTAAAAAAATCTTGCAAACTTGAAAAACTATGTAACTCACGTGAAATCTCTGATAAATCAATTTCGTATACTTTACTGTACTTTTGAATAAAGTTTTTACTAAATGAGGAAGTTACAAATCTTTTTAATACGAGGGAACTGTATTTTCCGTTCGTTAGTTCTATTAGACGTTGGTAAATCTTTTCTTTCATACTGCACCCCCTAAGAAATTATCGTTATTTTATACAAAAATTTTAAAGGAAGCAAAATTTCATAAAAACTTTGATTCACTTACAAATTACACTGTTTCGAAGTATAATATATAAATATATTTAGTGCAAAGGAGTGTTCCCCATGTTTCTTTTGCATATGGTGGATTCCACTGTTAAAAAAGTTAAATCTCAAGCAGCAAATTGTATTACAATTTGCAATTTATCATTTGGTGGTGCTTCAATTATGGCAACATTAAATGAAGCGTATAGCTACAGCGTTCTGTTTATATTTATTGCTGCTTTTTTAGATCGTTACGACGGTAAAGTAGCACGGAAGCTAAATCAAGAATCAGATTTAGGAAAACAATTAGATTCTATGGGTGATATTATATCATTTGGGGTAGCACCTGCTCTATTAATGTATGAAAATATATTGACTAATTTCGGTATAACAGGAATTATTTTAACTATTGTTTATATCGCTGCTGGTGCATTCCGTTTAGCTCGTTTTAATATTACAGAATCAGCTGGCTACTTTGTAGGATTACCAATTACAGCAGCAGGAACATTTTTAACATTCTCTTATTTCCTTATCCCGTCAGTTGGATTTCAATTTTATATGTTTTTATTCCCAATTCTTTCCATATTAATGGTCAGTACATTTACATTAAAAAAAGTATAATTTTTAATCGATGCATTTAAACCGGAGTGCATCGATTATTTTTTTACGATAAGATTCGTATACATTTTCATTTTCTTGAAGGTAATATCATATAATGTCGAAAAAGGCAGAAAGGATGACGTAAACTGAGCGGGATCTTTGCGTCACTAATGCAGCTTTGGTTAGATATTCCGACATTTTTAGGGTATTTAAAGGGGCAGGCTTTCCATCGACCTTTTACAAAGGAAGAAGAAGCAAAATGTATAGAACGATTTATGGCAGGAGATGAGCAAGCAAGGCTGGATTTAATCGAACGAAATATGAGACTTGTAGCACACGTCGTTAAGAAATTTCATCCACAGCATGAACAACTAGACGATTATATATCTATTGGTACAATTGGCTTGATGAAAGCGGTTAGCAGTTATACCCCTGATAAAAAGACACGACTAGCCACTTATGCTGCACGGTGTATCGAGAATGAAATATTAATGCATTTAAGAGCTCAAAAGAAGGTTCAAAAAGACGTATCACTCTTCGAACCAATCGGAGTGGATAAAGAAGGACAATCTTTGCAAATTCGTGACTTACTTCAGTTAGATGAACAGCCGGCAATCGAAAAAATTGAGCAAAAAGAAAGCTTTGAACAGCTTTACGCATACTTAAATACTTTAGAACCACGGGAACTTGAAATAATTGTCTATCGATATGGTCTAAATAACAATGACCCTTTAACTCAAAAAGAAATTGCTAAAAAATTAAAAATTTCAAGAAGTTACGTCTCACGCATTGAAAAAAGAGCATTAGTTAAACTATATCAGCAATTTAAACATAATCAAGCCGAGAAAGAAGCGAAAAAGGCTGAAAATCAAATATATCCTGAATAATTATACGAGCTTTATAAATGACAACTTATTAGCGCTAGAAAGTAACTATTAAAGAATTAATAGCTTTAGTTAGGCTAGTACAAAAGTGGATCATTAACGATAAGTATTGAATTTTATTGGAATGAAGGGGTGACTACTCTAAAGGGAAGAGCTAGCAACTCCTCACAGGAGCAAGCGACGAGGAGGCTCTAGACTAGCCCAGATGCTCGTCCCGGTTTTCTCCATTTCAAAAACGTCACACTGGTGCTGCACCCCAAAAGTTAGAGTCAAAAATCTAACTTTTGGGGTGTTTTTCAACCCATATAAATGACCCAATAGCATGGAAATACTTATATGAGGTTGCTCGCCTCAATACTTTGAATGTTAATAATAAAAAAGTGTAGACAAAGTCAATTATTACTCTTTCTACACTTTTTCATATGCACATTTATTAACGGTAAACTGATGAATCGCTAGCACCGACATAAATTACAATTCCTAAAATCGTTGTAATGGCTACAGAAGCTCCCATAATTAATAACATGCAATTGCCTCCCTAATTTGTGACTTTAAAATTTGCCTATACATCCATAAATATATATTACTTTGAATTTTTCTATACCGTCAAGGTCGTTTATGAACAAACGATGACGATTACAGTTTTTCAATTGTTTTTAATACAATTTCTGTCGAATGCTTCGCTGCTACTGGTAAAAATTCGTCAAAACTAATATTTGATTCTTTCCCAGCAATGTCAGATAAAGCTCGAATGACAACAAACGGTGTCTTAAACTGATAACACACTTGCGCTACTGCAGCAGCTTCCATTTCTACCGCTTTCATTTGTGGGAAATACTCTCTCACCTTTGCTACACGCTCAGGATCATTCATAAACGAATCTCCAGAACAAATGAGTCCTACACCATATTGATGTTCGCCAATTTCACTCACAGCTTCTTCAGCTAAGTTAATTAATCGCTTATCAGCTTTAAACGCTGCAGGCATTTGTGGCACTTGTCCCATTTCATAATTAAAAATTGTTACATCAACATCATGATGACGAACTTCATCAGATATTACCACTGCACCGACTTCTAATGTTGGATCATATCCACCAGCAGACCCCGTATTAATGACAATATCCGGTTTGAATTCATATAGTAAAACCGTTGTAGACATGGCAGCATTTACTTTACCAATTCCACTTTTCAACAGTACAACTTCTTTGTCCTTATATGTACCCGTTGTATATTCACTGTTGGCAATTGTAGTTACTTCTGAGTTTTCGAGTGCATTTCGAAGTAATTCTACTTCTTCTTCCATTGCACCTATTACAGCAATTTTCATATTCGTTTCCTCCAATTCTTGACACATAATTTAACATAAATAAATTATGGTCATTCGTCAACGCTTATTGTTAATAGGTACCTTCTAGTTGTGAAAGTTTTTCTACTTTCGTTGGTTTCCATCCTTCATTTTGCACCCATTCAATGAAAATTCGATATTTTTCTGAGCGGTCCTTTGAAGAAACTACAGCAACAGAAGAATCAGCACTTCCATTATTTTTTACAGACCAAAAAATAATATTATTCTCTTCAAGATTTACAGCATTACGAAACGTTACAAGTTTTTCTTCGTAATCGATATGCCCTTCCTCATAAGTTGAAACATGTTCGCCTGTTTGTCCAGTTGAAGTTGGTTTCCAATTTGGATCAATAATCACCTCTTCAACATTTGGATCATTCGAAGCTTGAGCGATTACTTGTGTTAATTCATTATTTGAAGCAGCTTTTACAGATTCATCATTATTTTGTTCAGTATTATCTATCTTATCTGTATTTTGTTCATTTTCTTCGTTATCTTGATTAGCAACTTCTTCATTTTCATTTTCTGTTGTTTCACTTACTTGTTCTTGTTTATTTTCTTTATCATTATCATCATTAAAAACGGCGATTAGATTTAAGACAATAAGAATTGATACAATCGCGATTAATACATTTAAAAGACGATCCATCTTTTTTCGCTTTTGACTACGCTGTTTACGTTTTTCAGAACGAGTTAATATATTGTGTTCTTCTTTAGACATGGGACTTGAATCCTCCTTTGACACATATATCTTTTATTTTATCAATAAACAATCAAAGAAGACTATAATTACTGTCAATTTTTAATGTATTTGTTAAGCAATTATAATAAATGAAAAGTATGTATTACCCTTGAATTATAAGTAATGCATAGTTTATAAACAAAAATAAGCCGCCTCAATAACATATGAGAAGGCTTATTTTTATTATGTCATTTCATATTCGATTGGCTATGTATATGATTAGCCAGTTGAACGGAACTTTTATTATTTAGCAGTTTTAATGGAAATAATACGTACTTCCATATCTCCACCTGGTGTTGTTAGTTTTACAATATCGTCAACTTTATGATTTAGTAATGCTTTTGCAATTGGAGAATCGTTTGAAATTCTCCCTTCGAAAGGATCCGCTTCTGCTGAACCAACGATTGTATATTCTTCTTCATCGCCATCTGGTAATTCAACAAAAGTAACTGTTTTTCCTAAAGTAACGATATCACTTTGACCCTCTGCTTCCTCTATAATTATTGCATTACGCAGCATTGATTCAATTGCAGAAATTCGTCCTTCAACAAAACCTTGTTCTTCTTTAGCAGAATCGTATTCAGAGTTCTCAGATAAATCTCCAAAACTACGAGCGATTTTAATTCGTTCAACAACTTCTTTACGTTTTACTGTTTTTAAATGCTCTAATTCTTCCTCTAATTTTTGCTTACCCGCTAAAGTCATTGGATATTGTTTTTCATTTGCCAAGACATTTCACTCCTTAACTACTTACAATAATTTTACTTGAAACAATACTATACACCTTATCTTTAATAATGCAATCGTTTTCTTTATGCATTTTTAAAAAGTGTAATAAGAAAACCCGGTTAGTAGTTAAGCATATGAGACATAAAGGACTATTAGAAGCCTTTTTGTTCACTTAACTATTAACCGAATTTTATTGTTGTATGTTATTTGATAAACTTAGAAAGGTACTAAATTATTCCAATACTTACTCATCATATTACACAATTGTCATTGTTTCAAGAATTGTTTTAATTTTTGTTACCATTAAGTCGATTGCAACTTCATTTTCTCCACCTTCAGGAATAATGACATCTGCATATCGTTTAGTTGGTTCTATAAATAAGTTATGCATTGGTCGCACTGCAGTTAAATATTGTTCGATTACAGAATCAATTGTTCTTCCTCGTTCCTTAATATCCCGCTCAATGCGACGAATTATACGTAAATCGGAATCTGTATCTACAAACAATTTTATATCCATTAAATCACGTAACCGTTTATCTTCCAATACTAAGATTCCTTCTAGTATAATAACATCTTTTGGTTCAACATGTATAACTTCTTCAGCACGAGTATGATTTACGTAATCATATACTGGTTTTTCAATCGGTTTTCGTTGCAGCAAATTGTTTAAATGCTCAATTAATAAATCATTATCAAAGGCTAACGGATGGTCATAATTTGTCTTTAATCTTTCTTCAAAGGTTAAATGACTTTGATTTTTATAATAAAAGTCTTGTTCAATTACAACTACTGAATGCTCTCTGAAAACATCATAAATGGCATGTGTTACGCTCGTTTTCCCCGAGCATGAACCGCCTGCAATCCCGATGACGATAGGACGCTTCTTTGACATTTATTTATTCTCCTTTCGCATCATGTTGTATGGGAACAACGGACGCTCAACTTTAAATTTCACTATTTGTAATGGATGATTTGCAACTTCAATTTCATTACCGTCTTCATCCCAAATTTGGCCCACTTCCATTTTGAACGACTCAATATCAGGTCCAAAGAATTCGATCGTATCGCCTGGTTTAAAGTAATTACGTTGCTGTAAAGTAACCATTTGTGTTTCTTGATTATAATCAAGTACAAGTCCTGCGAAATCCCATTTCATTTTCGAAGCATGGAAACCAAACATTTGTTGTTTATAGCTTGGTTCACCCTCAAAAAATGCTGAAGCAGTTGCACGGTTAGCACAACGATCTAACTCTTCTAACCATTCTTTTTTTATTTTAAAGTTTTCAGGGTCTGCGCAGTATGCATCAATAACTTTACGATATACAGAAATTACTGTAGCCACATAGTGAATTGATTTCATACGCCCTTCAACTTTTAAAGAGTCAATGCCAAGTTCAATCATATGTGGAATTGATTCGATTAATTTTAAGTCTTTAGGACTCATTGCAAATGGAGCATCACCTTCATTAAATAAAGCCTTTTCTTGTCCATCTACATTTTCATACAGATCGTAGTCCCAGCGACATGATTGACAGCATCCACCGCGATTTGAGTCACGGGCAGTCATATGATTTGATAAAACACAACGACCAGAATAAGCGATACACATCGCACCATGTACGAACGCTTCAATTTCAATATCGACTTCTTCTTTCATTTTCAGCATTTCTTCTGCCCCAACTTCACGGGCTAATACTACTCGATGAAGACCTTCTTGTTTCCAATACTTCACAGCTTTCCAGTTCGATAATGATTGCTGTGTAGAAAGATGAATTTCTAATTTAGGAGCAACACGACGACATGTTTCAATAATTAGCGGATCCGCTACGATAATTCCCTTTACACCTGCACCTTCAATCGCTTGAAGATATTCTTCTAGTCCATCCATGTTCTCATTATGTGCAAAAATGTTTGTTGTTACGTATACAACTGCTCCGTATTTTTTTGCAAATTCAACACCTTCACGCATTTCTTCAATCGAGAAATTATCCGCATTTGAGCGTAACCCAAATTCTTGACCGCCGATAAATACTGCGTCTGCTCCATAATGAACCGCAACTTTTAATTTTTCTAAACTTCCAGCAGGTGCTAGTAATTCTGGTTTTTTTGTTATAACACGTTTACCATTAACGGTTTCACGAATTTTTTCGTTTTCAATTAATTGTAACAATTCAAAGCCTCCGATCTTAATAAACTGTTTCCTTGAAGATAAATCCAGTATCTAATGGACGGTTTGATGGTTGAATTTCTTCAATTTTTGATAAAAGCTCGTCCTTAATTGCTTCATAAGCATCTTCACCTTTATCAAAGTAAGCATCAATTGCTTGTCGGTAGCAATTTGTTGTCGTAGTGATGTAATCTTCAGTTTGCAGTACACCATCAAATTTTAATGAATCAATTCCACCTTCGAAAAGTTCCGTTAATTCATCAATTAAACACATATCATTTGGTGAAAAAATATGTGTACCGTTTAAGTCTTCGTAAATTGGATATTTATTTTTTCTCTCTTTGTCATGTAAGAACATGTTTTTATTTTCTTTACGATTTTCTACTTCCATTACTTCATTACGATATAAGAAATAATTTCCTAATAAAGAGCGTTTTGATTGGAACATACATGTCATGCCATGTACTTGAACTTCAATTTCTGGTCTTGCATTTTCTTTTATTTCTAACACTTCATCTAATGAAAGTTCACGAGCAAGCACCGCGCGTTTTGCTCCACGATCAGCCCAATAATTTGCTTGGAACCAGTTTGTAGCAATTGTTTCTGGGTTCCAATGCAGCGGAATAGTTATGCCTAATTCACGAACTGACACCACAACGGCAGGATCACCAAAAATAAGTGCATCTACACCGATCCTTTGCATTTCCTTTAAATAATCATCTAAAGCATCTAGACGATCATTATGAAATAATGCATTAACTGCTACATATACTTTTTTGCCAGATTCATGTATTAATTTTGTTGCTTCTTCAACTTGTGAAACTGAAAATTCACCAGCTAATCGCAAACCAAATTTTTGTTCACCAATTACAAATGCATCTGCACCTGCCTCAATTAAAACTTTAATATGCTCCACCGTTTTAGGTGTTACTAACAATTCAGGTTTTTTCATTTAACGTCACCTCTTCAAACAAATTAATAAACCGTCACCGATAGGGAAAAACGTACTATCATATTCAGGATGTTTCATAATCCAGTCAGTGAAAGTTTTTAAATTTCGGATCATCGTTCTTTTTCTACGTGGTACTTCCTTTATATCTAAATCAGATAGCCCGTGCATATACATATTATCGATATACAAAACACCACCTGATGGTACAAGTGGCGAATACTTTTCAAAAAAACGCATGTATTGACCTTTTGCAGCATCAATAAAAACAGCATCAAAAGTAGAATGTAACTTTTCATCGTCTACTTCCAACGCATCACCTTCAATTATCGTAATTTGATTTGCCACTTCAGAACGAGCAATAAATTCCTTCGCCGCCTGGACACGTTCTGAATCCCTTTCAACTGTAACGATATTACAATGCGGTAAAGCAGTTGCCATTCGTAATGCCGAGTAACCGATTGCTGTACCAATTTCTAATATACTAGTTGGCTTTTGAATGCGTAGCAGTTGAATTAAAGCATCGATTGCTGGCAATTGCATAATCGGTACATGATGAATTTCTGCATACGTTTCCATTTCGCTAAACAATTCATTGCGTGGTTTAATAAAGGATTCCATATACTCTTTTGAAAATTCCATTGTACGAACCCCTTTTAATAAGATAACTTTTCAAACTATTAATTACGCTTTGATGTACCTATAAATGGACTGGTAATTGTAATACCTATCGATTCAAGTATTTTATTGTCTATAAAAGAAAAAAGACCAAACGACAAGTTGGTACAATTGAATCATAGCTATATGATTTAAAAACTCAAAAAACCCATTTCCAATCAGTACAAAAAAAATCACAATTTATAATATCACGAAAACAGATGGAATGCGAATAATCTTTATAAATATATCGTTGAAAATTATAAATTACTTTATTCATTATAAAGACAAACTCTATTTTGCTAGAGTTTGTCTTTTATTAGCTTAAATTAATTAAAGATAATCATTGTAAAAATTTGTCTATATTTTGCAAATGTTCGTCGTATGTTTTTGCAAAATGATTATTTCCTTCTTTATCCGCTAAGAAGTAAAGGTAATTAGTATCTGTTGGATTAAGTGCAGCTTCAATCGAACTTTTCCCTGCGTTTGCAATCGGACCCGGTGGTAGACCTTGATTTATATAAGTGTTATATGGATTTTCAACTTCTAAATCTTCATAAAGAACTTGCTCTTTATGATTTCCTAATGCATACAATACAGTTGGATCTGTTTGTAATGGCATTTCAACTTCTAAACGATTATAAAATACGCTTGCTATAGTTTCACGATCCGTTTGGGCTGTTGCTTCTTCTTCAAGAAGTGAAGCAAAGGTAAGCAATTCATGTACAGACATTTGCTTTTCTTCAAGAACTGACCGATATTCAGCAATAATATCATTTGTTTGAGAAATCATTGTTGCAATAATTTCTTCTAATGAAGGATGTTCTTCATAAAATGCATAAGTCGCTGGATATAAATAACCTTCAAGGGTATAACGAATGTTACCATCCATAACTTCTTCAGTGAGTAACTCCGGATAAGTACCCTTCATATCTTCTATAAATTGGCTATTCGTTACTTTTTCCATAAATTGATCGGCTGTGTACTCCGTATTTTTTTCGATTATGTTGGAAATTTGCTCAAGTGTTAATCCCTCTGGAACCGTAACAGTAAAAACAGGTTCTCGATATACTTTACCAGTTTTCAAACTTTCAATAATTTCATCTAAAGTCATTGACTGTGTCATTGTATAATTTCCAGCCTGAAAGCTTGTCTCATTTTTGAATTTTGTATAGTATTTAAAAATACGTGCATCTTTAATAATACCATTCGATTCTAATATTGTTGCAATTGTATTCAACCCTGAACCCATCGGAATTTCAACAGGAATCTCAGTTGTTGATTCTGGATCAAGAGGTTCTAATGCCGACTTTACATAGAAGTAGCCACTAACCCCAACAATCCCAACAATTAATAGTACAACAAGAGTTACAACCGTTACAATTCGACGCACGACTCTACCTTCCTTTTTCCGTTCCTTCATCTTTTTAATCATCTCATGCTTTTTTGATTCCACCGACGTACCCCCTCATATCTCCTAATATAATACAAGAAAATAGAGATAGTGACAATATAAGACGTTTTTTGCGAGTAAAAGACGCCTTATTTCTGCGCCGAAAACGTATCTGGAGGTACAATATAGTTTGACCTTTTTTACGGGTTAAAAGAGATGTTATATAGGTGATTTTTCTATGGAATCGAAATCAATTTATGTGACCGTTTTTAGTTCCATGTGATTGAATTCGTTTCTATGTGCCCATATTTGGGTTCTATGTGACCCAATTTGTTGCCATGTGCACGTATTCGGTTCTATGCGATCCAATTTGTTTCTATGTGCCCGTATTCGGTTCTATACGCCCCAATTTGTTTCTATGTGCCCGAATTAAGCCTATAGGATCTAAAAAGAAATTGTATGCATGAATTCGTACAGTTTATATTTAACATACCTACGTCACTATTAAGAGATAAAAAACGCTAAAACAATTAGTTTGCTTTAGCGTTTAATACTTAATTATTGATTTATAAATTCTAACTCTTTCTCAATTTTTTCCCATTCCTCATCACTATCGATTGGTAAAAGTTCTTCTATTTCACCATTGTCACCGGGAACGTATGCTGCAGCAAAGATTTCACCAACACTTCCATCTTGTTCAGCGTAAGTATAAAGAATATAAGATTTATTAAAATCTTTAAGTTCAAATCGATGAAGTACCTCACATTCAATTTCTTCACCATCTTCATCAAAAATAGTGAAGTAATCTTCCTCGCCGTCTCCAAACTCTGCAACTAACGTATTTAACACTTCTTCAACCATATCCCACTCTTCTTCTGTTTCAAGTGGTGTAAAGTTTGTCATTTTACCATCCTCGTCTAATTCATAACGGAGTGCTGAAATTTCTTCGCTTTCATTTCCAGCATCATCAACAGTAGAATATAGTACGTAAGATAAATCATCGCTATCGAACGTGAATACTACTTTGCATAATTGATCCGAACCATCATCCATTAATACTTTAAAATATAGTTCTTCCATTTCACTCATCCCTTCTATTAGTTAAAAAAAGGTAGGCATATGAATAGCCTACCTTTTATTTTTACTAATTATTATTCTTCTTCATCATCAAATTCATCTTCAAGTGCATTTAAAACATCTTCAATTAAATCCCATTCTGCTTCAGTTTCAATAGGTTCTAATTCCCCATCTTCACCATTTTCAGATGGAACAAAAGCTGATGCAAAAATTTCGATTTGTCCTTCATCATCTTCTTCAGCACCTACTAAAGAATAAAGAACATATGATTTACCGAATTCTTCAGAATCAAAAGTGTGAAGTACTTCGCATAGTTGTTCATTTCCGTTTTCATCTACAATTGTAATATGTCGATGTTCATGTTCGTGATTGTGTTCATGTACCATTATTGGTCACCTCTTCATTAAATTTAAAACTTGCTACACTTTATTATGCACCAACTTTTATTTTTTGCCCCTGCCGCTAACGCTTTCGGGGCAGAGAATTAAACTTTGCTTTTCGCAAAGTTTAATTCTTGCTATCTAAATATCCTTGTAGGATCATAACAGCCGCCATTTTGTCGATTACTTTTTTACGTTTTTTGCGGCTTACGTCTGCTTCAATTAGCATTCGTTCCGCAGCCATTGTCGTTAAACGTTCGTCCCAAAGTTTTACAGGCAAATCGAATGTTTCTTCCAATAATTTTTTATAATTCTCGGAAGCTTCGCCACGTGGACCAACTGTATTATTCATGTTTTTTGGATATCCTACTACGAATTCCGTAACAGCATATTCCTTTACAAGCTCTTTTATACGTGCTATACCGTAGTCGCCTGTTTCTTCATCAATTTTTACAGTTTCAATCCCTTGAGCCGTCCAACCTAATGCATCACTAATAGCTACGCCGACTGTTTTTGAGCCAACGTCTAAACCCATAATTCTCATAAATTTATTATGCCTCGTTATTCTTCCTAATATAAAATTTAACAAGCTCTTCTAAAATTTCATCACGTTCAAGCTTGCGTATTAAATTTCTTGCGTCCTGATGGCGAGGGATGTATGCCGGATCACCAGATAAAAGATACCCTACAATTTGATTTGTAGGATTATAGCCTTTCTCTTCTAGTGAAGAGTACACCTTCAACATCACTTGCTTTACTTCTTGTTCCATTGATTCTTCCGGGAAACTAAATTTCATTGTTTTATCAAACGAACTCAAGACCAGCACCTCGCTTTCAGAAATAAGGAGATGGCAAGCGTGCACATCTCCATTTTCTATATTATAACCGATAATACGTAGCAATCAAATAATCAAAGGACGATTTCAACCATTAATTGTACTAGGAAGAAAAATTTCATC
Source organism: Bacillota bacterium (assembly GCA_023405135.1). Classification (GTDB taxonomy): domain Bacteria; phylum Bacillota; class Bacilli; order Bacillales_A; family Planococcaceae; genus Ureibacillus. Next base: position 24,357 of record JAEXYZ010000061.1, on the reverse strand, counting down.
TATTTAAATTGATTTAACGTAATCATACACAGAAACAAGAGCTTCATCAAGTTTTGATGCATCTTTTGCACCTGCCATCGCCATATCTGGACGACCGCCACCTTTACCGCCGCAAGCTTCTGCAACTAATTTAACAATATTTCCTGCATGGAAGTTTCCACCTACTAAATCTTTAGTAACACCGGCACATAACATTACTTTCTCACCATCAGTAGCACCTAAAACAATTACAGCTTTTTCAAGTTTTTCTTTTAAGTCATCCATCATTTGACGAAGTTGATTATTATCTTTTGCTTCAACTTTTGTTGATAATACAGTTACTTCACCAATTTTTTGGGCATTATCTAAAACTGCTCCAGCTTGTGCGTTTGCAATTTTTTGTGACAATGATTCGTTTTCACGTTGTTGTTCTTTCAGCTCATGCTGTAAGTTTTCAACACGTGCTACTAAATCTTTTGGATTTGCTTTTAGTAACGCTGCAGCATCTTCTAGAATGCGTTGTTCTTCTTTTACAGCTTCAAAAGCTGCTTTTCCTGTTACAGCCTCAATACGACGTGTACCAGCACCAATACCACCTTCAGATACGATTTTAAATAGACCGATTTCTGAAGTTCTTTTTACGTGAATACCACCGCAAAGTTCAACTGAATAATCACTTACTTGTACTACACGAACTACATCTCCGTATTTTTCACCAAATAATGCCATTGCCCCCATCGCTTTTGCTTCAGCTATTGGCATTTCTTCAATGACTACTTCAATATCATCCCAAATTTTCTCGTTTACAATACGTTCAATTTTTTCTAATTCTTCTTTTGTTGCTGGGCCGAAGTGTGAGAAGTCAAAACGTAGACGGTCTGGTCCTACATAAGAACCCGCTTGGTTAACATGTTCACCTAACACATCTTTTAATGCACGTTGCATAATATGTGTTGCCGTATGGTTTTTAACTATTAGATTACGTTCATCACGGTCTACTATAGCTGTTACTGCATCATTTAAATGCATTTCACCTGATTCAACAACAACCGTGTGAAGTGATTGTCCATTTGGTGCTTTTTGTACATCTTTTACAAATGCTTTAAATGAATCATTGCCAATTGTCCCATGGTCAGCAACCTGTCCACCCATTTCAGCATAGAAAGGAGTTTCCGCTAGGATCACAAGAACTTCGTCACCCTCAGAAGCAACTTCTACATTTTGACCATTTGCAACCATTGCTACAACAGTTGTTTCAGTTCTCAGAGTGTCATAACCAACAAAATTTGATTCCACTTTAATGTTCGCTAAAACTTCTGATTGAACTTGCATTGAATCAACATCTGCTCTAGCTGCTCGTGCTCTTTCACGTTGCGCCTCCATTGCCTGCTCAAAGCCTTCGTGATCCACTGTCATACCTGCTTCCTCAGCATATTCCTCTGTTAACTCAATAGGGAAACCATATGTGTCATATAAACGGAATGCATCTTCACCAGGAATTACAGTTAATCCAGCTGCTTTTTCTTTTTCAATTACTTCAGATAAAATTGCTAAACCGCCATCAAGTGTCTCATGGAAACGATTTTCTTCGTTTTTTATAACACGTTGAATAAATTCTGCTTTCTCTTTTACTTCTGGATAGAAGTCTTGCATAATTTCGCCTACTGTTGGTACTAATTCAAACATGAACGGCTTTTCAATTCCGATTTGTTTCGCGTAACGTACAGCACGACGAAGTAGACGGCGTAAAACATACCCACGTCCTTCATTTGATGGAAGTGCACCATCGCCAATTGCAAAGGCAACAGTACGAATATGGTCCGCAATCACTTTAAATGGTGTATTTACATCCTCTTCGCTACCGAAAATCTCTTTTAAGTCGATTTCACCAGGACGTTTGTAAGTACGGCTTGAAAATTCCTCGATTTTCTCGATGATTGGCATAAATAAGTCTGTATCAAAGTTTGTTGGAACATTTTGTACAACAGATGCCATACGTTCTAATCCCATACCTGTGTCAATGTTTTGTTTTGGCAGCGGAGTATATGTTCCATCTGGGTTGTGGTTAAATTGTGAAAATACTAAATTCCATACTTCTAAATAACGCTCATTTTCCCCACCTGGATATAATTCTGGATCATTTTCATCATTTCCATATTCAGGTCCGCGATCGTAGAAAATTTCAGAGTTTGGACCAGATGGACCTTCTCCAATATCCCAGAAGTTTCCTTCGATACGAATTAAACGTTCTTCGGGAATACCAATTTCATTTTTCCAAATATCATAGGCTTCTTGATCTTCTGGATGAATTGTAATTGATAAAAGATCTGGATTAAAGCCCATCCATTTTGGATCCGTTAAAAATTCCCAAGCGTAGTGAATCGCTTCCTTTTTAAAGTAATCGCCAATTGAAAAGTTGCCTAACATTTCAAAAAATGTATGGTGACGCGCAGTTTTCCCTACGTTTTCAATGTCATTCGTACGAATAGATTTTTGTGCATTTGTAATACGTGGATTATCAGGAATAACACGACCATCAAAATATTTTTTTAGTGTAGCTACACCCGAGTTAATCCATAGTAATGATGGGTCATTAATTGGTACTAGTGGTGCTGATGGTTCTTGAGCATGTCCTTTTTCAATGAAAAATTCCAAATATTTGCGACGAATATCTGTTGCTTTCAATTTAAATTTCCTCCTAATAAATAGTTTGTTTTAATTGTAGGCGATGAAAGTATTTAGGTACGAATTTGATTATTGAGATAAGTTTAGTATAATTCCGCCAACTTCGACTGTAATTCCGTCAAAACTTAAAAAAATCCCGTCAAACTCGAGTGCAATTCCGCCAAATTCTTAATTAATCCCGCCAAATCAAAAAATGCCAAAATAAAAAGTCTTCATCCCCAAAAGGGACGAAGACTATATCTCGCGGTACCACCCTAATTTATAAGTCGGCTGAAGTCAATCGCTTTCATTCTTCGTTGTTCCTTGTTCAACAATCCTCATGACCTTATTTGGTCACTGCGGTTGTTTCACTCGTCACGCCTCGACTGGCAAGCGATTTCTTTTCAGCCTTATATTAAAAAGCTGAAGTAGACAAGCCAAACTTATATCTCAAGCACTGTAACGTAAGTGAACGGCAGGGGTTAGCTGCACTCTGGAGTAGCTTTCGGTTAATGCTAGTCGTAAGATTCTTTCAGCCTAGGGAATCTCTTTCTTAAACGCCAACAAAAACGTACTCTTTCCATCATAGTTTTCATCATATTCTGTTCTAAATTATATGAAAATGAACAGAGCGTGTCAATTATAACTATATTATTCATATCGATATAAATTCCAAAAACCAATATCTTCAAAGCCGAGTCTCTTATAAATTTTTCCTGCATCTGGATTATCATAAAATAAACATAGTTCTTTTCCCTCAGCAAGTAAATCTTTGCATAACTTAATCATACAATCAGTTGCTAGGCCTTTTCGTTTATACTGATCTTTTGTTGCAACAGCAATAACCATGGCAGATTTTCTATTTTCAGCTGTTGTTGATGCAGTTGTCACCATCTCACCGTCAACACAAATAAAATACGTTCGACCTGTTTTAGACTCCAAAATTTTTCTTTTCGATTCCACCGTTATTGTTGCAGTTTTAAATTCTGGAACAGTTTTTAGCAGCTTCACATTTTCTTCGATATCGCTTATAGATAATCTTTCAACATGTTGAAGCTGCTTATCTTCCTTATCTATTTTGAGCTTTTGGCATTTTGCGTAATAAAACGAATTTTCACTTCGTATCGTTCTTGGTATGTGAGGAGCTAGTTGCTCTACTATTTGTTTTAAACCAGACAATTCTCGCATATTTGGATCGGAATTAATTATTTTGGCAAATTCTTCAACATCAAATAGTTCTTCTGCGTAAGGAATATAATTGCTTTCAAATTTTAGTAGAACGGCTATTAATTCACCTGCTTTATTAAACTGTCCCCATAACGTTTGGAAATCAGTATCATATCCAAAAGCCTCTATATCTCCAATAATAAATAAATTTTCAGCAGGCCTTTTATTAACAAATTCCATCACTATTTCATGATCTTCATTCGAAAGCTTTCTTATCATGCCATCATCCTCCTCAAAATAGCTTGAAGTTTAAATTATTAAGAACCTACCATACTTCCCTATTGGTTTCAATATTAGAAAGATTATAAACTTCTAAACTTATAGGTGCTATTCATATACTGATTTTGCATGGAGTATTTATGGACGACGAAAGATTGGAGCGAATACATAATGGACATGTTTTCAATTGAATTTTTTACCGCCTTACTTTCTATCATTTTTATTGATTTAGTTCTTGCAGGTGATAATGCTTTATTAATTGGACTTGTAGCAAAAAATTTGCCTAAAAATCAACAAAAGAAAGTAATATTTTGGGGTACTTTTGGCGCCATCTTTATTCGAATTGTATTAACATTAATTGCCGTCAAATTACTTGAATTCGATGGTCTACTTCTAATCGGTGGTGTATTATTGCTGTATATTTCTTATAAACTGTTACTTACTGAAGAGGACATCAACGTCAAACCAAGTAAAAAAAATTTTTGGGGAGCAATAGGAACGATTCTTTTAGCTGACTTATTAATGGGAATTGATAATATTATTGCAGTTGCAGGGGCTGCTCATGGGAACTTTATACTCGTTGCAATCGGTTTATTAATTTCAATTCCTATTGTTGTTTGGGGTAGTACTCTTGTAACAAAATTAATGGAGAATTTCCCTTTTATTATCGTCTTAGGTGCCGCGGTTTTAGCGTGGACTTCTGCTAAAATGATCGTTCATGATGCTTACGTTGCACCGTTCTTCCAAACGCAAGATGCAATTTATAAATTTGAAGCAATTTTAGTCCTTGCTGTCATTACTATTGGATTAATTGTGAAATATTCCTTAAGAAAAAAAGCAATCGCTCCTAATAAATAGGAGCGATTTTTTAGTATTGATACATTTTTTTCGAAAAGATAATAATGATAATTGCCGGAATAGTAAAAACAATCATACCCAAAAATGCAAGACTTGGAGAAATATCATATAAATAGCCTCCAAATAATGTAAGCACAGCAGCACTTAAACTCATTGCTAAAGCATTATACATACCTTGTGCGTTAGATAGCTGTTGCTTTGGCAAATGATGTGTAATGTATTGAACAAATGCATAATGTGCCATAGCAAATCCTAATGCGTGTAAAGATTGCGACAAAACAAAAACCCACACATTTGGGAAAATAAAAATTAATATCCATCTTAAAGTTGAACCAATTGCCGCGACTAATAATAAAGTTGACGTTTTCCATTTAGAAAAGAGATGATCTACTTTTAAAAAGAATAATATTTCAAATAACACTGCAACGTTCAATATAATGCCAATATAAAAAGTATTAACCTGTAAAAATTGCTGTAAATATATGTAACTATAATTATAATAAGATGCATGGGCACCTTGTAATAAAATCACAATAACCATTACAACTGAGAATCCTTTAATTTTCCACAAGCTTCTCATTGAAAAAGATTGACTGCGATCTTCAGCTGTTGGTCTAATAGATAGTACTTCTGGTGCTGGCATTAATTGTAGGATTAACATAATCGTTAAATATCCAATCATACACCATAAAATTGCTTTTTCCCCAGCATAGCCAATAATAATACTAAGAATAAATACCGAAATCACAAAGCTGATTGAACCATATGATCGACTTTTTCCATAATGGATATGTGTTTGCTGTACAAGTGTAGAAGCACTACTTTCAATTGCTGCTAAAAGGGATGGATAAAATAAGCAAAAAAGCATTGTAATTATGAATAACGCTTCAAAAGAATTAAAGGGTATATACAAAATTGCAACAATTAATGAGCTTATAACTAATACTTTAGTTAATCTTTTATCACTTAAGTATTTCGACATATTAGGGAAAATGAACATTGTAGAAACTGCTCTTGCTACTAAGCCAAATCCCATAATAAAGCCAACTTCATGAACAGATAACCCCTTTGCCCCTGTTAACCAACCTGACCAATATTGAAGAAATACTCCCCAAGTAAAGAAAAATATAAAGAAATTTTGAGATAACCATCGTTGATTATTCATCGTACGTTTAATCCTCCAATCTATATTGAATGATAGCACCAAGTCATTTAAAATAATGTGAGATATCTCATATTTTTTATTATGTTGAGAAAATTCTTTCATATTTTTGGTTGCGTACTATTTTTTCAAAAGATTGTTTTTTATAACTGGAGGGCTTATGTTGCGGATATTAACAGGCAAAAGTAAAGACTACTACATAAAAAAATATTCATTTCAAAAATTCTTTTCTTTCGATATATCTTCATATATCCAGGTTTGTGAATTTGAAAAAGGTGAATTTATATTTCATGAAGGTTCCCAACCAGAATGTCTTTATTACATGGTGGAAGGAAAGGCAAAGTTGTATGTTACTCATAAGAACGGGAAAGTATCTTTAATTAATTTCATTACATCACCTAGTTTTATGGGCGAAGTTGAATTACTAAATGCTCAAAAATATACAAAAGGCATCAAAACGGTAACTAAAACCATTTGCTTTTCACTACCTTACTTTGATTGCAAACAAAAATTACTTGCTGATTCTGTATTTTTGCGTGAGCTTTGCTTATTTTTAGGAAATAAAATGACCTTAACTACAACTAGATTTAGTCAAACACAAGCCTACCCTCTTGAAAATCGTTTAGCTGCATTCATTTTACTGTCTTCTGATGATAACTTTTATAAAGAAAAACATACGGAGATTAGTGAATATTTAGGTGTTTCCTATCGGCATTTATTGTACACAATTTCGCAATTTTGTCAGTCGAAAATTATAAAAAAGTCTAACAAAGGATACGAGATTATTGATATAAAAAGACTTCAAGAACTTGCACGAGAAGTTAATTAACACAATAAAAGAAGGACTTTCCCAAAAAGAAGATACTGTGACAAACGGAGGCTATAACTTGAAACAAACCCTTAAACAAAAAGAAGAAGCGACAACAAAAGTTATCACTCCTTCTTAATATTATTAAGCATATCTCTCAATTGTTTGTCTCAATATTTCCCCTATATTATGTAAATCTTGTTGTTTAATCGTCAATCGTACATGGCTTTCATCCACGTCTAACGCTTCAGCTAAAAAGCCCCCAAACCCTCTTGCTTTACGGTCAACTTGCATTAAAATTTCTGCTTGGCTTTCCGTTTGTGAGAGGAACACTATTTCTAATTCATCCAATTTCCCTCTAAACATCCCTCCTGTAGGAACAAATTCGAACTCTTGAAGGAATGGATAGTGGCTTCTATAACGATATGATACTTGTTCACATTCAGCTTTACGAAGTCTGAAACCGATTTGTTGAATCCCTTCGAGAATTTGTGAAGCAAGTTGTGATGGTCGGATTTCGATATAGTCACGGTCTTGAGCATCTACCCCACTTCGAATATCTAGTTCTGTTGCAACCCAAACTTCTGTCTTTCCAACTGTAATCGGTACATCAAATGGTAATTTAAAAGAAAATGGAATAAATTTCGTTTCATTCACTTGAACAATAAAAGGATCACTTACTTTAAATTTTTGTACCGGTGCATTGGCAGTATATTTATTGTCATCAACTTCTTTAATATAAGTTGTATATAACGTTAAATAAATTGCATCAATTTGTTGCTCTACATTACCCCCATAAACTTCAGCTTCACCACGAATCGTTTCACCAGCAGTATACGAAGATTTTTCTAACTTAGTATCAACTTTTGCGGAACCAACACCAATACTAGCTAACATTTTATTAAAAAATGACATAGTAAAACCTCCCAAATTAATTTCCTTTAATATTTACGTAAATGCATTAAAAAAGTTTCGAATTATTGCAAAGGATATAAATTTTGTAAAAACTTTATCGATTGTTTTATTAATTCTTTTAGCACTTCCTCATCGATATCTGCCAACTTATTAATATAGACACAAGCTTTCCCCTTTGTATGCTTGCCCAATCGTTCAAGAGTTTTTTCACGTTCTTGATCGCCTGTAGCAAAATATAAACTTATTTTCGCTTTTCTTGGCGAAAATCCAACTAACGGTGCATCGCCTTCATGACCAGTATCATATTTGTAATGATATGAACCAAAGCCGATAATGCTTGGCCCCCACATTTTTGGCTCAAACCCAGAAGCTTCTTGAAATATTTTTAATAGCTTATAAGCATCTTCCCGTTTTTTAAGACTATCTACTGTTTCAATAAATTCAAATACACTGTTATCCGTTACTTTAGTTTTTTGTTCATATTTTGACAATTAATCTTTCTCCTTCCTATAAATAAAAAGGAGAACATTTCTTTTATAGTTCTCCTAATTTTTTAATATTGATATTTCACCTTAACTACAGCATTAATCGCGATAGTACCCTGTTCAATTGGCGTATTAAAGGATTGCTCAGTCATAGCAACTGTTCGATATAATATTGGCCCTCCTACACTTTCCTCCTCTATCGCTATTGGTTGAGGCATATGAGGTAGTTGTAATGACTGGGCAATTGCCTGTGCCTTGCCATTTGCATTGTGTAGAGCAAGTTGAAGGGCTCGTTTTTGATAAGCATCTTCATTATCTAATTTAAATTCTAGCTGAGAAATACGGTTTGCTCCATTTTTAATTGCTGTATCAATGACCAATCCTACTTGACTTATATTTCGAATGTTAACTGTTAAAGCATTTGTCACTTCATAGCCTCTAAACACTTGTTTTCCTTCTATATAATCATATTTTGGAAATACGTTATAAAAAGCCGTTTGGATATCATCACGCGCTATATTTAATGCTAATAGCGATTGAATCACTTGGTTCATCTTTATCCCATTTTCTCTTTGCGCTTTTGTCACATCATTAGATTGTGTACTTACCTCAATCTGTACTTTCGCAAAATTAGGCTGTGCTTGTATTTGAGAATTTCCAGTTACTGTAATAAACCGAGCTTGCTGAGTGACGTTTGAATTAATCAATAGTTTCCACCTTCCGCTTATTTATCATGTTACTATATGCGTATGAAGGGGAAAATTTGCTCCTAATCGGGGACTTGGATCTTCGTTCGGGCGCTTGGGTTACGATTCGGGCACTTGGCTCTTTGTTTGGGCACTTGGCTTCCGATTCGGGCACTTAGCACCTAATTCAGTAACTTGAATTAGTTCTCCTAGTTGGCTTGGAACATTAAAAAATCGTCTATTTATTAATTCAAGTTACTCTTCCACAAAATCGTATGGCGAAATCCCTTCCATCCCAATTAGCGGATGAATGTATGGAGCCGTTTCCGTATTCAAAACAGGTTCCAACACTTCCCCCTTCATATAAAACATCGCTTGCTGTTCTTTCACTTCAGTTGGAGCATTATTTTTTACTGTGTCGTCCTTTGAATCGGTTTCAACCTCTACAATTTCTATATCTTCTACTTCCATTGGATTTAATCTAGCTTTTAAGCTTGTTAACCGTTGTAAATCATCAGTTTTTGCTAAACCCGCGGCAAAAACATCCGGCTCTCCACAAAGTATTAAAAAGTTTTTCGCCCGTGTAATACCTGTATAAAGGAGATTTCGGCGTAGCATCTTCGAATATCCGCGGACAATCGGCATAATGACCGTTTGAAATTCACTACCTTGTGACTTATGAATTGAACAACAATAAGCAAGGGTAATTTGATTTAAATCCCCACGCTGATACGTCACTTCATTGCCATCATAAGAAACAACAAGTAAATCTTGTTTTTCCACTGTTTCTTTCGCTCGAATAATAGCAATTACCTCTCCCATATCACCATTAAAAATATTACTTTCAGGCTGATTGACTAATTGTAAGACCTTATCACCAATTCGATAAACGACATCACCAAACACTAATTCTTTCCGAGTCCCATCAACATTCGGGTTTACAAGCTCTTGAATTTGCTTATTTAACATATCAATTCCTGCTGGTCCCTTATACATCGGCGCAAGTACTTGAATGTCACGAATTGATTGCCCTTTTGCAACAGCGCTTTTAACAACCTGTGTCACAACACTTGCAACTTGTGAGGCAGATGCTTTTATAAACGAACGGTCGGTTGTTTTTTCAGTAATTGTATTTGGAATATTGCCCTTTTTAATTTGATGGGCAAGTTCAATAATCGTTGAACCTTCTGCTTGACGATAAACATCGATTAATTCAACGGTTGGAACTTGATTGGAAGCTAGTAAGTCTTTTAGTACTTGTCCTGGACCGACTGGTGGCAATTGGTCTTGGTCACCTACAAATACGACTTGTACGTCCTCACCTAAACTCTTTAAAAGTTGATGAGCTAACCATGTATCAACCATCGACATTTCATCAATTATGATTAATCTACCTTCAACTTCTCTCTCAGTTTCCTCATCTTTCTCTTGTCCATTAAATCCGAGTAATCTATGAATCGTCATAGCAGGAAGTTCTGTAGATTCCGCTAGTCGCTTAGCTGCTCTACCTGTTGGAGCTGCTAGAACGATTGGGAATGGTTCTTCCTTTTGGGCATAATCTTTTGGATTAAGTGACAAACCATGAAGCTCTGCATAGACTTCCACAAGACCTCGAATAACAGTTGTCTTTCCTGTTCCCGGTCCTCCTGTCAGAATCATAACAGAGGAATTAAGTGCGCATTCGATGGCTTTTACTTGCGTTTCTGCATAGGATACTTTTAGGCGTTCTTCTACTTCACCGATTGCTTTTCTTATTTCATCCTTCGTAAAACTTTGATGTTTATCTTGATGATTTAGTAAATCTAATATTTTGGAAGCAATTCCAATTTCACTAAAATAAAGAGAAGGTAAATAAAGTCGTGTTTCTTCACCACAAATTTTACTTTCTTCCCGCATTTCAATAATCGCTTTTGAAATCGCTTCATATGGTATTTCTTCTCTCTGACTTTGTTCAAGCATTGTTTTCACTTGTGGTAATACATGCTCTGCATCTAGAAAAACATGGCCTTCAGACAGTGCGGCATCCGTTAAGACGTGTAAAACAGCAGCTTTTATTCGATCTGGATGAGCACCTACAATACCAAGGCGAGCACCAAGCTCATCAGCACGTCCAAACCCAATACCTTCCACATCCTCAATCAACCGATATGGATTCTCCGTTAATAAATGAATCGTTTCTTCTCGGTATGTTTGATAAATTTTCATCGCAAGCTGAGGACCGAATCCCCAATCATTTAATTGGATCATAATTTTTTCAAGACCAAGGTTGGATTCTAGAGTTTGCTTAATCGTTATCTTTTTTTCATCATTTAATCGCGGAACAGAGTCTAATGCATATGGATCCTCCATTATGATCTTTATTGCATCAACGCCTAATTTTTCAACGATTGTTTCCGCAGTTTTGCGACCAATACCAGGAAATAAATCACTTGATAAATAATGAATAATACCTTGTTCAGTTGCAGGCACTTCTTTCACGAAGGTTTCTACTTGGAATTGCAAACCGTATTTTGGATGAGTTTTCATAATACCTGTAAAACGATATAGTTCATCTTCATTAAGTTTTGGGAAATACCCAACGACAATCATTTCTTTATCATCATATTGTAAATTTGTTTCCTGAATTTTTACACGAACAATTGAATACATATTTGTTGCATTATGAAATATTGACACAATTGGACGGCCAAGGATAAACAATTTATTTACTTCGAATAAATCAAGATTTTCTGCCATCCTTCTAACCCCTCTTTACTACCTTTTTCGTACTTTTGATTTTACCATATCAAATTTTAGCTGTCTTAAATAATCAAGCTACTAAAGGCAACTCGATATTTTCTATGACGGATGATATGATAATTTAAGTATGATTTTGAATATAAATTTTTTGATGTTTTAGAGAAGGGATTAGTGGACTACGTGGAATTTAGACCTTGCATTGATTTACATGACGGAAAAGTAAAACAAATTGTCGGCAGTACATTAGGATATGAAGATCAAACAGTAATTGAAAATTTCATTTCTGAAAAAGATTCTTCATATTATGCAAATATGTTTGCTCAAGACCAATTAACAGGTGGACATGTCATTATGTTAGGAAAAGGCAATGAAGAAGCGGCATTACAAGCATTACAAGCCTATCCTAACGGTTTACAAGTTGGTGGTGGAATTACTGCTGACAATGCAAAAAAATTTATTGATGCGGGTGCATCTCATATTATCGTTACATCTTATATTTTCCATGATGGCCAATTAGATATGGAACGATTAAAAAATCTAGTGGAGGCAGTTGGTAAAGAACATATTGTTATTGATTTAAGCTGTAGAAAAAAAGATGGCAAATGGTTTGTCGTAACAGATAAATGGACAAAATTCAGTGACTTTGAAGTAAATGAAAAAACAATTCCTTTTATTGAACAATATTGTGATGAGTTACTAATTCATGCAGTTGATGTTGAAGGAAAACGTAGTGGAATGCAGGAAGAATTAGTCCAAGATTTAGCACTATGGACTTCCATTCCTACAACCTATGCAGGTGGTGTTCGTTCCATAGAGGATTTACAAAAATTTGAAAAGTTATCTGAAGGAAAATTACACGTTACAATTGGGAGCGCATTAGACATATTTGGTGGCGACTTAAAATATCGTGATGTTGTCACTTATTGTAAAAGGAAATAAAATGCTATTTTATAATAAAAACCGCGCAATTCAGGATGATACTGAATTACGCGGTTTATTTTATAAGAACATACCAGCAATTGAAGCACTAAGTAAAGATGCTAATGTCCCTGCAATTACAGCTTTGACAGCTAAATTTGCGATAATTGGACGTTTATTAGGCGCCATAGCACCTAGTCCACCAATTAAAATTGCCATTGAACTTAAATTAGCAAAACCACACAAAGCAAAGCTAATAATCATAACAGTCTTTTCAGAAAGTGATGGAATTTCAGGAGCGAAATTTGAATATGCCACAAATTCATTTAATACTAATTTTTGTCCTATAAATGAACCTGCTTTTACTGCCTCATCCCAAGGAACTCCAATTGCAAACGCTAAAGGTGAAAATATATAACCTAAAATCCCCTCTAGTGTAATACCTTCAGCTCCAAAAATACTACCAATACCACCAATAATTCTATTTATTAATGCTATTAAAGCAATAAATGCAAGTAACATCGCACCAACATTGACAGCTAGTTTCATTCCGTCACTAGCACCACGAGCTGCTGCATCAATTACGTTGACCGAATCTGAATCCTTTTCTAAAGTGAAATTCGAATCATCAACATCTTCTGTTTGAGGAATCATAAGCTTTGCTAATACTAAGCCGGCTGGAGCTGCCATAAAACTTGCAGCAATTAAATATTCTAATGGAACTCCTAATAATGAATACCCTACCAATACAGAACCCGATACGGACGCTAATCCACCTGTCATAACAGCAAAAATTTCAGATTTTGTCATCTTACTTAAAAAAGGACGAATGACTAAAGGTGCTTCTGTTTGACCTACAAATATATTTGCTGCTGCATTTACTGATTCAGCTTTACTTGTCCCTAAAACTTTTGATAGTCCCCCACCAAGAATTTTGATGACAAGCTGCATAATTCCAAGAAAATATAATACTGAGATTAAAGAAGAGAAGAAAATTATAATCGTTAACACACTTAGTGCGAATACCATACCACCTGTGAAATTTGTGTCTGCTAAAGGACCAAATACAAAGGAAATCCCCTCATTCGCGTAACTAATTAAATCTTGGACTGCATTCGATATGCCTAATAAAACTTTTCGACCTAGTTCCCATTTTAAAACGATAAAAGCAAAAATCAACTGAATGGCTAAACCTGCAAGTATAGTTCTCCAATTAATCGATTTCCGATTGCTCGATAAAGAAAAGGCAATAATAAAAATAACGATAATACCTAAAAAACCCCACAAAATATTCATAAAGACACCTACTTATAAAAAATCAAAATTTTATTTCAATTATCAATCCAAGCTGTTTCATAATTAAAATATAGGTAATATAGTACCAAATGAAATGCTTAATACTTAGATAAAAAATAATTCAAAGTTTTCTTAGTTCACGCAGTATTTTAAAAAAGCAGAAAATATATTAATTGCGTATCTTATTATTTATCTAAAAAATAATTTCATTCTTCTTAAATTTTTATACAAAATAAAAAAGCCGACCTTATTTGGTCGACCTTTTCATTTTAATTAAACCGTTGGCTGATCATATCATAAATATATTTTGCTTGATCAAATTTAGGTTCTAACGTATAAGCTTCTTTTAAATGTTCCATTGCTTTTTCTGTATCTTCTGTGGCAACAGCATACAATACACCTAAATTATAATGGGCATCTGCGTTTTTAGAATCTTGTTCAAGAACAAACTCTAACTCCCCCTTTGCTGTATCAAACATTTCCAAAGAACAAAGTAAAATGCCATAAGATAATCGTATTTGTATATCGTTAGGTGCAAGTTCAGTTGCTCGTTGCATATAAGGAAGTGCCAATTTTTGCTTTTCATCTTTTTCAAATGATTTCGCTAACATATAATAAGCATCTGCCCCTTGAATCCCATGCTCAATAGATTTTTGATATAGCTTTGCTGCTTCAATAAATCTTTCCGCATTATAATATAAATTTCCTAAACCATAATAAGCAGTAGCAGTAGTTTCATCAACAGTAATCGCTTTTTGGAAAAAGCGTTCTGCACGCTCATTGTCGTTCAATGCAGCTAATAAGTTACCAAAATTGACGTAACCAATCGCATCATTCGGATTGTTTTCAATCGCTTCTGTAAATGCTTTTGCAGCATCTTCATAACGCTTTTCTTGAAATGCTTTTATTCCCATTTCATTGTAATCCATATACTTTCACCTCAAAACGATAGACGACCAAATCGGCCGCCTACCCTACGTACATTAATTTTTCACTATTTTTAAATACTTCATCAATTGTACCGCCACCAAGACATTCATCACCATTATATAAAACAACTGCTTGACCTGGAGTAATTGCACGTACAGGTTCAGCAAATGTAATATGGGCTGTTCCATCTTCTAATAGTTCCACTTCAACAGGTGTATCTTCTTGTCGATAGCGGAATTTTGCTGTACAGCTAAATTTAGAAGGTTTTGGTTTATTCGATGTAAAACTCATTTTTACTGCCTTTAAAGATGTTGAATACAATGCATCATGATGGAAGCCTTGACCTACGTATAAAACATTACGTTGTAAATCTTTTCCTAATACGAACCATGGATCACCATCTCCGCCGATTCCTAAACCATGACGTTGACCGATTGTATAATACATTAATCCGTCATGTTGCCCCATTACTTTCCCATCAAATGTTTCCATTTTACCAGGTTGCGCAGGTAAATATTGACTTAAAAATTCTTTAAAATTACGTTCTCCAATGAAGCAAATTCCTGTTGAATCTTTTTTCTTTGCTGTTGCAAGTCCTGCTTCCTCAGCAATTTTGCGTACTTCTGGCTTTGCAATGTCGCCAATTGGGAACATCACATGCTTCAATTGTTCTTGGGATAATTGATTTAAAAAATACGTTTGATCTTTATTGTTATCAACACCGCGCAGCATCACAACTTCTCCATCACGTTCTTCCACTCGAGCATAATGGCCAGTTGCTAAATAATCCGCTCCCAATTTCATTGCATGTTCAAGAAACGCTTTAAATTTAATTTCTTTATTACACAAAACATCCGGGTTTGGAGTACGACCTGCTTTATATTCTTCAAGGAAATAAGAAAAGACCTTATCCCAATATTGTTTTTCAAAGTTTACTGCATAGTAGGGTATTCCGATTTGGTTACATACTTTAATTACGTCATCGTAATCTTCAGTTGCTGTACATACACCAAATTCATCTGTATCATCCCAGTTTTTCATAAAAATTCCGATTACGTCATAACCTTGTTTTTTTAATAAATAGGCCGCAACAGACGAATCGACCCCACCAGACATTCCAACAACGACACGAATTTGTGATGGGTCTCTTGTTTCTACCATAATCTTCACCTTTTTCTTTTAGTTCGCAAGTCTTTTTACAATTTTCGCCGTTCGTTCAGCTGCCTGTATAATTAGTTCTTCTGTTAACCCTAATCCAAAGCTAAAGCGGATTGAATTACGAAGCTCTTCCGCTTCACGTCCAAACATCGATACTAACACATGGGAAGGATCAATTGAACCAGCAGTACATGCAGAACCGCTTGAGGCATATACACCAGACATATCTAAATTCACTAAAAAGGATTCTACTTCCATCCCTTTAAAGCTAATATTTAACACATGCTGCAATGTATGTTTCCCATTACTATTAACTTTATAGTCAACGTTTTCATTGTCTAAGACTTGTAAAAATAATCTACGGAACTGTCGATACTTCTCTTGTTTTGATTGAATTTCTTGTTGAGAGATTTCCACAGCTTTTGCAAATCCAACAGCAGCGGGAACATTTTCAGTACCTGCACGTCTTTTCTTTTCTTGTGAACCGCCTAAAAATGTCGCTGTTATTGGCGTACCAGTTCGTTGATATAAGAAACCAATACCTTTTGGACCATTTAATTTATGACTTGATACACTTAAAAGATCAACATTTAGAGAATCGACATCTAGTTTTTCAATGCCAAAAGCTTGAACTGCATCTGTATGGAAGATGGCTTGATGTTCCTTTAACAATTCTCCAATTTCAGAAATAGGCTGAATCGTTCCTACTTCATTATTTCCATACATAATCGTTACGAGGATTGTATCTTCTCGAAGCTCTGATTTAAAACGTTCTAAAGAGATTCTTCCATCTATATCTACTGGCAAATAAGTTACTTCAAATCCTTCTTTTTCAAGCTTTTCACAGGCATTTAAAACTGCATGATGTTCAATTTGAGTTGTAATAATATGCTTACCCTTTGATTTTTGAGAATAGGCAACACCAAAAATGGCGGTATTATCAGCTTCAGTACCACCACTTGTTATGATAATTTCATTATCTTTTGCACCAATTGCCTTTGCTAGCACTGTGCGAGCATCATCTAAAACCTTTCGCGCTGCACGCCCTGCTGTATGAATGCTCGAAGGATTACCGTATACTTCATTCATTGCCTTCGTCATCACTTCAATTACTGTAGGATGCATAGGTGAAGTCGCGGCATGGTCTAGATATATTGTTTCCATTGTAAATCAAAAACTCCTTTTACTTTTGCACATTTATAGAAGTATGAAAACTATTTTAGCACTCGAAGTTATTTGCATCAATTTATATGTTTCTAGAAACGAATACCACAAACATTTTCATACTCTTTAAAAGTACTTTGTTTTATATATAAAACATATAGCCGTCAAAATCTGTTTCATCATTGTATTTAGCTAAATCTTCAATTGTTGTTGTATCAAGAACATTTTTTACTGCATCACGAATTCTGATCCATAGCTGTTGTTGTGCTGCTTCCTCATTTTCGATCCCTTCAACAGGCTGAATAGGACCTTCTAAAACTTTGATCACATCCGCTGCTGAAATTTTACTTGGTGGTAAAGCTAATAAATATCCACCATACGCACCACGTACACTTTTAACTAATCCAGCAATACGTAATGGTGACACAAGTTGCTCTAAATATGCTTCTGATAAATCTTTATCTGCGGCAATTTGTCTCAGGGGAGTCGGCCCATCTCCATAACGTTTCGCTAATTCAATCATAATTGTTAGTCCATATCGACCTTTTGTAGAAATTTTCATTATAACACCTCTATTTTTCTAGTCCATTTATATGCTCAAGTATACCATAACACCTTTTATTCCACTTGGAAAAGGTCTAATATAAATATAATATAGGGAAACTATCGTGTAAGGAAACTATTTGAAGCTTCAAATTTTAAAATGGAAGTTCTATCTTCAGAACCTTTTCAGGAAGCAAATAATACGAATGAATACTCTTGTTCCATAGATGTTTGGTATAATGTGAGTTTAAGGGAAAAAGATATTTGGAGGAAATCATATGCAAAATGAACCTTTAGCCTACCGAATGCGCCCTCGCAATTTAAATGAAGTTGTTGGACAGCAGCACATTATCGGGAAAAATACTGCACTTTACAAAATGATAAATAATGGTCATGTTCCTTCAATGCTTTTATATGGTGAACCTGGGATTGGCAAAACTTCGATTGCCTATGCGATTGCAGGGAGCTCAAAACTGCCCTTTTTTTCATTAAATGCTACCCATGCAGGAAAAAAGGATGTAGAACAAATCGTTTCAGAGGCAAGACTTGCAGGCAAAGTTATTTTATTTCTAGATGAAATTCATCGTTTTAATAAATTACAACAAGACACATTATTGCCACACGTTGAAAACGGCTCAATTGTATTAATTGGAGCAACGACAGAAAATCCATTTCATGATGTCAATCCTGCGATTCGATCTCGTTGTGGAGAAATTCTTCAGCTGAAACGACATTCACATGAAGATATTGCACAATTACTTTCAAATGCTCTTCATGATGAAGAACGAGGGCTCGGCAAATATGACATTGTGATCACAAGTGAGCAACTTGATAAAATTGCACTAGCAGCAAATGGTGATGCAAGAAAGGCTTTAACATTACTTGAATCTGTCTATTTTGCATCTGATGAACAAGATGGAAAATCAATCGTAGAGGACCACATTATTGAACATTTATCTAAACGAATTGGCGTTTATGGAGATAAAGGTGGTTCACATTTTTATAATTTATTATCCGCACTTCAAAAATCAGTAAGAGGAAGCGATCCAAATGCAGCTCTATATTATTTAGCTCATTTGCTTGAAAATGGTGATTTAATCGCTGTTTGTAGGAGATTGCTTGTTATGGCTTATGAGGATATCGGCCTTGCTAATTCTGCTGTCGGTGCTCACGTCTATGCTGCGACTGAGGCTGCTAAAACATTGGGATTACCAGAAGCACGAATTCCTTTAGCAAACGCCGTAGTTGAAATGTGTCTCTCTCCTAAGTCGAATTCGGCTTATTCAGCCCTTGATGCGGCAATAGCAGCAATTAATGAAGGGAAAACTGGTGATATTCCACTTCACTTAAGAGATAGTCACTACGCTGGAAGTAAGGCTTTAGGGCATGTTGGTTATCAATACCCACACGATTATCCAATTGGAACATTTGGAGGTTGGGTAAATCAACAATATTTACCGGATAATTTAGCCAATGTTGAGTTTTATAAACCTGTAATCGCGGGGGAAGAGAAACGTATGGCTGCAATCTATGACAAATTAAAATCGTTTAAAAATAAAGATTGATTGATATGTAAATAAAACAAAGAGGGTGATTCAAAATTATTAATTTTGGATTCCCCTCTAAATTCACTTTCTAAGCTGTTCTATTACTTCGAACAACCATTTTATTAATCTATATGAAATTTAGATACTGTTTGCGCGAGTGTTCCAACTAGCAATGCACTTCGTTCTGTATCTTGATGTGCACTTTTAATTAATTCGACCATTTTCTTCATTGAATCTTCTACGTTTTCAACAACTCGAACATTTTGTTCACTTCCTACAGCAATGTTTTGTATAATATCGCGCATTTGTTCTGTCACGTTCATTTGCTTTGACGGCTCATTCGACATGTTTGCTAACACATCTCGTACAACATGAATATATTCTGAACCTTTTTCAACCTCAATACTGTTACTTTCAATAGCATTTTGAATTAATTTTGAATTATCCTCTATTAGCTTCAATGTATCATTAATTTCTTCTGTAGCAAATTTTGTTTGTGCAGCTAATTTTCTAATTTCATCTGCAACAACTGCAAAGCCTTTTCCGTGCTCCCCAGCTCTTGCAGCTTCAATCGATGCATTTAACGCTAACAAGTTTGTTTGTTCAGCAATTGCATTTATTGTTACAACTACTCGACTAATGCTTGTAGAAGATTCCATAAAAGTAGAAGTAAGATTTAATGTTTCACGAACCTTTGTAACAATTTCATTCATTTTCACATCAATACCTACCACTTGATCTTGTGCAGCTGCTAATTGCTCCGTAGATTGCTGCTCCATTTGCCCCATCGTATGACTAATTTGATCAACTTGCTTCATTGCATGTCGAACATCTTCAAGTTGATGTTGGATTGTAACAAACATTTCATTCATTTGTTCAATCAGTTGTTGTGAGCTTTGTCCAACATGTATTGTATGTTGACGTAATCTAGTATTCGTTGTTTGGACATTGTCAGTTGAGCTTTTTACTTTTTCAATAAGTTTTGCCTGTGAATCGATGAAGTTATTAATCCATCGACCCATTTCACCGGTTTCATCATTTGAAAGCATTTTTTTATCCATTCTGATTGTTAAATCGCCTTCTCCCTCAGCTATCGTTTGTATCATTCCAGTCACATTGTTGATTCGGTTGATGATCGGTTTTAATTGTTTCTTTGTGAAGTACACTGCAGCACCTATTCCATAAATTATATTAATAACAAGAATCGCAATAGGTGGAAGAAACTCTAATGCTGATAATAGTTGGAATAATGCAATGTTAATCATCATAAATGCAACAAAACTAAGTCCAAGTCGATAGCCAATTGAACGAGTACGATAAACTTCTTCTAAATCAGCTTCACACATCATTCCCCATATATCTGGACTATGTGGCATTTGGAAAGTCACACCTTTACCAATTACAGGAATATGGCGATAATCTGAATAGCCAGGGAACTCTACAAATAAATTGGAACCATTTTTAATTGTATTAGCAACACCAGGATGTAATTCATTTGTTGCGGGATCTGTGAAACGTATTTCGAATTCAGTATGACGATTAATTTTTACAACGCCCCAATGCTTAGTATCTATGCCTGATTTTAAATTTTCCCCTAAAGTAAATGCTTCATCTTCAAATCGACTACGGGACAATGCAATACCTGGCTGTATGGAAGGATCTAGGTTTGATTTTGTCATAAATAAATAATTATCTCCAGAATCCTCATAAATATGGCCAGCTTCTCTCTGTATTAAATCAGATATTGCATCATTTGGAACACGGGCTGCCATAACATATTGCACACTTCCATTATTAAATACAGGTTGTAAAAATAATAAGGTTACCTCATCATGGAATTTTGATGTTCGAGGACCAATTTTTAATGTAACAGGATCAATATAAGGACCATATAATAAAGGCTTACTAGTTTGCCAAACAGTTGAAACTGCTTTTTCATAAATTGGTGTTTTACCAATTCCATAACTTGTCCCAATATGTTGTTGAAAGCTAGATGCAAACACTTCACTTTTTTCATTTAATAAAAACAGCTCAGTAAAATATGTGCTTTTATTTTTTGATTGCTCTAAATATGTATTGATTCCGTTAGGTGCAATGTGCAAAATTTCTTCAGCTCTTGAATCTAGTGATACCCACCGATCCTTCGCCCAATCTTGTAAAAGATTGACCCTTGTTTTTGCAATGCTCTCAAATATTTCCTCTTTATGATGTTTAGTAGATTGATTAATTTTATACGACCACCAAAGAGGAAATCCTTCCTTAAAAATTAGCCATCCAAAAAAACCCATTTCCAGGCCCCCTTAAGTATTTCAGAAATAATATAATATACTAAACGTATATCAGCATAATTTTACGTAACTTTCCGAATATTTTCAATATTATACGTGGTTGCGTAAAGTAAGGTATCCTTTATTTCTCCTTAAATATTTTCAATAAGCCCTATCTTATTACAATTATAAATTATCCTAAAAAATAACAATCGACCATAAATATGTTACATACATCTTAAAGAGATTTAATGTAATTTAATATATAAATTCAACATTTTCATATAAAAAGACGGAAAATTCGATAAATCAATTTCTCCGTCTTTCTAACATCATTTTTTATATATATTCGTAAATTTACGAAAAGCGTTAATACAATCATTTGCTCGATTGTTTTGTTCAAGGATTATTCGTTCAAATTCGCCTTGCTTACCATTATATAATTCAATTTCCTCATATCTTTGTGCTACTTCAATCAAAAATTCAGCATTAGCTAGCTTTCGAACATCAGGTATACAGTTTGCCGCTATTTTATATAATTGTAATACTTCTTTCGATACATCTAAATTTTGTTGTTTCTTCAATTGGTAATATGCCATTGTATGGAAATAGATTAGCTTTGAGGCAATATCCATAAACAAAACCCAATACGTATTTTGTTTAGGCACCCCTCCTTCTTTAATGACATGATTATTATAAAAGTTAACTGTATTATTTAATAATTCATCAATTTCTTCATAAGCTTTTTCCCACTTTTGTGTTGAATCAATGTAGTCAAAAACGATTTCATCCATAGTTTCTTTCAGTTGTAACAGATTTAAAGCTTTATTTGTATTTGAAACTTTAGCTGACATTTTAAATCTCCCCCTTATTCCCCTTTAAACTTATGTAAGAATACTATAACAATAATATCCAAATGATGATTCTGAAAATAAAAAGTAAAGAAAAAAGTGCGATATAATTGTGAAAAATAGCCGTTTTTTTAGAATAATTTAACTTTTCCCTATAGATATATTACAATCATTTTTTGTCGAAATATACTATTTTATGAAAACAATAATGATATTCCAAGAAAAATTTTTTTATTTAATTAGAAAGTTTAGTATTTACAAAATGAAAACCTAATTGATTAGACTTTTACCAACACTTTTATACCATTTCATCTACTGCTATACTTTTGGATACATTGCTTTTTTAATTAAACTTTTTAAGACAAAATAAAAAAATGTAGATAAAGCTGACTTTAACTTCATCTACATCTGTTATAGAAATTATTGTTGAACTCTTGTAATGTGAATGTCTTTTAAAATTTGATTAATTACCCAGCTTGCTGCAATTAAGCCGACCACTGATGGAACAAACGCATTAGACGACGGTGGCATTTTTGCCTTTCGAATTTGTGCATTTGGGTTTCCTACTTCTTCCACAACGTCTGGACGAACTACAATTGGTGATTCATCTGAAAATACAACTGTCACACCTTTTTTTATGCCTTCTTTTCGCAGTTTAGTACGAATTACTTTTGCAAGTGGATCCGTATGTGTTTTTGAAATATCAGCAATTTGGAATCTAGTAGGATCCATTTTATTCGCAGCACCCATACTTGAGATAATTGGAATACCTCTTTTTAAACATTCTTTCATAAGGTGTATTTTGTACATTACTGTATCAGATGCATCAATAACATAATCAATTCCTTGATCGAAGAATTTTTCATAAGTCTCTTCTGTATAGAACATGTGCATATCAATAACTTCACATTCCGGGTTTATATCTGCAATACGTTCTTTCATAACAGCTGATTTTGATTTTCCAACTGTTGAAAGATACGCAACTAATTGACGATTTACATTTGTAATATCTACATTATCTTTGTCAACTAAAACAATACGACCAACACCGCTACGAGCACAAGCCTCCGCAGCAAATGAGCCAACTCCACCAATTCCTAAAATAGCTACTGTTTTACTTTTTAATGTTTCAAGCCCTTCTTTTCCGATAGCGAGTTCATTTCTTGAAAACTGATGTAACATATTTTTGCCTCTCAATCTATATTTTACTACTCGGAATTATAACATATAGTATTCTATACTGTAAATTTGTATCAAAAGATGAATTGTATACAGAAAAGATATTTCCAATTTATATTAATGGTTTGAATTGCAATTCAGTTAAAATGAAATGAAAATAATAAAAACTCTTCTACATAAGTAGAAGAGTTTTAGCAGGACGAATCCCAAAATTAAATGCACGTAACATCGTTTTGAACCCGCTTCCCTTGCAGGTGGGTATCCTCTTCATCTCTTTAAACTTCCCTCGTCCAGTTGCAGGGCTTGTTTGCCAAGACAAAATATGGATTCCCGACGATTTATTGTTCGGTCAAAACAGTTAAACTGCATTCATAAATTATTTTAGGATTCGTGTTAAATTTATATTAACAATAATTATCTGAATTTTCAATATAAAATAACTAAAATATTAATTTTTTTTCGTAATTATACTTATTTAAACCTTTATTCCTAAATTTCTTTCATTTTTTTATATAAATAGAACTAACTTTAGTAGACCTTTTGAAATAAACTAAATATTACTTAATTAACAATCACACTTGCTATATGAACTAAGTATACATAATAGCTTTTATTCTATGGCTTCTACTGCATTGGATGGATCTACGTCAAGATTTTGGACACAAAAAAATTAAGTTTTTGTTCTGCGCAACAACCATTCATGGAGTGTTCCACATCCCAAGTAGCTTGTCAAAGTGAAAAGAGCCTTTGACAAACTACTCG
>JAEXYZ010000036.1 GCA_023405135.1 Bacillota bacterium | reverse complement strand
CTTTTGAAGTTGGAAAACGTGAGGTTTATTTAAGTGCGCCCAAAAATAAGAATTTAGATGTTAAATGCTAAAGGAATTTCCAATTTTGATGTTTTTCCGGGTTGACATTTCACCACTGTGCTTAAATCCTGGTAATTCCATGTTAAAATTCATACAGCACAACTCCCCTTTACTAACTTGTTTCTCAACAATTCAAGTATAGTAAAATAGGTGATGTTGTGCATTTTTATTTTAGAAATTGTTTAAAAACCCCAACATTTATTATAGAACCTTTTTTTTCTTGTCCATAGCTAAAAGCTTTCCGGAACCCCTCGCATAGCAAGGGGTTTTCAAATAATACAAAAAAATGTCCCATAAGTCATTTGACTTTGGAACATTTTTCTTGAAATACAGATGTATCTTTGTTTGATACTACTTCACTTCATTATTTAATGTAAACTTTAACTGTTTTAGATACACCATCAACAGAGATTGTTAAATCGAATGAATCACCTGTATCAAGTTTATCAATAGATACACTATTTGTACCATTGTTCTTAGGTTTAACATTTTCAGCTGCTGTATTAATGTTACTAATTGTTAAGCCTAATTTTTTATCAACAGTTAGTTCACCTTTAGTATATAGGTGTTTGTTATCATTTTTAATTTCGAACTTAGTGTCATATTGATCTTTTAATTCTAATAATGCTGCATCAAATAAAGAACCGAATAAGTCTTCATTTGAAAGACTTCCATCTGTTACTTCAACATCAAGAGAAGTAAGTTCAGCACCACTTAAAGAATCATAATCTTTAAGTTTTAATTTAGTGAATTTCGGTGCTTCTTCAAGTAATTTTAATGCATGTGATACTTCTTTACCATTTGCATTAATAACAACTTTAACACCAGTTTCTATTGTTTGTAATCCTGGTTCAGCAAATCTAATGTTAGCTTTAGTTACATCAACTACTACATCAGAACCATCGCTTACTAAATAATCACCAGCAATAACTTTGTAAGCATCTTTTGGTAATTCTACTTCAACACCGTTAGAAAGCACACCATATACTTCAATACCAGCTACATCCGAAGAAGTTGTACCATTTACTACATTATCACTGTATACAGCGTATGAAGTAAAGTCATCTTCATCTACTGAACGGAATGTTACACTTAACTTGCTTGTTACATCTTCTTTTTTATTGTTTTTAGATGCTAAAGTAAATTGTACTGTGCTATTTCCTTTTACAGATTGTAAAACAAGTTTATTATCAACTACATTACCAGCAACGCTAATTGTATCATCAGATGTTGTGAAGTTTTCATTTTGCGGAACTGCTTTAATTGATAAATCTTTGTTTTTCTTATCAAATACGCGACCATATTGGTCTTCGATAATGAAATCACCAAATTCAAGTTCTACATCGCTTCCTTCATATACATAAGAAAGAGCTGTATCTTTAAGTTTTACAAGAGTGCTTGGATAAGCATCTGGCTCAACTCGTAATGTGATTGAAGAGTCTTGTCTTGATTTGTCAACTTCAATCTCGATTTCAACTTCTTCTTTTCTGTTAGTATCTTCAACTTTATTTGTTTTGAATTTTAAGTATACTTGACCTTTTTCTTCGATGAATGTGAATGCTCTTTTATCTACGCCACCTGGAACATCAATAACATTATTTTTATTTCCACGAATCTTCACTGTAATTGCATCAGTTCTAAGATCATCATTTAAGCTAGCAGCATCAGTAATAACTTCACCATTTTGATCAGTTACAGTAACAGGTAATTTTACAGTTTCACTACCAGCAATTACTTCATCTGGATAGTTAAGTTCAACTTTGTATACTTCAGAGCTATGTTCAACTTTGTAAGCTTTGCTAGAAGTTTCACCAGTTGCACGTGCACGGAATTCTACAACGTTTTCTCCACCAACTAAATCATCTTTATATCTAACATCTAATTCTAAGGCGAAGTAGTATTTACCATCAACATTGATAACTTTAATCTCATCTTCATCTTTTAATTCGAAAAGTTTTCTATCTGATACAGTTGCACGAAGTCCTCTTCTTACTTCATCTAGAATTGTTGTATCTTTAGATGTAGCTTGACCTGTCACTTTATCAGCAAACTCAGGATCGATTTGTACGCCGTATTGGTCTTTAACTTTGAACAATACATAGAATTCTTCAAGACCTTCAGCAACATCTTTTAAATTTTTAGTAGTTAACGCTTTATTACTAGAGTTATAAATGTCTAGTAATTCAACTGAGCCTGGTTCGCTAATATCAGACAATGTAACTTCTTGATATGCATCAAGCTCATAGTCACCATTTACATATGTGAATTCAACTGAGCCTGTTTGATCATTACGCTCGTCTTCATCAACCCAAACGATAAATTTACCGTCTTCAACTTTGATATTGTCTTTATCAATTCTAATACCACGAACTCGCGGATCTTCATAACGGTTGTTATTAACATTTTTAGTAATATCTTCACCATATTGGTTTAATGCTTCAAAAGCAATTACAGCTTGCTCGTAACCAGTTTTTGTTGCACCAGTATATACTAATTTATTAGATAAGAAATTGATAGTTGTTACTTCTTCACGAGTAGTTTTAATTGAAGCAGTTAACTCTTTTTCAGCTACTCCAGTTACTGTTAAAGTGTAAGTAGCGTCTACAAATTTTGTGTCTACTGTTAAAACAGCAGTAGTTTTGTCTTCACTCCAGTCAACATCAGTAACGTTGATTGCAGAAGTACCACGAGCAAATGCGAATTTAGCAGCTTCTGTATCTTTTACAGGAGCGTCGAATACTACTGTTACTTCGTTAACTTTAGTAGCTGTTGCAGATTTGATTGCACTAACTTCAGTAGCTGGAGTACCTTGTGCTTCGATTGTACGGTTTAAGAATGAAGCGAATTGTCCACGAGTTACAGTTTCTTTTGGACGGAAGTTAGACTCAGTTGAAATTCCAAGGTTTACTAAAGCTTGGATTTCTTCGCGAGCTTCTTCTTTAGCAGTAGCTAAGTCAGCAACAGTTTTGTTTGTTGAACCAGCAGCTAATTCTACTAAAGATTTACCGAATACAGCTTTGTAAGCACGGTCTAAAGTAAGAGCCATGTTTTCACGAGTGATGTTAGCAGCTGCGTTTAAGTCACCGTTAGAACCTAAGAATACGCCAGTGTCTTTTACTAAAGCAGCGTATTTTACTAATTCTTGGTCTTTAGCGTCAACAGCTACGTCATCGAAACGTTGTACTGTGTTGTAGTCAGCTGGGATTTCGAAACCTTGAGCTTCTACCCATTTACCTAACATTTTAACAACATGTCCACGTGTTAATTGTCCGTTAGGTTTGAAAGTACCGTCTTCGTATCCTTTAATAATGCCAGCTTCAACTAATGCGTTGATTGCTTTAGCATGTGAGTTAGTGTCAGCAACATCTGGGAATCCAGCAGCAGAAGCTACAGGAACGATCGCAGATGCTACTAATGTAGCTGTTGCAGCTGTTGCTACAAATTTTTTGTATTTCTTTGGTTGGTTAGCCATAGAAAGATTTCCTCCTCTAATTCTAGTAATAATTTTAGTTATCCTCACTTCTATATGTGTAGAAAACTATTACACATAAAAGTTTAGTAGTATACAAATGGTATGTCAATCATTTTTTAGGTTTAATTACAGAATTACCTAAACTAATGTTATTAAAATATTACCAGATTTGTATTTGGATAACGTCAAATTTAAACTTATTATGACACAAAATTACATTCAAAACCAATACTTTCTTTCATTCTATTTTTCTTCTAACATTTCAATATAATATTATAAACTGTTTATTTTTAGTATAAAATACACAAAATATCAATTTATCAATATTAATAGTTGAAACAAATTTGATATATAATTATTCTAATATAACTATATTTTTTCTTTTCCAAAATTAATGTTAAATTTATATTACTTAAACTGCTGGTATAAGAATGATGAAGTACTACTTTTTACGTTTATTAAAAGATTGTGTCACACTCTCTTTATATAGTAGATGATCTACCCGAATAAGTATATTTATTGATACATAGAATTATGCATAAAGATTTTTGTTTATTTTATTTATGACAATTAAGTGGCTAATTACACAATTTAATTCCTCTATTTTCTAATAGCACCAAAAAAAAGAAGGTCTAAGCAAATTACTGCTTAGACCTTCTTTTCGGGCTACCAACCGTTTCCTTGCAGGGAAAATATATTGCTTTATATCATAGAGAAAATCTACTACAGACTACATTGTAACATCATAGTAATAAAAGAACAATAAAATATTACAAAGATTACAGAATTATTTTTTCATACATAAATTTGGTCTATTATCATTTATCTACTAACTAATTGGCTGATTTCCTTACCATTAAATTGTGTGCTCGCCAAATTATACTACTTTTTTTTTGTACGTGCTACTTCTAATAAAAATAATGGTAATGCCATCTGACGTTTAATTCGCTTTGGTTCTTTCATTAAGCGGTAAAACCATTCCATACCAATTTTCTGAAACGCTTCTGGTGCCCGTTTTACTGTACCTGCTAATACGTCAAAAGAGCCACCAACCCCTTGATAAATCGTAGGATGCAGCTGATCGCGATTTGCATTAATCCAGTTTTCTTGTTTTGGGCTACCCATCGCTACAAATAATATATCTGGTTTTGCTTCATTAATTTTTGCGATAACTTTTTCATTATTTTTCTCATAGCCGTCTTGTGTACCTGCAATGATAATTCCTGGGTAAAGTTCCTTCAGTTTTTGTGCAGCTTTGTCTGCAACTCCAGGTTTTCCTCCATATAAAAAGATTGGCTTTTGGTGTTTTGCAGATTCCGCGCAAAGACGCAACATCATATCAACACCAGTAACACGTTCAGTAATTTGACCTTTTTGAATTTTTGAAGCAAGGATGACGCCGATGCCATCTGGAATTTGAATTTCTGCTTCATTTAATAGTTTTTTTAAAGAAGGATCTTCCTTTGCTTTTATAATTTTTTCAGGATTGATGGCAACAATTAACGATTTTTCTTTCTTTTCTATTCGTTCGAAAATTTGTTCGATAAGTTGATCATAGTTTTCTGTATTAACGTTAATACCTAATACTGTTTCTTTCATTTTTCAACCGTCCTTAAGAAAAGCTTTAGCGCCTTGGTCAACTGCATGCAGGATATGACAAGTGTTCCTGCAATTACTTTTGATGCAAAAATTTGCACACATGGGAAAGGCTCGAGGACTGGGCGCTTAGCTAAATATTATTATAAAAATTGGCAGCGTGCTTATATGGGTGCACACTGCCATTTTGATTGTTTCTATGGAAGTTTATTTATTCTTCGCATCTCCAAGTAAATGATATTGGAAGCCAGCTTCTTGCCACGCTTCACGGTTTAAGCAGTTTTTCGTATCAAACACAATTTTATTTTTTGCAGAAATTGTTAACGGATTATACGCCTTAAATTCGTTATGATCTGTTAATACTAATAGAATGTTTGCATCTTTAGTAGCTTCTTCTAAACTTTGTGTTTGTGTTTCATGTTTGTTTTCTTTAATGTGTGGATCATATGACACCACTTCTAATCCAAGGTGCTGAAGCTCTTCGATTACTTCTGTTGAAGGACTTTCACGCATATCATCAACATTTCCTTTAAAGGCAAGACCTAGTACAGCTACTTTCCCACCAGCAATTTTGTTACGATTTAAAATTGCTTGTGTTTTTTGTGCTGTAAATTTAGGCATACTATCATTTGTATTACGAGACATATTGATAATTTGAGCTTTTTCTCCACCTAGTTCTACTAAGAACCATGGATCCACTGCGATACAGTGTCCGCCAACACCAGGGCCTGGGAAGTGAACATTTACTCGTGGGTGGAAGTTTGCAAATTTAATTGCTTCCCAAATGTTTACATCTAGCATATCAGCCATTTTTGCAAGTTCATTTGCAAAGGCAATATTTACGTCACGATATGTGTTTTCCATTACTTTAACAAGCTCTGCAGTTGTTGCATCAGTTAGATGGATTTCTCCTTTAACAAATGTTTTGTAAAGCTCTTTAGTTAATTCTGCAGATTTACGGTTAATACCACCAACAATACGATCGTTGTTTACAAGCTCTTCAAAAATATGTCCTGGAATGACACGTTCAGGTGAATGAGATACATAAATATCTGTACCAATTTCTAAGCCTGTTTTAACTAATTCTGGAATCATAATGCGTTCTACTGTTTTTGGCGGAACTGTTGATTCTAAAATAACTAAGTTTCCTTTTTTAACGTAAGGAACGATTGATGCTGTCGCTTGGCGTACATATTCTAAGTTTGCTGTTTTATCTGGATTAATTGGTGATGGTACCGCAACGATAAATACGTCTGCTTCTTGTGGCGTAGTAGATGCTGTTAGGAAACCTTCATCCACTGCTTTATTAAGGCGCTCTTGTAGGCCGTTTTCTTCAATGTGTAATGTTTTTTCTTGAATGCTTTTTACAGCTGCTGGATTTACATCGACTCCATGAACTTTAATGCCGTGGTTTGCAAACATAACTGCTGTTGGTAATCCAATATATCCTAACCCAACAACACAAACTGTCTTTGTCATAATTTTCGTTACTTCCTTTCAATTTCGAGAACGAGTGTCTATTTTAGTTTGCTTTTTCGACTAGTTTCTTTTAAGAATACCCATCAACGTTCGTTCTCATGCTTACGCAGTTTGAATTTGCGACGTGATACTTTGACGACAATTTTCATTGTAGGTAAAATCGTCATCTTCTTAAAAGCTTGTCCAAAAATGCTTTTTATTTGTTTTGTATTCGATGTAATACTTCGAATTTGATTCAATCACGGTATAGTATACAACTTTCCATTGATTGTGTGAATTAATTTCGTATTTTAATAGATTTTGATTATTAAATTTGTAAATTACGTTGTAGATTCTTATAAGTGATTGTGCTTTTTGGGCAGATAGCTTGTTGTTCGGGCGCTTACACACTTTTTCGGGCACATAGGCTCTTGTTCGGGCGCTTGCACCTTTTTTTCGGGCACATAGCTTTTGTCCGGGCGCTTGGCACCTCATTAATCATGTCAGAATCTAATTTTGCTCATTAGTTTTTAAATTTTTTCAAAGTTTATAACAACAGATCTATCAAATTTAAGTAGGTATCGTCCATTTTTTCTTTTGTCTGGTTTTTTTATGCTATTTGCTTTTACAATCCGTTTTGCTTCGTATCTATTTCTTAATTTAAGAAATTTTAATGCCTCTTGTGATGAAATTGAATTACGTATTAGCATATAGTAATCATTTAATGCTTTTACATGTGCTCTCATTTGCGTACTTTTACAGTTAGGACAATACCAAGTTCTTAACGTTTTCATCATAGGTAAAGTTCCACAATTCGGACATTCTACTCCGGTAAGAATATGTTCTGGATTGATTTCGTATCGTTCACATAACGGGAAACTACTCAACTGTTCAGAATTTCTTAACAAAAGTTCTGCAATTAATTTCAAGTCTGCAATATGTTTATCATTTTGAATGGACAAAATGTATCTTAAATAATCACGCCCCATCTTTAATGCGAATTTTTTTGGTGGCCTTTTGATAATTGCATTGTTAAAAGGAAAAACAATTAGTCCATAGATAGGGATTCTAATTTGATGTTTAGTTAATAAAACATTTAATCCATAGCAATATTGTTCTAATTGAGACTCCGGGTTAGTATAAATTTTTACTTTTTCATCTTTTTCACAAATAGCTTGTGATGGATTGTCGTTGAAATAAATAACTCCTGTCCAATTTTTCACCTCCATTGCTAAACACCAACTTGGTGAAACGATAAGTATATCAATTTGCACTTCGACTTTCGCTTTGAATGACACATTATGTAAAACATAGGTGTTTTTCGGGAGCTCGAATGATTCTAGTGTAGACATAACTAGCTCCTCGCCTTTTTCACCAGCTTCATTTTTGCTTAATTCTTCTGAAATCATCATATATTTTTCATGATGTTCAGGTAATCGCTTCTTTAATGCTCTCAAACCAAGTGTTGTTTCGTACGATTCAAAATGCTTTAATATCAAAGTATCACTCCATTTTTTGCTTTCAAATTAGCAGATTATAGGAGCTTTGTGAATGTGTTTTTAGAAAGTTTTTATTTGGAGATTTTTTTAGTTGGGAAACTTTATATTTCAGCTATTTCTCCATCAAATTTATTAAATTTGAGAGAGTTTTAGATGGTTTAAATCGTCCATTTTTTGCTTTTGGAATTGATAAATTTTTAAATTTTTTTGTCACAAGTGATGTTTGGCGCTTAGCTTCTTGTTCGGGCACTTGCACCTTTTTTCGGGCACATAGCTTCTTGTTCGGGCACTTACGCTTTTTTTCGGGCACATAGCTTCTTATTTGGGCACTTACGCTTTTTTTCGGGCGCATAACTTCTTATTCGGGCGCTTACACACTTTTTTGGGCACATGGCTTCTTGTTCGGGCACTTGCACATTTTTTCGGGCGCATAACTTCTTATTAGGGCACTTGCACATTTTTTCGGGCACATAGCTTCTTATTAGGGCACTTACGATTTTTTTCGGGCACATAGCTTCTT
>JAEXYZ010000083.1 GCA_023405135.1 Bacillota bacterium | reverse complement strand
GCGACTCCTGCGGGAACAGCCCGAGACTCGAGACCCCACAGGAGCGTAGCGACGAGGAGGCTCAGGGCCAGCCCTGGATGCGCGTCCCCGGAACGGAAATCAATTTTCTTAGTATCAAATAAACACCATTTTTCTTATTAAGAATAATGGTGTTTATTTGTTTTGTCCCACCCTCCTCTTATTTTTTTGCATTGATAATGATCTCATCATATGCAATTGAATATAGAATTCTTATTAGAAATAATTAATGTAATTCAAAAATTAAGTTGTTTTAAAATTTATTTTACATCCTTAGTCCATTCAGCTACTTTTTCTGAGTTTTCTTCAACCCATTTTGCAGCAGCTTCATCTGGATTAGTACCGCGATTAATATCAAGCATTACAGCTTCAATATCTTCCGTTGTCCAATTGAATGCATCTAATACTTTATAAGCTTCTGGCATTTCATCTTCTAACCCTTGACGAGCAAATGTATTAATTGTTTCTTCCCCACCAAATACGCCTTTAGGATCTTCTAAATATTTCAAATCGTAAGACGAGAATTTCCAATGTGGTGACCAACCTGTAACAATTACTTCTTCTTCATTCTCAATCGCTTGACCTAGTGCAACAGTCATTGCGCCAGAAGAGGATGGAAGTAGCTCCCAATCTGCTAAGTTTTCATATTCTGCGATTGCATTTTCAGTTGCAGCCATAACACCTGCACCAGCTTCAATACCCGTAATCGTTTTGTTTGCTTCTTCTGTTAACTCTTCAATCGAATTAACATCCATATAAGAAGGCACTACTAGACCAATTTTTGCACCACTTAAATTTTCACCTAGTTCTACTAAGCTATCTTTATATTGTTCATATTGAGAAGCATGTGTATTTGGCAACCAACCAGCAACCATCGCATCTACCTCACCATTAGCAACTGCTTCCCACATGATTGCATTATCTAGAGGCGTTAATGTTACGTCATAGCCTAAATCTTCTAATACTTTCCCTACAACATATGTAGAGGCAACTTCAGTATCCCATTCAACATATGCTAAATTTATTTCTTTAGATTCTGTGTTATTGGACTCTCCTGTTGTTTCTGTAGCGCCATTTCCTTCATCAGAACCATTACATGCAGCTAGTACTGCTCCCATCCCTAATACAAGACCCATCATTTTTAGTTTTTTAAATTTCATCCAATCTCCCTCTCTATTAATTTTTCTTTTTATTCATACTTTGCGTTAAACGGTCAACAATAATGGCAAAGATTACTAGACTAAGTCCTGCTACAAAGCCATTTCCTACTTGAGCGCGTTGCAAAGCAGATAACACTTCTCGTCCTAGCCCTGGTGCACCAATCATTGATGCAATGACTACCATCGATAATGAAAGTAGTACTGTTTGGTTAATACCCGCCATAATAGTAGATTTGGCAATCGGCAACTCTAATTTGAATAATTTTTGCCATCCTGTGCTTCCATAAGAATCCGCAGCTTCGACTAATTCCTTAGGTACTTGGCGTATTCCTAAGTTTGTAAATCGAACTGTTGGTGGTAGCGCAAAAATAACAGATGCAAAAACTCCAGGAACTACACCGATACCAAAGAAAGCAACGGCTGGAATTAAATATACAAATCCAGGCATTGTTTGCATAAAGTCTAAAATCGGTTTAATAATTGCTTCCGCTATGGAGCTCTTTGACATAAGAATCCCAACTGGAATGCCTATAATAATCGCAATTATACTCGCGAAAATTACAAGTGTAATTGTATTCATTAGCTGTTCCCATAAACCTTGGTTATAAATAAATAACAAGCCAACAATTGAAAAGACAGCTAATCCAAACTTTCTTCTTGAAGCTAAAAATGCAATAATGGCAATTATTAAAATGAATAGTATCGGTGGAACCGCTATAAGTATATCCGTTATGAAATCCATAGCATTCTTCCCACCAGTTTGAATAAAATCAAACAAAGATGAAAAATTACTAGTTAACCATTTCATCACTGCTTCTGTCGAATTGGAAACAGGGATTTTTGGGATACTATCAAGAATCTTACTCATTAGCTTTCACCCCCTGTAGAATTAGCAGCGAGTGATTCAATGACTACTCCTCTTATTAGTACACCAACTAATTTATTATCCCGAACTACTGCAATCGGGGTTGGAGAATCAGAAATTATACCTAATACTTCCTGAATAAACATATCCGGAGGTACTGTTGGCATGTCTGTTTTTAAAATACTTAGTACGTCCTTTTCACCACGTTTAGCTGCCTCTAATGCGTCATCTGCAGTGATATAACCTTTAAATTCTCTTTTTTTGTCTACTGCTAACAACACACTAACCTTTTCTTCACGCATTCGTTGAAGAGCAACTTTAGGTCCATCCAATTCAATATTCACTGACATCGGTCGAATCATTGCGTTTTCTACTGTTAATACTTTTGAACGGTCAACATCCTCAAGGAATGTTTTCACATAATCGTTGGCTGGATTCGTTAAAATTTCTTCACCTGTACCTATTTGAATAATTTTTCCGTCCTTCATTAATGCGATTCGGTCTCCTATACGTAAAGCTTCATTCAAATCATGCGTTATGAAAATAATTGTCTTTTTTAATTTTTGTTGTAAATCTAAAAGTTCATCTTGCATGTCTTTACGTATTAATGGATCGAGAGCAGAAAAAGCTTCATCCATTAACAAAATATCAGGGTCATTTGCTAATGCTCTTGCTAAACCAACACGTTGCTGCATACCACCTGAAAGTTGGTTTGGATATTGATCTTTATACGGTAATAACCCTGCATTTTCTAAAGCCTTTTCTGCTTTCAATCGGCGCTCTTCTTTTGAAATACCACGCACTTCTAAGCCATATTCTGTATTTGCTAAGACTGTTCGTTGTGGAAATAAACCGAAGTTTTGAAACACCATGCTCATTTTTTCTCGTCTAATTTTTCTGAGCTGTTGTTTATTCATTTTGGAGATATTTTCATTATCTATGTAGATACTGCCACTAGTAGGTTCGATGAGGTGATTTAATAATCGTACCAACGTTGACTTACCACTACCTGATAGACCCATAATGACAAATATTTCACCTTCATTGACAGTGAAACTTGCATCATAGACGCCGATTGTAGCACCAGTTTGTTTTAATATTTCAGTCTTACTCTTTTTTTGTTCGACAAGCTTCAAGGCACTACCAATATGCTTACCGAAAATTTTGGTTACATGTTCTACCTTAATTTTCTCCATGCCATTCCCCTTTCCAATTATTTTCATAAATATTTCAATTAGATTACAACAAGTGACAACCTAATCGTAACAAAAGGTTGTTACTTCTGTCAAATAACCAATATATGAATCTATTAATAGGAGTATTCCTCATAAAAATAGAAAAAAGGCTATAGATACTAAGCTGACAGTATCTATAGCCCTTTATTAATTTGGATATAAAAATTTTTGTACGCGTTCTAAACATTCATCATTTCCTATGAAATAAATAATGTCATGACGTTGAAAGGTTGCATAGGGTCCTGGTGAAAGTAAAAGTTCATCCCCTCTTCGAATTCCTACAATCGTTGCCATTGTATTTTGCCAAAAGTTTATTGTCCCGATGGATTGTGAAATATATGGTGTGTTTTCAAGAATTTCAACCTGGAAAGGGACAAAAGGATTTACTGATTTAAATCTCTCAGTACGACTTACAAGACGTTCAGTTGTTTCTTGCAATACATTTAACTCTTCTTTTTGTCGCTTAATACTTTCAAGCATCTCTAATTGCACTTGATAAATTGATTGAACCTCTAAAAATTGATGAGCAAATTGTGCAGCTTTTTCGTAGGATTTAATCATAACTCCACTACCTTTAGTAGCTTCAACAATTTCTAAGTCCTGAAGTACTGCAATGGCCCTTCTAGCAGTTTCTGCTGACACGCCATACTGACTTGCTAAAGATGATCTTGCATAAATTTTTTCACCAACTAAATATTTTTTTTCTACAATTTTAGAAGCAATATCAGCTGCTATTTTTTGATATTTCGGCTGCTTTACTTGTATGTTTTTATTTTCCATTATTGCTACTACCTTTCAATACATGTATGTCATGGATAATATATCTGAGTGTAATATATTAAACATTTTTAAAACATAATTTCATTTGTTTTTTCATTTTTCATATCCATTATTAATGGGATTATTATATAAAGTGCATAAGTAAAACTCATCCATGCTGTGAAAGCAATAACTTGAGATGGTTCTAAGCTTTTGAACAGAATCTCGTAATTTGATAAAGAAATGGTATCTAATATGAGTCCAATAATTGTTCCAACTAAACCAAATTTTAAAGCAGCATGTTTTGTTTTATCAAAAAGCATGTAAATCCATGTTGTTAAGTATAATAATATTCCTGTACATAGCAATAATAAAATTAAACTTAATAAATATCCCTTTGCTCCTGGTGGAAACAGAATATATTCTCCAAATAAACTAAAAACTAGAGTAGCCAAAAGCCAAACGAAAAATCCAATTAATATAGCCTTTAAATAATTTTTCATTTTTCTTTACCCCCTATACTTAAAGAATTTAATCCAATAATTAGACGTTCTAATTGATCATAAACATTATCTACAGGAAAGTCCTTTTGCAATATAGTTTGTAATGCTATTCCATCAATAATGGCATTAAATAATATCCCCCAGGTATCATTATTGACTCCACTTATTGGAGATTTTATCCATGTACTTGATAGCTTTTTATACAATGCTTTATTTTCTAATGATAAAATCTCACCTAGTTGTTCACGGATTTTTTCATTATTAAAACTTGCAGCTACTAATGAAAAAAACAGTTTATGAAAAAACGAGTCATATGAACACCGGCTCTTGGCAGATTGTAATGCTTCTTTAATAATCATTTCATCTTTTTTTGATAGCTCGTTCCAAGTTGATTCACATATATCTTGAACTATTTCTATTAATAATTGTTCCTTCGTTCGAAAATGGTAATAGATAGTACCTTGAGTCACTTCGGCTTTATCTGCCACTGAACGTAAAGTAAAATTTTCAATACCATTTTCCACAATACATTCTTTTGCACTGCTAATCAGAACACTTTTATTTATTACATTTGGTTTTGCCATTGTCACACCCCTTTTAGTTATTCAACTAACTAACTTAATTAAAAGTTTATCACTTGTAAATTATTTTTTCAATTAATACATTGACATTCTCGTTACGTTAACCTTTATGATGAAATTGTCAGGAGGAGGTACAATGGAGTACACAATTAGTAAACTTGCAAAATTAGCGAATGTTAGCGCGCGAACATTACGCTATTATGACGAAATCAATTTACTAAAGCCAGCTAGAATTAATAGCTCAGGTTATCGAATTTATGGTCAAAATGAAGTAGATCGTTTACAGCAAATTTTATTCTTTCGAGAGTTGGATGTCGATTTGGAAACGATTATCTCTATTATGAATGATCCAAAATTCGACCAAACAAAAGCATTACAACAACATTACAAAGAACTCCTACAAAAACGTGCCCGCCTAGATAAATTAATTGAGTCGATTGAAAAAACAATCGCTCACGAGAAAGGAGAAATTTTTATGCAGAATGATGAAAAATTTGAAGCATTTAAAAATAAATTAATTGAAGAAAATGAAGAGAAGTATGGTGAGGAAATACGTGAAAAGTACGGAGAACAAACAGTAAATGATTCAAATGCAAAACTACGAGGTATGTCAAAGGAAGATTATGAAGAGTTAGAAAAACTTGGAAATGAAATTCTTACCCTTCTGCCAAAAGCATTTGAAACTGGAGATCCCGCTTCACCTCTAGCGCAACAAATAGCAAAGAAACATAAAGATTGGCTAATGTATTCATGGCCATCTTACTCTATGGAGGCACATGCAGGATTAGCCGAAATGTATGTTGCAGATGAACGTTTTAAAGGTTACTATGATCAAACAGTTGAAGGTGGTACTGAGTTTCTAAGAGATGCTATTTTAATTTTCTTAAAGGAAAACTAGTTATTTAAAAGCGTGAGGCATATTGTCTTACGCTTTTAATTATCCTTTTTTTTACAGATTATCGAATTTTTCTTATATATTTTGGTAAATATAAAACTAAAAATACTTTTGTTCTTTAAAAATGGATATATCACGGCTCAAAGGAGACAAATTCAAAAATGCAAAGACATGAAACTAAATTAAAGAGAATTCATTATGAGTATGACAACGAGGAATAGATAGTAATCAATAAATGTCCTCATTGTAATTTGGATATTCACCCAAATGCAGAAAAAAGCTATTATCTAGAAAATAGTAGTTATAAAATTGGTGTAATTTCTTTATCATGTCCATCATGTAAAAAGCATTACTTTATCTTCAATGATTTTGGTGATGCAATACATTTTAATGATAAATACCTCATATCAATTCCGAAGTATGGCTTTAACGAAAATTCTTTAATTAAAAATACTTCGAATAAGTTTCAAAAACTATATACACAATCGATTAATTCGGAAATTCTAGGATATAGTGACATTGCATTTTTTGGATATATAAAGTCTCTTGAAATTTTACTTAAAGATATTGCCATTTTAGAACATCCAGAATCAGAGGATGAGATTCTCTTTTGTAATTTAACGACATGCTTGGAGCAGTTTCACGCAACGAATATTCATCTTTTTTCTAAAAAATTGCTTGAGGTTTTGAGAAGCGATTATTTACACTATCAGAAAACCCCTGATTTTCACGTTTATACAGAACTTATCAAGGAGTGTATAGATTACTTCCTACTCTACTTAGAACTATTGTTAAAAACGATTACATTAAATGATGATAAGAAAATTGATAGGATGGAGCATTGATGTTTAATTATCAATACTCCATTTTTATTGCTTATTCTGTTACTTCAAAGGCAAGTCGAATGGCTGGCATCGCTGAACCTGGGTGATCTGTTGAATAAGTTAACTGCGGTATTAACGTCATATCTGTATCTTTAACTTCTTGTTTATAGATACCTGGATATAAATCAATTAAATGATATCCTGGGCTTCCAGTTGCAACGACATCAAAGGTTAAATCCCCTTTACTATTAAATGCACAAAGATAGCCAGTATAAGCATTATCATAAGTTAGATAATAGGCATTATCATAAGTTAGATAATAGGCATTATCGAACTCAGTCCAACCTCCACCTTTAATTGTAATATTAATTTTAGTACCTATTGGACCAGATTTTGGCTCCATACTTATAATAGATGGTAATATTCGTAAATAAGTTTGACCATAAATTTCATTTTTAGCGATTAAATCTATACGATGTGGAATACCTCCTAAATCATCAGGTATTGTAAAATCATATGACAGTTTACCCTCATTATCAGTTATCGCTTTACCGAGAGACGTTTTTTCTTCTCCAAAACCATTGCCACTCACTCGACTTCCACGCATCGTATTAAATATAAGCTCTACCTCTGTTTCGCTAGGTAGCCTGGAAGCAGTTAATGTAACCGGTTCACCTACAATACCTTCAGTAATACTTAGGTCAACAGTAACATTTTCTTTATTTTTAAGCTCTGGCATAACAACTCCACCATCAGCAGCAAGCGGTAATTGCTATACATGATTAGCAATACTATCTGCTATACCTTCTGTCACTTCAAATAGAAAATCTGGAGTTGGTTTATCTGGATAAGGTGATTGTAGATAGTTAATATACTGCATTCCTAAGTAGCCAGTTCGCAAGCGGATTGCATGCTTTCCAATCTCTCCCGCTGCACGAATTTTCGCCTCTGCTGTGCCTTTTGTAGAGATTGCTGTTACAAGACCAGTATATTTATTATCATACGTAAGCTGCCAGTTTCTCATATAGGCGCTCCAACCAAGACCTTCCATTTTAATGGTAATTTCTGTACCTACCGGGCCTGATGTAGGTTCCATAACAAAGGATGGGGCTACTGTATATCCAACCTGCCCTATTTTTCCATTATTTTGTTTAACCCAAATTGTAAAGTCTCCCCCAAATCCTTCAGGCACTTCAAATGTCCCTGACCATTGCCCCTTATCATCTGCTTTTCCTTTTATTAAAGTAATTTCTTTCTCTGTGAACTCGGGACCTACAACAGTATATAAGTCTTCTACAATATATTTGCCATCAATAGAGTTCCAAGTAAGTTCTGCTTCTTCATTTGGTTTTAAGTCTGTTACCTCAAATTCCACCTTATCTCTAATAAAACAACGTTCGGCAGATAATTTAATATTATTTTTTAATTTCTTTTCTACTTGTTCCGTTGATTTAGCTTTTTGTTCATTATCTTTTGTTGTTACTTCACTGTCTGTACAAGCTACTAAAATAGCGATACTTATAATAGACATAATTAACAATAGTACTTTATAGATTGGGAATTTCATCGTAAATACTCCCTCTTTTTTATTCAACTACAACTAATTTTGCAGTCATATCTCCGTGACCTGCCCCACAGAAAACACTACAAGCAATTTCATATTCACCAGCTTTTTCAGGTGTAAATTTTACTTCGCCATCTTTATCTAGATTCACTTTTAAATCTGAAATTGCTAAACCATGCATACCTTCTTCAGATTTCAGCGATAGTGTTACTTCTTCCCCAGCTTTTACATAAAATATTTTTTCATTGTTAGGACCTTTAAATTCAAAATTCACTGCTACAATGTCAACATTTTGATTGGTTTCAACTGACGATAAATCTACTTCTTCCTTTGGTGCTTCTGCAGGAGCTGACACTGACACTGTATCCGAAACAATTTGAAGTTTAGATGGTTGTACATTAAATGGCTCAAACTCTGCAGTTACATCGTTATATGATGCTATAATTTTATAATCTAACGAACCAGTTGGCGTTTCTTCTGTTACAGGATAAGCAACAACCCAGAACTTATCATCATTATGTTCTCCATAAGTCATGTCTAAAATTTCACCAGTAGATAGTTCAACTTGTGCTTTTGCATCTATTACCTGTTCTCCAGTAGCCCCATCAACAATATTGCCACGACAGACAATTTTGTCTCCTGGTGAAAAATCAACTTGATAAAACGCATTCCCCTTGTTCCGAAACGGTGTCGGCTGAGATTACTAATGAACTTACATCCCCGATTGTTCAGTTTCAGTAGCTTGATCCCCTGTTTCCTCAGTAACCCCTTCCTCTGTCTCAGTACATGCTGTCATCAAAATTGTTGCTAGAAATAAAGATGAAAAGATAAATCGCTTTTTCATAACCATACACTCCCCATATAAATTTCTATTTTTTAACAAAATTGTTAACACAACAAAATTATATTCTTAAAAGTTATACAATAAAAAATGATAAATTTTTCTGATTATTTATAAAATAAAAAATAATTGTATCAGTATATTTTAATTTAGTTTTTTCACCTTAACTAACAATTGCATATTTAAATACTACTTGGAAAAACTAACTTTAAAAAAGGAGATTTTTCATGCCTAAAATCGCTTCGGTTAGTACATATAATCCTCCATATAATTTAAAGCAATCCAATATTGAACAATTGACAAAAGAACTTTTTAAAGACAATATCCCTCAACTTGAACGATTACTTAAAGTTTTTGAAAATGGCGAAATCGAGCAACGTCAGTTTTGTG
Organism: Bacillota bacterium; assembly: GCA_023405135.1. GTDB lineage: Bacteria > Bacillota > Bacilli > Bacillales_A > Planococcaceae > Ureibacillus. Next base: position 57,638 of record JAEXYZ010000083.1, on the reverse strand, counting down.
TTCCCCTTGATTGGCATAGGACGAACCATACCTTCGAGGAACGTAATAATTTATATATTGAACTAGCTGTTGATTATAGTGTTGAAGTTATTACGTCTTGTCTACAAAACACGTTATTTTTACCACATCCAATTTCAACAGAGGAGATAGATGCAATTATTTTTGTTTCTAGTACCGGCATTTCCACGCCAAGTATTGATGCTCGTGTTATGAATAAACTAAAATTTTCGGACCGTATTAAACGTATACCTATTTGGGGTCTTGGTTGTGCAGGCGGTGCCTCTGGTGTTAGTAGAGCATATGATTATTGTTTAGCTCACCCAAATGAAAAAGTGCTCGTTGTTTGTGTAGAATTAAGCAGTTTAACTTTCCAACAAAATGACTATTCAAAAAGCAACCTTGTTGGGGCCTCCCTTTTCGCAGATGGTGTTGCATGTATTTTAGTTTGTGGAGATAACGTTATTTTGAATAGTAAGAAGGCTACTCCTCATATTATAAGTACCGCTTCAAAATGGATGCCTAACTCGGAAGATGTTATGGGATGGGATATAAAAAATGACGGTTTTCATGTTATTTTCTCAAGAGATATCCCTTCAATCATTACGAAATGGTTAGGACCTTTCATAAATGACTTTCTACAAGAACAACACGTTTCTATAAATCAACTTCAAAATCTAGTTGCTCATCCAGGGGGGAAGAAAGTATTAAAGGCTTACGAAGATGCATTAAATATGACAGAACAGCATACTGCCCTATCGCGGAAAGTTTTAAAACAACACGGCAATATGTCTTCCCCTACTGTTCTTTATGTACTTGAACAATTTATGCTACAACAAAATCAGCAAAATGCTTTCGGACTTTTAGTTGCACTTGGACCTGGTTTTAGTGGAGAAGCATTATTACTTCAGTGGAGGGATTAAAATGTATTTTTATATTTTTATTGTACTTGTAATACTACAAAGACTTGTAGAGGTAGTCATTGCAAAGCGAAATGAAAAGATAATGCTTTCAAAAGGGGCATATGAAGTTGGTGCGTCCCATTATCCATATATGATTGCTATGCACGTTAGTTTTTTTATTTGTTTAATTGCAGAAGTGGTTATATTTAATAGAGGAATTTCCCCTCTATTTTTATGGCTTTTTATTTTATTTTTGATAGTTCAAGCATTAAGAGTATGGTGTTTAATTTCTTTAGGTTCCTTTTGGAATACAAAAATTATCATCCTTCCTGGAAGCAATGTGGTTAAAAAGGGACCATATCTTTTTCTAAGACATCCTAATTATGTAGTAGTCAGTACTGAAATTTTACTTATACCTTTAATGTTTGAAGCTTATTTAACAGCTTTTAGCTTTACTTTACTTAACATATTAATGCTTTCTGTTAGAATTCCACTAGAAGAAAAAGCTTTAATGGAAGCAACAAATTATACAAAAGAATTTAAAAAGAAAATATCGACGCCACTCCCGAATAATCACAATAACTAACTTATTCATATTTAATATCTAAAAAAGTAAATATTTATTAGAAATTCACAGGGATAAGTCGTATAATTCAAACTATAAGCACGTAATGTTCAATAATTTGCAACAATTTTTAGGTTATTTAAATTTAGTAATAATATTTTTGTTGCATTCCAACTAATCTTTTTATAAAAAGTCTATTTGTTTTAGAGATTATTTATATTATCATGAAATGTGTACCAATTTTTTATATAGATAATTCACATTTAGTAAAAAAGATAGTTTGGAGTTAGTTGGATATTTATCTATATGTGAAATAATTACCAAACTATTTTAATTAAAAAGCAGAAATGCAATTGTAAAGGAGAATTGGATATGTCAGAAGAATTGATTCAAGCTCAGTCAACTGGAAGCCAACAAAAACAAGATCTACTTGATCAATTATTAAAGCCTGAAGTACAAGAATCACTAAATACTTTAGTTGAGCAATTACCAAAATTGACTGAAGTCGTAACACTTTTAACAAAAGCTTATGACCTAGCACAATTAGTAGCAACTGATGAAGTATTGAAAAGTGATACAGTAAGTGCCGTTAAAGAGGTAGCAGAGCCTGTTATCGGTTCCGTAAAAAATATCGCTGCAGTAGCTATCGAAGCTAAAGAGCGTGCAGAAGAAACAACTGAGTCTGTTGGTTTATTTGGTCTATTAAAATTATTAAAAGACCCAGAAGCTCAAAAACTTTTGCGTTTTGCAAATGCATTTTTAGAAATCCAAGCTGAACGTAAAGCTTAGTATAGATTCATTTTATAGAACTTAGTTAGGACGGAGGATTATCATGGCAAAAGAAATCGTCATCTTAGGTGCTGGTTACGGTGGTTTACTAACTGCTCTAAAATTACGTGAATATTTAGGTAAAGAAGAAGCTAAAGTTACAGTGGTGAATAAATACCCTACTCACCAACTTATTACAGAATTGCACCGTCTTGCAGGTGGTACAATTTCTGAACCTGCAATTTCATTCCCTTTAACAAAGCTATTTAAAGGAAAAGATGTAAATGTTTTAATTAATGAAGTAAAATCTTTCTCAGTAAAAAATAAAGAAGTATACTTTACTGACGGATCAGTAATAGAATACGACTACCTAGTAGTAGCACTAGGAAGCCAAACTGGTTTCTTCGGTATTCCTGGTTTAGAAGAAAACAGTATGGTATTAAAATCTGTAGATGATGCAAATCGCATTAATGCGCATATTGAACGTAAAATTGTTGAATATGCAAAATCAAAAAATCCTGCTGACGCAACGATCGTTATTGGCGGTGGCGGTTTAACAGGTGTTGAACTTGTTGGTGAAATCGTAGACAACTTCCCTAAAGTTGCAAAAAAATATGGGGTTGATTTCAACGATTTAAACATCAAATTAGTTGAGGCTAGTCCAAAAATTTTACCAGTACTTCCAGATGAGTTAATTCAACGTGCTACAGAATCTTTATCTAAGCGCGGTGTTGAATTCTTAACCGGCCTTCCTGTAACGGGTGTTGAAGGAAATAAAATTTCTCTAAAAGATGGCACTATAATCGAAGCAAACACATTCATTTGGACTGGTGGGGTTGCTGCTCTTCCTTTAGTTCAAGAATCAGGCCTTGCATGTGATCGTGGTAAAGCAACAATTAATGAGTACCTTCAATCAACTTCACACCCAGAAGTATTTGTTGTTGGGGATGCTTCTGTTGCACTGCCAGCAGATGGTGGTCGCCCATTATTTGCACCTACTGCACAAATCGCTTGGCAAATGGGTGAAACTGCTGGATATAACTTATTCGCTACAATTCGTGGACAAAAGTTAGAAGTATTCACACCAGTAAATTCTGGAACACTTGCTAGTCTTGGACGTAAAGATGGTGTAGCTACTGTTGGTGCTAATAACATTCCACTTAAAGGTCTGCCAGCATCATTAATGAAAGAAGCTAGTCACGTTCGTTACCTATCTCACATTAAAGCATTATTTGGATTAGCTTATTAGAAAAGTGCAAGTATTCAGATTCCAAAATTTTATACTTACTTATCTTTTAATAAAGAAGGTGCTGTTCCCAAGTAATTTTGGGACAGCACCTTCTTTTTAATTATTTACTTCTACATCGCTCGGTTTTCCAGCCTCAACTAATACTTTACTACCTAAAAGGAAAAATCCTAGAATAAAGAGTGCTATACCTGTTCCGATTAACAACCATTCAATCGCAATTAAATCTGCTATCGGTCCAAAAATAATCATTCCTAATGGCATCATTGAAGTTGATATCATTGTTAATACTCCGAACACCCTTCCTAGATAATCTCCTTCCACTTTCTCCTGTAATAATACTGTAGATGGTGTATTAAATATCGGCATTGATACTCCAGTGATTCCCATTACGATTAAGTAAATCCAAAATACAGGGACTACTCCAAGTAATACCGTACATATACCAAAGGCAAAAGCAGATATTGTCATTGTGTATGTTTTATTTTTAAAGCCACCCCAGGAAGCCATAATAATTCCGCCAATCATCATCCCAATCGAAAAGGCTACTTCGATTGCCGATAAAAACCATTCATTAGCACCGAAAGATCTTGTAACTTGCAATGGCGTTAAAAATGCAGCCGGAGCAGCTAAAAACATAAAGAATGCAAAAAACGTAAAGAATTGTTTAAGGAATTTATGCTCCTTAATATATACTAACCCTTCTTTAAAGTCAGCAAAGTAACTTGTTGTTTGTTGTTCTTTTGCCTTATCATGTGTGGGAATTTTCAAAAATACTAATAATGTCATGACAGCAATAGCAGCAGTAATCACATCAACAAAGAAAATCATTTCAATTGTTGTTAAAGATAATAATCCCGCGCTTGCCATTGGGGACAATAGCATAATCAGAGCTTGAATTGTTCCATTTACTCCATTTACTTTCGTTAATTTATCTTCAGGTACGATTTGGGGTAAAATCGCTCCAACAGCAGGTGTTTGAATGCCCGTCCCAATTGCTCGAATGGCAGACATAACAAATAATAGCCACATGGATTCATATCCATTTAAAAATAGTATAGCCAATATTAAAGTTGAAACAGCAATCATTGAATCTGAGTACATAATGAGCTTTTTACGATTGTATCGATCTGCCCAAACGCCCGCAAACGGAGAAAGGAAAAATGCTGGTACAAAACCGCAAATAATCGAAATTGTCATCATAATTCCTGATTGTGTAGTTAACGTGATATACCACATAATCGCATATTGCACGAGAGAAGACCCGAAGAGCGAAATGGTTTGGCTGCCTAGAAAGAGAGTAATATTCTTTTTCCAATTATGCATTGCTAGTTCTTTTTGATTCATTAAGTGTACATCCTTTTCTTTAAATTTGGATTTTTTTCATCAACTTAGAACTGTTCATTACAATACATGTGTTTTATAAGTAAATGGTTAGACTGATCAAAGGAAAATAGAAAAGAGTAATGTTTATTTCATACTTAACATTTAGACAATAAAAAAGAGAGGAGACTTGTCCCCTCTTTTACCCGTCGTAAAGTTAAGGTTTTCCCAAAATAGTTAGACCAATCCCATTTACTCTGAACAAAAGCAGAGCCTTGAACGTATTTAATTAACAGTTCGAAGTTTGGAAACGTAGTCTAACAGATTGCATTTAGGAAAACCTCCATTCCTTATAAGTTATCGTCAGTATAACATATCATTTTCACACCATCAATTATGAGGTAATTTAACATTAAAAGGTCTATAATGGTAAATACTAGATATATAAAAGGGTGGGAAGTTCATGAGTGATTCTAAAAATTCGTTAAATAATAATCCAATATATCCCGTCATGATTGCAATCGGGGTAGCGCATTTAATCAATGACACAATGCAATCTGTAGTTCCCGCCATGTTCCCTTTACTTGAAAGAGATTTAGGCTTATCATTCACGGAACTTGGTATCATTTCTTTCGTATTAAATATGTTTTCTTCCTCCCTTCAACCAGTAGTTGGGTTTATAAGCGATAAAAAACCGACGCCCTATGCTTTACCGATTGGAATGATGAGTTCTTTCGTTGGAATATTAATACTTGTGTTAGCACAACAATATTGGTTAATTATTATTGCCGTATTGTTTTTAGGATTTGGTTCTGCTATTTTCCACCCAGAAGGTTCTCGTGTTTCATTTATGTCTTCTGGTAATAAACGGGGACTTGCACAATCTATTTATCAAGTCGGGGGAAACTCTGGGCAAGCCCTTGCACCACTTATTAGCGCTTTTATTTTAGATGTTTATGGTCAGCATGGAGCAGCAATCGTATTATTGTTAACTTCAATTGGAATTGCTATCCTGCTTAAAATCTCCAGATGGTATATACGTCAGTTAGAGGCGGAGAAATTATCGAAGCAAAAGAAAAAGATTCTTATTTCTTCTTTACCACCTTTAACTAAAAAACAGGTAGGAATTGCACTTACACTTTTACTTGTTATTATTTTTGCTCGCTCATTTTATACGACAAACATAACGAACTTCTATGTGTTCTACTTAATGGATCATTATGAGATGAATATTAAAATGGGACAGGTCTTTATTTTTATTTTTATGGCATTTGGTGTAGTTGGAACATTTTTCGGAGGTTCTCTTTCAGATCGAATCGGTCGTAAAAATGTGATACTTTTATCAGTAGTGGGACCATTGCCATTTTGTTTACTTTTACCTTATATGCCAATGTGGGGAGCACTTATTTTCTTAATTATTATCGGGACACTTATTATGATTAGCTTCTCTGTTACGGTTGTTTATGCACAAGAGCTAGTTCCAAGTAAAATTGGAACAATGGCCGGATTAACAACTGGCTTCGCTTTTGGTATGGGAGCTATTGGAGCTGTTGTTATCGGCTATTTACTAGACCAAATCGGAATTGATACTACTATAAAAATCATTTCTGTCCTACCGATTTTACTGATTGTTGCATTCTTTTTACCAAGAGATAAAGTTGAAAAAACTGCATAATGGAATGCTGTACCAGCTTTCCACTATACATACAAACTTAATTGTGAAAATTGCTTCTAAAAAGGACTTTCTCATGTATTGATGAGAAAGTCCTTTAAAGTTTGTTTTATTTATATCCTCGCATCTTTTTTCGATAGAATCGAATAATAACAACTATAAAAATAATCGCTAAAGCTGCATATGCAATATTCGAGTAGATGTCCATGTATTGAACAATCGTCTCCCATGAATCTCCTACAGCTGCACCAACGTTTACTAACACCATATTCCAAATGAGTGTCCCTAAAGTCGTTAACAATAAAAAGATCCAAAAATTCATTTTTGCCATACCTGCTGGCAATGAAATTAAACTGCGGATTAACGGAATAAAGCGACAAAAGAAAACTGTCCAAACATCATATTTTTCAAACCAGGAATTTGCTTTATAAATATCTTTACTAGTGAGTCGCAAAACCTTTCCCCATTTATTAACAAATCGTTCAATCCGTTTAATACCTACAATGGCTCCAATACCGTAAAGTATAATTGCCCCTACTACCGAACCAATCGTAGAAGCAACAATCACCCCAAAAACTGTAAGGTTAGTTGTGGTTGTCATAAACCCACCAAAAGTTAAAATAACCTCTGAAGGAATTGGTGGAAATAAGTTTTCTAACATGATTAATAAGAACACACCTAAATATCCGTAATCCTCCATAACAGTCATAATCCAATTTTCCATCTATTCGCTCCTTATGTATTATAAAATTTTAATCTGATATATATTTAACCGTATTCAAATTCATTTCTCTTCATACACCATAATAGAAATAATGCCAACGAAAAATCTCGTTGGCACATTAATATAGACTATTTTTAATATTTATGGTTTCCATTTTACTCTAAAAATGTGTTATTTATTAATATCTACATATTTAAGATAAATATTACCTAGAGCATCTGGTTCCATGTTTTCTATATAATCTTTTTTTACATAAAGGTTAGTGTAATTATAAACAGGTGCAATTGGGAATTCCGCCATCGCAATGGCCTCAGCCTGTTTTAGTAAATCAATGCGCTTATTTTCATCTAATTCTGCAATAGATTGTTTTAATAAAGCAGTGTAATCTGGATTTTCCCAACCAGTAATATTGTTGCCATTCTTAGCAGAGTTATATTGCTCTAAAAATGTGTATGCATCGTTATAATCTGCCATCCAACCGATACTTGCTATGTCATAATCAAAGTTTGTTAATTTATCTAAGTAGACTTGCACCTCAGAATTCTCAATTGTTACATCAATACCTAAGTTTTTACGCCAGCCCTCTTGTATATACTGGGCAATTACCCCGTGCCCTTCACTTCCATTGATTGAAAGGGAAATTTTAATATCACTAGGGTCTGAAACACCAAGTTCTTCCATGCCAACTTTTAAAGCTACTTTCGCTTCTTCGATATCGTTATCAGCAAAGTAACCTCTGTCGTTTTCAAATCCAGGAACCGCCGATGGAACCATTCCTAATGCAGGAGTCTGTTCACCTTTTAAAATATTGTCTATTAAATTTTGACGGTCGATTGCAAGCGTTAATGCTTTACGGATGTTAACATTCGAAGTGAACTTACCAGTTGTATTGAATGCATAAGCATAGATTGCAGCGTTATTAATAATGTTTAAAATACCCTCATCTTTATATCGATTAATACTATCTAAACCAATTGTTTGGAATGGAGCTCCTAAGAAATCAATTTCTCCAGCATCAAACATTAGTGCAGCAGTTGATTCGTTTTGTACTACTGAAATGTTTACTTTGTTTAATGCAACGTTTTCCGCATCCCAATAGGTTGCATTTTTCTCTAAAGTTAGTGAACTACTATTATGCCCTTCACTTAAAGTAAATGGTCCGTTTGTTATGTAGTTTGCTCCTTTACTTTCATACCATTTGTCGTTTTTCTCTGCTGTAGCTTTGTGAATTGGATAATATGTTTTAAATGCAGTTAATTCTAAAAAGTATGGGGTTGGATTTTCTAAAGTAACTTCAAGAGTTTTTTCATTAACCACCTTAATTCCTAAATCTTCTCCTGTAGATATTCCGAGATTGTAATTTTTTGCACCTTTAATTGGATATAAAATCGAAGCATACATAGATGCATTTTTCGGGTTTAATGCAAATTTCCAAGCATACTCAAAATCATATGCTGTTACTGGATCTCCATTTGACCATTGGGCATCACGTAAAGTGAAAGTATATTTTAATAAATCCTCACTAACCTCCACGTCCTTTGCAGCGGCATTAATTACTTCTCCGTCTTTTATCGTTGTTAAACCTTCAAAAACGTTCTGTAGAATAGCACTTGATACACTATCAGTTGCTAATTGTGGATGTAATGCTGGCGGCTCGGATGGGATGACCAAATTAATTGCTTTTGAACTTGTCCCATCTTCTAATGTGCTACTATCATTTTCTGAACCTCCGAAGTTACAAGCAGTTAAAATTATAGCAATGGTTAGCAACAGGGAAAGAAGCAAAATATTGTTTCTCTTCATATAAAATCTCCTAGTATTTATTTTAATTTAATTTTTTCTACCCCACTTATATATTTCCCTGTTTATTATTTCATTTTCCCCCTCTCATTTCTAGCACTTTTTATCTCTACTTTTCGACTCCAAGGATAGCTAATTAAAAAACCTTCATTTTAAGTTAATAGTATTATTCATTGAATCTATATGTGTACAAAAAAGATGATAATCATTCTTTTGAATGAATTATCATCTTAAGTAATCATCATTTCCACTTTTTAATTTGACTATCAGACCCATATACAAAATGATTTGGTAATACTTCATGAACACTCATTGGTTCATTTGTTTCTTCATGTTCGTAAGGTATTCTTTCACGTTTTCTTTCTGTCAATGGGTCTGGTAGTGGAACAGCTGATAATAACGATTTAGTATAAGGATGGATTGGATGATTATAAATTTCTTCAGAAGTACCTAATTCCACAATTTTCCCCCTATACATTACAGCAATTCGGTCACTAATATATTTAACCATTGATAAATCGTGTGCGATAAAAAGATACGTCAAATTACGTTCTTTTTGCAATCTTTTCAATAAGTTAACTACTTGAGCTTGAATAGACACGTCTAAAGCAGAAATTGGTTCATCAGCAATAATAAAGCTCGGGTTTAAGCTTAACGCTCGAGCAATACCGATACGTTGACGTTGACCACCTGAAAATTCATGGGCATATCGATTCGCATGCTCACGATTTAACCCAACTGCTTCTAATAATTCACCAACACGTTGATTACGTTCTTGTTTATTTTTATAAAGTCCATGTATTTTAAAGCCTTCACTTATAATTTCTCCAGCTGTCATACGTGGGTTTAATGATGAGTATGGATCTTGAAAAATCATTTGCATTTCTCTATTGAATTCTTTTAATTCGTTACGAGATTTGCTGCCATGAATATTTTTACCTTTAAATAGTATCTCTCCATCCGTTATATCATAAAGGCGAATAATTGAACGACCTGTTGTTGATTTTCCACAACCCGATTCTCCAACTAACCCAAGTGTTTCACCCTCGTAAACATTAAAGCTAATTCCATCAACTGCTTTAATTGGATGTCTAGGAGAGCCAAAATATTGTTTTAAGTTTTTCACTTCGAGCAACTTATTAGGCATTCTCTTCAGCCTCCTTTAAATACTCTTTAATTCTTGCAGAAATTGTCTCTGGTATTGGAACTTTCGGTGCATCAGGATGCATTAACCAAGTTTTTGCATAATGTGTATCTGACACTTTAAACATAGGAGGTTCCTGAACATAATCTATTGCCATGGCAAATTCATTTCTAGGTGCAAATGCGTCCCCAACTGGTGGATTAATTAAGTCAGGTGGTGAACCTGGAATCGTACGTAATTCCTCTTTTACATTATTTTTCAAGTCTGGCATTGAACCTAAAAGTCCCCATGTATATGGATGTCTTGGATTATAGAAAATATCATTTACTGTACCATATTCAACTATTTGTCCTGAATACATAACGGCTACACGGTCTGCGATATTAGCTACTACACCTAAATCATGTGTAATAAAAATAATCGATGTTTTACGCTTTTTCTGAATATCTTTCATTAACTCCAAAATTTGAGCTTGAATTGTTACATCTAGTGCAGTCGTTGGTTCATCTGCAATTAATAATTTAGGATCAGCCGCTAACGCAATCGCAATAACAACGCGCTGACGCATTCCACCACTAAATTCATGGGGATATTGTGTAAACCGTTTTTCTGGCATTGGAATACCTACTAAATCTAACAATTCAATAGCACGTTGTTTTGCCTCTGCCTTCGATACTTTTTTATGTTTCAAAATTACTTCTGTAATTTGTCTTCCTACACGCATCGTTGGATTAAGAGCAGTCATAGGATCTTGAAAAATCATAGCGATATCATTTCCTCTAACTTTAGCCATTTCCTTCTCCGTTAGTGGAACTAAATCTCGACCTTCAAATAAAATTTGTCCACCTGCATAAATACCGTGTGGTTGAGGAATCAACTTCATAATTGAGTTACTCGTTACACTTTTCCCTGAACCAGATTCACCTACAATTGCTAGCGTTTCTCCCTCATACAATTCAAAGTTAACACCACGAACAGCTTGTACAATTCCCGCATATGTTTTGAAGTTAATTTTTAAATCGTTAACTTCGAGTAATTTTTTTCTCATCATTTTCACCTTCTTCTATTTACGTAATTTTGGATCCAATGCATCACGCAAGCCATCACCTACTGCATTAAACGCGAAAATTGTTAATGAAATGAATAATGCGGGAAAGAATAAACGCCATGGCGCTGAAGTTAAAGCTTTGTTTCCTTCCGATGCCATTGTTCCCCAACTTGCCATTGGTGCAGGAACACCTAAACCTAGATAGCTTAAAAATGCTTCTGTGAAAATGGCTGTCGGAATTGTTAATGTCATTGTTACTAAAATAGCCCCTAGTGCATTAGGAACTAAATGCTTAATGATCAAATGCCACGTATTTGCACCAAGTGTTCTTGCCGCTAATACATACTCTTGGTTTTTAATTGAAAGGACCTCACCACGTACAATTCGCGCCATGTTAACCCAACCAGTAATCGACAATGCGATAATCATTGGTAGTAAACCTGGTTTTAACACAACAAGCAAAATAATAACTACTAGTAAATAAGGTACCGCCGATAAAATATCTGCAATACGCATCATAATATTATCAACACGTCCACCTGAAAGTCCTGAAATACTGCCCCATAAAACCCCAATTATTAAGTCAATTACAGCAGCTGAAATTCCAATGAATAACGAAATACGCGCACCTTCCCACACACGAACGAATACGTCTCTTCCTAAATCGTCCGTACCAAACCAATGGGCTGCTGAAGGTGCCACATTATATAACCCAAGTTGGTCACGATAACTGTATGGTGAAAAAATAGGAACAAAAATAGCACTTAATGCAATGATAACTAATAGTATTACACCAAAAATCGCGAGTTTATTTTGTGAGAAGCGAAGCCATACTTCCTTCCAAAATGACACAGATTTATCAGCTAATTTTTCGTTTTCATCATGACGAGCGCCAACAATCTCAAACATTTCTGGTGATAATTTTTCTATCTCTTTTTGTGTCATTATTTTTTCGCTCCTTTCAGTTTAATTCGTGGATCAATTACACTGTATAAAATATCTACAATTAATACTGCAAATAATAAAATAATTGAATAGAATACTGTCGTACCCATAATTACCGTATAATCACGGTTTATTATACTCGTTACAAAGTGTTTTCCTAATCCTGGAATAGCAAAGATTTGTTCAATGATAAAACTTCCTGTTACAACACCTGCTGTAAGAGGTCCTAAATATGTAACAACAGGTAGTAATGCGTTTCTTAAAGTATGTTTAAATACAGTTGTCCATTTCCCAAGTCCTTTTGCACGGGCCATCTTTACATAATCGCTACTATTTTGCTCCAACATACTTGCACGAGTAAGTTTCGCAATAAATCCAGCATGTGTGATAGCGATTGCAAAGGCTGGTAGAATGCTATAAATGAATCCTTTCCAACCACTTACAGGAAAAAGTTTTAATTCATATGCTAAGAAATATTGCATTAGCCCAGCTAAAATAAATGATGGTATTGAAATACCTAACACTGCAATTGTCGATGCTACATAATCTGGAAAACGGTTATGATATAATGCTGAAAAAACCCCAAATAATATTCCAAAACTAACCGCTAATAACATCGCTTCAATTCCTAAAGTCAAAGAAATAGGGAAACTTTCGGCGATCATATCATTTGTTGAACGTCCTTTATATTTCATTGATTCACCGAAATCAAATGTCACAGTATCGATTAAATAATCCTTATACTGAATGTACCAAGGATTATCTAATCCATATTTAGCATTCAATTGCTCTTCTATTTTCGGCGGTAAATCACGTTCACTGGCAAAAGGACTACCTGGTGCTAGCTGAATTAAGAAAAATGTTGCTGAAACGATTATATATAATGCAATTAAAATATAAACTACTCGTTTAAAAATATACTTTAGCAATATAATCCCCTCCTTATAGGAATAGTTAGAAAATAGTGTCAGTACAAAAGGCTGCTTATGATCTAATTAAGCAGCCTTGGTACTATTACACATCAGTAGTAATAAAATTTCTTTATTATTTGTTAATATCTACATATTTAAGATAAATGTTACCTAAAGCATCTGGTGCCATATTTTCAACATAATCTTTTTTTACAAATAAGTTTGTGTAGTTGTAAACAGGTGCAATTGGGAATTCAGTCATCGCAATTGCTTCCGCTTGTTTTAACAAATCAATACGAGCTTCTTCATCTGTTTCAGAGATAGACTGTTTTAACAATGCTGCATATTCTGGGTTCTCCCAACCCGTATCGTTGTTACCATTTTCAGCTGAATCATATTGCTCTAAGAATGTGTACGCGTCATTAAAGTCAGCAATCCAACCCATACGTGCAACATCATAATCTAAGTTCGTTAGTTTATCTAAATAAACTTGCCATTCAGAGTTGTCAATTGTAACATCAATACCTAAGTTTTTATGCCAACCTTCTTGTACAAATTGTGCGATCGCTGCGTGCGCTTCACTTGTATTAATAGAAAGGCCGATTTTAATTTGACTTGGATCAGAAATACCAAGCTCTTTCATACCTGTTGCTAATGCTGCTTTTGCTTGCTCTAAATCATTATCCTTGAAATAACCACGATTTTCTTCAAATCCAGGAACCGCTGACGGCACCATTCCCAATGCTGGAGTTTGTTCACCTTTTGTAATATTATCAATTAATCCTTGACGGTTAATCGCTAAAGTTAACGCTTTACGAATATTAGCATTTGACGTGAATTCACCAGTTGTATTAAATTTATAAACATAAATTGCTGAGTAATCCTCAATATTTAAAATACCTTCGTCTTTATAACGATTAATTACATCTAAACCAATAGTTTGGAATGGAGCACCTAAGAAATCAATTTCACCAGCATCAAACATTGTCGATGCAGTTGCCTCATTATCAACCATTGAAATGTTTACTTTATTCAATGCTACATTTTCAGCATCCCAATATGAATCATTTTTTTCTAATGTGATAGAACCATTGTGCTGCCAATTAGTTAATGTAAAAGGTCCGTTTGTTACAAAAGTGTCACCAGCTTCTGAATGCCAATTTTCATTTGTTTCTGCTGTGGCTTTATGAATCGGATAGTATGTTTTAAACGCTGTTAACTCTAGAAAGTATGGCGTAGGATTTTCTAAAGTAACTTCAAGGGTTTTTTCGTCAATTACCTTAATACCTAAATCCTCTTCTGAACCTTCTCCAGCATTATAGCTTTCTGCTCCTTTAATCGGATATAAAATCGATGCATACTCAGATGTATTCTCTGGGTTTAGTGCAAATTTCCAAGCGTATGCAAAGTCTTCTGCTGTAACAGGATCACCATTTGACCATTTTGCATCCTTTAATGTAAACGTATAAGTTAAAAAGTCTTCACTAATATCTACTTTCTCAGCAGCTGCATTAATGATTTCTCCGTCTTTTCTAGACGTTAAACCTTCAAAAACATTTTGCAATATAACACCTGATGTGCTATCGGTTGCCAACTGTGGATGTAATGATGGCGGCTCAGAAGGAATGACTAAGTTTATTTCTTTTAAGCCTGTACCACTTTCTTTTTCTGATCCTCCAAAGTTACAAGCTGCTAACACCGCTGATAGAGCGAGTAACAGGGAAAGGAGTAAAAATTTGTTTGCCTTCATTATATAAAATCCCCCTATTTCTTTTGTTTGATATTTCAATTTTCAGATAAGTAAAGTCGTAATTTTAATTTTTCTGAAAATTGATTGTTTTGTAATTGTTATATTAACAAAAAGATTTTATAAAATAAACAAAAATTTTATTTTTCTAATAAATTTTAATATTGAATACTTTAATGTTTACTTTTTCTCCATTATTCGTAATTTCACCCTAATAATCACTCTTTTTCTATATCACATTAATCCTTTAGTCACACAACTAAAGTTATTAAATTATTTCAAAATAACTAATAAAGAGGTAATTAATTATTTCGATATTTATTTTGATATTTTGATGGTCTTTCTATTTATTACTTTAATGTGTACAAAAAAACGATGATAATTCATTCTTTTAGAACAAACTATCATCTCATAACTATTTATTAGTAGTTAAATCAATTATGCTTAAATTGAAACGTCGAGACTTTTTGTTGAACAGGCAAAATATAATATCCTATATGTATAATTATCAATAAACTTGATTACACAATTTTGAAACGATAATATATGTTTATACTATTTTAAGAAAGAAGATGTTTTTTCATTGCAACAGACAAAGCTTTGGACAAAAGATTTCGTCCTTTTTTTATGCGCAAATTTCTTTATAGCATTGACGTTTTATCTATTAATGACATCTTTAGCCGTCTATGCGATTAATGAATTTGATGCTTCTAAAAGTGCAGCTGGTTTAGCTGCAAGTATTTACGTAATTGGTGCACTTGTCGCTCGACTATTTGCTGGTAAATATGTTGAAGTTTTTGGTCGTAAAAAAACATTATACTTCGGCTTACTTTTAGCTTTTATTGCTACAATTGCCTATTTTCCTATCAATAGCCTTCTAGCACTCTTTATTATTCGTTTCATTCATGGAATCTCATTTGGTATTTCAAGTACGGCTATCGCTACTACAGTAATGGATTCTGTCCCGAGCAAGAGACGTGGCGAGGGTACAAGTTACTATTCCTTAAGCTCCGCTGCCGCTACTGCTGTTGGGCCATTTTTAGGTCTATATATTACCCAACATTTTGATTTTAATGTCATTTTTATAATTAGTACTACATTATCTATTTTTTCCATTATCGTTATTCTTTTCACAAAGGTTCGCGAAGCAGATTTAACTATTGAAGAACGACAAGCTATGAGGGGCGGTTTAAATTTAGGAGATTTTATTGAAAAGGCTGCCTTGCCGGTTTCTCTCATGATGGTTATTATTGGTATGGGGTATTCTGGTGTAGTTTCCTTCATAAATACATACGCAATTGAAATTGATTTAACGAAAGCAGCCTCCATATTCTTTATTGTATATGCGATTATGTTATTCATATCAAGACCAATTACAGGAAAATTACTTGATACTAAGGGTGATAATATTGTAATTTACCCAGCGATTATTTGTTTTTCAATCAGCTTGATTTTAATGGGTATCGCAAAAAATAGCTTTACATTACTAGCTGCTGCGGTAGTGTTAGCACTAGGTTTTGGTACATTAATGTCATGTATGCAAGCAATCGCTATTAAAGTTTCCCCTCGCAAAAGCGTTGGTCTTGCAACTTCTACATATTTCATTTGCATGGATGGCGGAATGGGATTAGGTCCATTTTTAATCGGCCTTATTATTCCACTCACTGGTTTTAGAGGGATGTATATTTTAAGCGCTGCTGTTATTCTTTGTATGATTGTTGTATATTACCTAATACATGGAAGGAAAGCAGGAAAACCTCAATTACATTTATAAAATTTAAGAGTTTGATAGCTTAATAAAATTTTAATGATTTATGCTTAACTTCTTTTCTATATAAATAATGAAAGTTGTTTTTGCACATTGGAAGGTTGATACTCATGTTTTTCGACTTAGATCCTTCACTTATCTTCATATTATTTTTATTTGGATTTTTAGCAGCATTTATTGATTCTGTTGTCGGTGGAGGCGGATTAATCTCATTACCCGCATTATTTTTTACTGGTTTAAGTCCTTCAGCAGCTGTTGCAACAAATAAGCTTGCTGGAACAATGGGTTCATTAACAAGCACGATTACCTTTTATCGGTCTGGTCAACTCTACTTAAAAACCATTGTAAAGCTTTTTCCGGTTGTTTTTATTTCTGCTATGATCGGGGCATGGATTGTTCATTTAATGGATCCAAACCTTTTAAAGCCTTTAATGCTTTTTATGCTTGCAGCTGTTGCAGTGTACACAGTATTTAAGAAGGATTGGGGAAGTATTTCAACCTTTAAGAAATTAACTACAAAGAAATTAATCGGTTTTGTTATTTTAGTTTCTGCAATCGGCTTTTACGATGGTTTTTTAGGACCCGGAACAGGTTCGTTTTTAATTTTTGCTTTCTTAATGATTGGCTTCGATTTCTTGAAAGCGGCTGGCAATGCAAAGTTCTTAAATTTTGCTAGTAATATTGGAGCTCTCGTTATGTTCCTATTTTTAGATCAAATCAATTTTGCCTATGGTTTAATCATGGGGGTTGCACAAATTATCGGTGCAATTTGCGGCTCAAAGTTTGCCATTAAACGCGGTAGTGGGTATGTACGAGTATTATTCATAATTGTAACAGTGATTTTATTAGCGAAAAATACGTATGACTATTTCTTTAAATAAAAAAAATCGAGATTGCGTTATTTTACGCATCTCGATTTTTCAATGTTTAAAGAAGATTTCCTACAAAGTCATTGAATTTACTTATATCCGTTAAGGCTTCATTGCATGCTACACTATCTTCACAAATGTAATTTCCTCGTTTTGTATATGTTCCTAGAGAAGAGCCGTTTTTCGAGGTCATTAGCATTCCAACTTTCGCATGGCGATTACATACTGAACATATTCCCATCTTTTCAGCATGACTAAATACACCACGCACGCCTTTAAGACTTCCATCTTCTCTATAAACAACATACTTACGATTCGTACCTGAATCAAACCAACTTAAATAAGTGATTTCTTTCCAATCAAATTGATCGAGATTTGGAATTTTCAATTTCTTATCCTTCGGGAAAAGCTTTTTCAATTCATTTTCTGTTGGTTTTTTAAAGGGCTCAACAAATTGTTTTATTTCTTGAATAAAAACTTCAAGCTGTTCCTTTGTTCGCAGTTCAAAAATTGGCTGCAATTTTAATTGTTGCTCAATTTCATTAAAGTTTAACTTATTATTTATCTCTTCCTGAACTAGAGCCTGTATCGCTTGAATAACGTTCTGATCTTTTGATGATGTATATGCATTTAATATCTTTTTGGCTTGTTTTTTAATAAATTGGTATTGCTCAACATTCATAAAATTCATTTTGAACACTCCTTCTGCTATAGAGTACAGAAAAAGTATAAATACATCAATTGGAGAGAATTTTTTAAAGTAAACTATACATATAATCATCAGGAGCCAATTAACCAAAAAATACAAATTGTTAGCTAAACTTTTTTATATATAATTTTTTTGATTGTTTCAATTGATAAATGATATTGCTCTGCCAAGTTTGTAAGAGACTTTCCTTGTTGGTAAAGCAACTTAATTTGCTCATTTCTTTTTTGTAGCCTTAATCTCTCACCAGAAAGGGCGCCCCATTGAACTCGCTCGTTTTCGGGCTTTGGAATATAGATTAAATCTCCTTGAACATACTTTTGTAATTTATCTAGTAGTTCTTTTGGTAAAATATCATGTGCATTTACATAACGCATTTGTAACTCTCCTTTACTTTTTTTACTCAAAGTAAGGGCAAAGCGTATATGAATGCATGACTACACTGAGGCGATTATTTAAAATTTCCCCCCACACAAAGTATCGCCATAACATTCATTGGCTTTGCATGAGTTACTGCATTAAGTGGCAAATTTATTTGAATTGCCATTATTATCACATCCTCTACTAAAGACGATTTATTTAGTAATTATTATACAAAGAATATGATTAAAATCGAATGGAAATTATAAAATTCTTTCCATTTGATTTTCTAGTTAATAATAAAAACCATAATTTTTCTGCATTTTATACCTTTATTTCCAATCCATACCTGAACGTTCAATTATAAATTTTACTTTTATTTTAATATCAATATCTTTGTAAATTTCTGCCCACCTTTCATTTGTCTTTACTTCATTATCCCAGTATTTTGGATACTTCGCTCTTATTCTCGCACCAATAGCTAAAATATCGGACTGATTCTTTTGCAATTTTTTTATGAATTTTTCAAAAGCCTCATCCGCCCATGCATCTACTCTTTCTTCTATTTCATATATTCGCTTTTCTGATAAATCATTTGATTTTATTTCCTCTTCAATAGCTCCATCTATTTCTACTTAATTTGCAGATGGTTTTCCATTTTCCACTTTCACATTTATAATTGCTTTTCTCTCCAATGATTCAATTAAATACTTAGCTCCATCATTAGTTGTTATTGCAACAGTGTAACCACCTGGATTTTTTTCTGTTATTGCTAAATACATGCCTGTTTGAATCGGTGTCATTGTACCAACCATTTTATTACCTTTAAAATAAACTATTCCATTTATCAAGATTCGGTCTGTATCCATGACTTTTACTAAAGGTAAATGCCCATCTACACCGAAATCCGATATATCAACCCAAAATTTACCAAATTGCTCTCTTGGTAATCTTCCAAATCGAACAGAATTATCCAATGTATTTGACATGTAAAGTGAAGGTATAATTTCAACTGGTGGAGCTGCTTTTATTACCTTTGATGCTTCTCCCTCACTAGCTACCATCCAAGCAGTACGTCTAACCTCATATTCACGCTTTAAAAAATCATTTATTTCAGTTACGCCTTCTTCAATAATATTTTTATTTACAACAATAATCTGCAAATGTCCGTAATAAAGTTTTTCTGCTAGTTGTTGCTGTAAAGTAGCCATTGCATCTTTCATAGTATAACCATAAGTTTCAACAATCCAAGCTGTTTTCTCAGATTCTGTACCACCTTTTTCAGGACCTAATTTTATTTTTCCTGGTACGGCCAATTGTACAGTAACTTTATATAAAGGATTCTCACCTTCATCAGAAATCTTTCCATTTTCGTGTGTTATTTCAGGTAATAAAATATCTTCACTATTATTCTCATCAACAATATCTATAGCAAGTCCTAAAATATTCTCTCGTTCTTCTAATTCATATCGATCCCAACAAGCATTGTAATAGCCACTATTCCAAAAAAAGCAAACATGATTCCAACGAAGCTAACAAAAGGAGCTGCAGTTCCTGCTTCTATTACTATAAATCTCGGTAACCCTAATAAGGATATACCAACCATCGTACCAGTAACAATTGAAGCGAGCTGGATTGAGGAAATTGGATCGCTATGTTTCATCGAAATCTCCTCCATTATTATCAAGAAAATTTCTTGTTGTCATATCCTTCGTTCTGTCACCACCACGAGTAGCATCTTTTGGATGATTTCCTGAAGGACGCTCTTTCATCCACTCAAATGGTGCCCGAATAACGGAATCCTTTAATGCTTTTAAGTTACCTGGAGAAAGGGTGCCATATATGGTACACCAAAAGAACGAAGAGATATCATATGACAGAACTAACATTAGTCCTGCTGCAAGTCCTAAAAGTCCAAAAGTGCCTGCTAAAATAATTAGTACAAACCTTAACATTCGAAATGCTGTAGCTGCATTGTAGGATGGTGTTGCAAATGATCCAATTGTTGACATAGCGATAATTACAACAGTGATTGGACTGACAAATCCTGCTTGCACTGCTGCTTGCCCAACAACTAGTACTCCTACAATGGATAGTGCACCGCCTACTTGCTGTGGCATTCTTACCGTTGCCTCGCGTAATATTTCCAATGCTATTTCCATAACTAATACTTCCATAACAACAGGAATGGAACGCCTTGTCTTCCACTTGAGGCTGCAACAACAAAATTAGCAGGAATCGTTTCGGGGTGGAAGGATAATACTGTTATATAAAAAGATGAAAAGGTTAACGAAAAAATTAACGCTGCTAGCCGCACAATGCGGACAAAAGAAGATATTATCCATCTTTCAAAATAATCTTCACTAGTCTGATAAAATTGATTAAAGGTTGCAGGACCAATCAATGCAAAAGGGCTACCATCTATTAATATGGCAACTCTTCCTTCTAAAATATTTCCGATTACTTTATCTGGCCTTTCTGTATTTTGAACTTGAGGGAATGGTGAATGAGGACGATCCTGTATGAATTGCTCTATATATCCTGCATCTAAAATGCTATCTATGTTTATAGCATCAAGTCTTTTTCTCACTTCATTTAATAAATCCTCGCTAACAATATCATCCATATAACAAATAGCTATTTTAGTTCCTGTTCTTGTCCCTACTTCTGTTTGTTCAATACAAAACTCAGGAACTGGAAGGCGATAACGTAGTAAAGCAATATTAACAATAATTTGCTCAATAAAACCATCCCTTGGCCCTCGAACAACTCTCTCCGTATTCGGCTCTTCAATTGCCCTTTTTCCTGTTTCACTACATCCATTTCTATTCCTTGTTCTGCCCCATCAATGAGAACAACGGCTTTTCCAGAGGAAATTGCTTTAATTAAGGAGGAAAAATCTGTCACTTCCTTTGTGTCTGAAAAATATAGGATATTTTCGATAATATATTTTGTTACTTGTTGCGGTTGATTAATTGGTGTCTCGTCATCTTGAAGAAGCTTTATAATATCCCGATCAACTCTTTCAGTACCCACTAATGATTTAAAACATAAAAGAACTGCAGGAGTTTTACCAAATAAATTAAATCTTCTAATTAAGAAATCCATGTTCTTTTGAAATATTTGATTAATTTCATTTATATTATCTTCAAGCTCTGTGGAGATTTTTTTTGAAGTAGATTTTTGTATTATTTTACTTTCAGGTGCGACAGGAATTTTTTTCTACTTGTTTTACTCCTCTTTTTTTAAAGAATGGTGACATATTCATACCTTCTTTCCACGCTATTGTCTTTAGTAATAGCTGGTTTAGTATGTGATAAAAAGTAATTGACATACATGTTTTCCATACCAAACTTTAATTAAAAATTTTGTGTAAATAGACCAAAAAAAGTCCTAAAGATTGTTTAAAACAATCTTTTAGGACATAATTTGTAGCTATGTTTGTTTAAGCCTGTTAATTTGTTTTGTTAATTCATTGAACTTTTGGTCAAGCTCTTGATATTGTGAATCCTTTGATGTCATAAAGCTAAGCTTTCCTAATACTTCTTGTCTTTCTGTTTCTAACTTTAACAGTATTTCCTCTTTCGTATCTATCTTCTCTGAGATATCATTTAACTTTTTGTAAATAGAACCATTATTAAATTCAAGCTTACCGATTGTTGTTTTTTCTAGAAAATAACGATCATGAGAAACTATTAGTAACGTCCCATTATAATGAGATAATGTTTCTTCTAGCTGTTCACGTGTTGGTAGATCTAAATGATTTGTAGGCTCATCTAATATAAGCACATCTTTTTCTTCCAGTATATAGACCATTAATTTAAATTTAATACGTTCTCCCATACTCATATGCTGAATTTGCTCTTTCCAGGCAGCCTTTGAAAAACCTAAATGCTTCATGAAATTTTGAACTAATCCTCTTTTTTCAAAGGTATCTTGATGAAATAATTCTTCAGGTGTTTTTGTAAGAGGAAGATCAAATACATCCTGTGTTAAATAACCAATACTTGCAGATGGTGAGATCCACACTTCTCCATCTGCACTTGCCTGACCCATAAGTATCTTTAGGAGTGTTGTTTTACCGCTCCCATTTGGCCCTACTAATGCAATTTTCTCTCCATGTTGAATTGTAAAATTTACATCTTTAAATAAAATTTTATTCCCAAATGTCTTTTTTAAATTTTTGACTTCTAAAAATCGTTTACCATGTTTTTCTTTCGCCTTCAATGTAAAATTCACTTCATATTCAGGCACAACTGGTTCAGTTTTTGCCTTTTCAAGCTCTTTTTCAAGTCGTTTTCTTTTAGATTTTATTTGTGCATCCATCCGTTTTGCTTTAACACGATAAAACTCTTTAAAGCCTTCCTGTTTGGTAGATTGTGCATGGGCTTTTTGGGACCAAGAAGTTAATTCCTTTAGTTGCCCTTCAATTCGATTTACCATTTGCTGCTGCTTTTCATACTCACGTTGTTGAGAGAGTCTTTTGTGCTCTCGCATCTTCATATAACTTGAGTAGTTTCCTTTATGTTCAATTAGGTTTTTATTTTCAAGAGACCAAATTTTCGTCGCAACTTTATCTAAAAAATATCGATCATGGGAAACGAGTAAAACTGTTCCTTTATATTCTTTTATTTGCTCAATAAGCAATTTTGTACTTTGTTCATCTAAATGATTTGTCGGTTCATCCAAAATTAATATTTGTGCATTTTTAGAAAATCCTCTAGCTAATCTCGCTTTCAACTTTTCCCCACCACTTAACTGCATAAAATCATTGGTGGGAACATTCCACTTTGATAATAGTAGCGCTTCTTCAGTAAGTACACTTGACGAAGAGTATCTTTCTATTTCTTGTTCAACAGTTTCAATGGAAACATTTTGCTGTAACCATTTTAAATGACCACTAGTCACCTGCTTATTTCCAGCGATAATTTGAAGCAACGTTGATTTCCCAGCGCCATTTTTACCAATGATTCCAATGACATCCCCTTGATGTACTGTTGCATTTATATGATCAAAAAGCACAGAGTCCATTAATTCAAATTGTATATCTTTTAATTTTAATAGTTCTTGCATACAAATCTTCCCTTCTTAAAAGAATAGGGAGAATTAAAAAATCCTCCCAATAAAATTGGAAGGATTAGTCGCTTTTATAGCAATATTAAATAAGCTATTAACGGTATATATAGCTAAAATTTGCTTATAGAAAATGGGCAGACTAATCCTATTTTTGTGTTACGAAATCTTGTTAGATTACATCAAAAATAAGATTATTTAATCATCTGTCACCCATCTTCCCTTCTGTTCATAGTTTCTTCATTATATCACAATGTTAGTTTAGCTTATATTGAAGTCCATATTTTATGAATTATTTTTGAGTGCTAATGCATTTTTTATATGTGCTAAATGATGGTTTACATGCCACACACAGAATCCGATTGTTTTCTCAACTGTTTGGATGCCCGTATCCGGATGGGTAAATGTTTTTTTCAATTGCTCCTCATCTAGGTTTGCTACTAAATAATTTAAACGGGTATGTAACCCTTCAATAATGCTAATAGATGAAGCAAGTGGAAGATTAGAATCTGGTAACGCTACCCAGCCATTTTCTTCAAAGGGTTTAATTGTTGGATTATCTTCTGTTAACGCTAATTTAATTCGTGTATAAACATTGATTTGAGCATCCGCAATATGATGAACTAGCTGTCGTATTGACCATGCTTCTTCTCGATATGTAAGCTGTTGATCTTCCTCAGTTACTGAATTCAATACGTCTTTTAATCTTGATGGAAATGTGGAGATATCTTGAATCCAATTTTTACGTATTTCACTTGTAATCTTTTCTGGAACTTCATATTTTCCAATAGGATAACGATTATCAATCATTTTAGTTCTCTCACTTTCCTTTATTTTTAGGCTTAAGTGCCTCTATAAATTTAAGTTCGAGAGTAAGATAGAAACTCCTTCTTTTACAATTTAATTTTGAACTATATATAAACTTCTTTTCATTATTTTTAGAAGAAAACTATTTGTACTATAACAGTAGATTCGAGAAAAATGTAGCATCAACGAGTAATATTTTATTTTTCCAACTAAAAAACAACTATATTTTTTCATGTTGACACCAAAAAAACGCTGTTATATAATTTAAAAAACAATATTGTTAAACAATAGTGAATACAATATTGAATTACCTTTATGTTTAATACCCACCATTACATAAACCGCATAACTTCATAAGTTACATCATTAAAAGTCTGAATTATTAAATACTTTTGTGGTGTTAATTTAATAAAACAATTAAGGAACTATAAGGGGGATCGCTTAACGTTGTAAATACAAATACTTACTTAATAAAGTCGGATTTTTGTAAGCGTTAACAGGAAAACAAAATATGGGGGTTTTTGGGATGAAAAAGTTTTTACAGCAATTTTTAATGCTCACATTTGTAGTAGTTATATTAGCTGCTTGCGGTGGTAATTCTGCTAGTGAAGGCGAGAAAGTTACAACTAGTGGTGCTGGTGAATCTGAAGAATCAAAACAATACACATTTAAGCTTGGCCATGAAGCTCAAGAAACACATGTAAAATATGCTACTGCCGAAAAATTTAAAGAGGAATTGGAAACACGTTCAGAAGGAAGAATGAAAGTCGATATTTTCCCTGCTAATCAGCTTGGAAATGAAAAAGATATAGTTCAACAACTTGAAACTGGAACACTTGATTTTGGAATTATTAGTAATGGAACAATGAGTAGTCGCTCAGAATCGATGAATGGTTGGTTTATGCCTTTCCTATTCACAAATTTAGAAGATGCAAATGAAGCTCGTAAAACAGATGCAGCAGCAAAAATGTTAGAAGAATTACAAGCTCAAAACTTAATAGGATTTGATGTATTTTTTGCAGGTAATCGTCACTTATTAACAAAAAGTGAAGTTGGCAGCATCGATGATTTACAAGGATTAAAAATTCGTATTCCTGGTAGCCCAGTTTTCGAAGAATTTTGGAATAAAGTTGGTGCTGGTGCGACTCCAATGCCTTTACCAGAGGTTTATACATCACTTCAAACAGGGGTAATCGAAGCAGTTGACGTTGATTTAGATGCATTACTTTCACAAAAATACTATGAATCTGCTAAGTATTTAACATTAACTAATCATATTACTTTCCCAGAAGTAGTTTTAGGAAGTAAACAAGTATTTGATAGTTTAAGTCCAGATGATCAACAAATTGTAAAGGATGCTTGGTCTGCTGCTGTTGAATGGGGAGTTCAAGAAGGTATTAAACTTGAAAATTCACGTGTAGATGAAATTAAAGAAAATGGGGTTACTGTTACAGAGTTAGAAAGTACGGAAGACTTTGAAACTATTGCAAACGAAATTTACGAAAAATACTCAAGTAACGAAACAATTAAGGCATTTATCGAAGAAAATAAATAAGATTTAAATATTTCTTTAATATAAAATGTTTTAATTTCCACTTTGACCGTTACTCCATTAGTAGCGGTCAAACTTTTTTCGCATAAAGGGGGAAGCACATGAGATTTCTAAAAAAGATTAGCGATGTTATTTTCAATATCGAAAAATTATTATCAATTATTTTAATGATTTTAATGCTCGGTTCCATATCGGCTGGTGTAGTTTTTCGATATTTTTTTAATAGTCCAATAAGTTGGTCAGAGGAATTAGCTATTTTCACATTAGTTTGGGTTACATTCATTGGTGGGAGTATGGGTGTTAAAACTGGACAAGCAGCTGCTCTAGAGCTTGTCTTTGAAAAATTAAATCTATCTATGAAAAAAATAGTTTTAGTAATTGGTCATGCGATTATAACAGTCTTCTGTGCTTTTATTTTTTATCTATCGTTTACATGGATTTCTTCTGATTCAGTGTCAATGCAAATTGCACCGTCCCTTGGTATAACTATGTTTTTTCCATATTTAGCGATACCAGCAGGAATTTTGTTTATGGGTATACATTCATTGAATCATTTGGTCCAATCATTCCACTACGAATCAGAAATGGAGGGTGAATAATTTATGGTAGTTGCACTAATTATTTTTGTTGTTCTGTTATTAATGCGTATACCTATTGCTATTATTCTTGGAATAACGAGCCTAGGATATATGATTGTAACTGCTCAATATGGTTTATTCACAAACATCCCCCAAAAACTGTATTCAGGAGTGGAAAGTTTTAGTTTACTAGCAATTCCTTTATTCATGCTCGCAGGTGAACTAATGAACTCTGCTGGAATAACTGTCCGATTAATTGATTTCGCTAAAAAAGCATTCGGCCATTTTAAAGGTGGGCTTGCATATGTAAATGTTATAGCTAATATGTTTTTAGCATCTATTATCGGATCAGCTACTGCCCAAACTGCTATGATGAGCCGAATCATGATTCCCGAGATGGAAAAAGCGGGATATCAACGCTCTTTTGCTGCAGCTACAACAGCTTCAGCTGCCTTATTAGGACCAATTATTCCACCGAGCATGCTTTTCATTATATATGCAGTTGGTGCCGGAGTCTCTATTAATGATATGTTTATTGCCGGAATTTTTCCAGGGATACTTTTAGCACTTTCATTAATTATTTTAATTGCCTTTCTAGGTTATAAACATAATTTCCCAAGATCCGAGCGAGCACCATTCAGTGATGTCTTTAAAAGCTTCTTAAAAATTTTACCAGCATTACTTGTTCCATTAACAATTATAATCGGTACTCTTTCAGGTGCATTTACTGCTACAGAATCCGCAGCTGTTGCCTGTGTCTTAGCTATTATCGTTGGCATTGTTGGTTACCGGGATTTAAAACTAAAAGAATTTCCTAAGATACTTGTTAATGCTGCTATTTCAACTGCAGTAGTAACAATGCTTATGTCTATGGCTGGCCTTTTTGGATGGGTACTAGCATTTGAACAAATTCCACAAATGTTAGTTCAATGGATAGGCTCATTAACAACAAATCCTTTAATTTTTCTATTACTCGTTAACTTATTCTTATTAATCACTGGTATTTTCCTTGATGAACTAGCAGTAATGATTATTCTTTTACCAATTTTCATGCCTTTAGTTCACTCATTCGGTATTAATCCCGTTCAATTTGGAGTTATGCTTTGCCTTAACGCTACTATTGGTATTTTAACACCTCCTGTTGGAGCAGGTTTATTTATTGCATCTAGTGTAGGTAATGTAAAAATGGAAAAGCTTATACGTGAGATTGTTCCATTTATCATTGTCTCTATCATTGTATTAATAGTAATAACATATATTCCTGCAATAACAACTTGGTTGCCAAGTATAGTAAATGCCAAATAATGTATTGCCACTTTAACTAGAAAAAAATTAGAGGGTGACAATAATGACTACTCAAACTGATTATGCTTACCTTTTTATTAAAAATAGAATTTTAGAAGGAACTTTTAAACCTGCACAAAAATTGAATGAAAGTCAACTGTCCGAAGATATTGGAGTAAGTAGAAATACGATAAAGAAGGCATTTTTAATGCTTGAAAGTGAAAATCTCCTTAAGATTGAGAAAAATAAAGGTGCTACAATTAAATCTTTTACATTAGAAGAAATTTTAAATTATTTAGAGATTCGTGCTGTTTTAGAAGCTGTCATTATTAAAAGCACTGTGAAAAACATTACGAACGAACAATTAAAGCAATTAGAAACGACATTTAACAAAATGAAAGAATATATTTTTAATCACCAATTAGAGGAATATTCAAAGCAAAATCAGCTTTTTCATTCCATTATTTATGAAGCCTCTTCAAATAAACAGGCAGTAGAAATTGTAAATATTATAAAAACGCAATTAAATAGATATCATTTTAAAACAATTTTTGTTCCAGGACGAAATGATCAATCATTAAAAGAACATACTGCAATTTTCAATTCAATTAAAAATGGTAACGTCGAAGAAGCTATCAATAGTATTCAAGAACATATTTTGAATGTTGGAGAAGTAATTAAATCTAACTACTTATTATTACAATAAGCGATTAATTAAAGGAGTGTATTCAGTTATGGTTAAACGTGAAGTATTACATGTTAAAGGATCTAATCATCAAAATCCTATTCCTACTGCTGTAAAAATCGGAAATATGGTATATACATCTGCCATTATTGGTTCTGACCCAGAAACAGGTGAAATGCCAGAAAGCGTTTACGAGGAAGTAGCAAATTTGTTTTATTATATGAAGGAAATTGTGGAGCTTGCAGGTGGAACTACTGATAATATTGCACATATAAGTGTTTTAGCAACAGATAAGGAGTATAAAAAAGTTGTGAATGTAGAGTGGCTTAAAATGTTCCCAGACCCAGATAATCGACCTGCAAGACATACAACTATTCAAAATCTCCGTGAAGGTCTCCGAGTACAAATTGAAATGACAGCGGTATTATAAAAAATAACGTTCTAAAAACCTTGAAACCTAATTCATGTTTTTAGAACGTTTTTCTAATTTCACATGCAATTCAAAAATGCATTGCAACCATATAGCTACAATGCAAAGGAAGGATTATATTTAGTTAACGATTGTTACACTTCAACATGTTTTACGATTGGTGTTCCATAAGTATGGAATGATTCAACAGTTTTGTTACCCCAGGCTTGACCACGTTTACGGTCTTCTTCAGTCCATGTAATTGGCTCAAAGTCAGGATCGAATATTAAATAGCCACCTGAACAAAGTTCAATACGATTTCCTCCTGGCTCGATTACATATACAAAGTATGTTTGGTTAATTGCGTGTTTACTTGGTGCAAATTCTATATTTACATTATGATCAACAAAGAAATTTGCAGCTCGCCAAATGCATTCATTTGTATCTACTGCAAAAGCAATATGATGGAATCTTCCTTTAGAGTTTGTATGATCTTGTGTATAAACGATATCATAGGATTTATTTGTTGCACGGTACCATACAGCGGCTTTCTTTCCACTATTTAATACAATTTGCTCTGAAAGTCGTAAACCTAATGCTTCTTCTAAAAAATTACCATCTTGTTCCGGGTTAGATGATAAATAATTAATATGATCTAATGCTTTTACTTCTGCCCCAACACCTGTAAGTTTTTGTGGTTGATTTTTTAAAGTGGGCTTTAAATGCTCTGGAGCTATATATTTTTTCGATTCATAATATAGTTCCATAAGATGGCCATCTGGACCGTAATAACGATATGCTCTACCGTGACCTTTATCTTCATCAATCCAACCAATCCCTCGACCAGTTGCTTCAATTGCTTTTACTCGACGTTCTAGTGCCTCTTGACTCATCGTACGTAATCCCGTATGACCAACACCCGGCTGTTCATTTTGTGTCAAAATAATTGAATATTCCTCATAGTCACCCCAGCAACGAAGATATATAGACTCATCTTTTCTATATACTTCTTCCAAACCTAAAATATTAGTAAAAAATTTATAACTTTCTTCTAATTTTGGTGTTAATAACTCTACATGACCTAAATGCGCAATATCAAACACTAACTCCTTTGGTTGAACCATTTTACTCCCCCTAAACGATTATCATTTTTGTTGAACAATTATATTCTACAATCCTACGAAAACGTTGTCAACATTACTTACAAAATCATTGGAATATTCAAAAAAACCATAAATAATTTTTTATATTATGATTTTTCATTAATAGTAAAATACTATTGATTAGTTTTATTTACTTAAAATTAGAATAAATGAATATGCAAGTGTTATAATGCTATATAATATTGTTCAACAAAATTTAATTTTAAGGGAAGATTATAAATGACAAGACCAATGGATATTGCTTATAACTTTATTAAAGAAAGAATATTAAATAACACTTTCCTCCCCTCTCAAAAATTAAATGAGAGTGATCTTTCTAAAGAAATAGGTGTTAGCCGTAATACAGTTAAAAAGGCTCTATTAAAACTTGAACAAGAACATTTAGTGGAAACGGAAGAAAATAAGGGAGCAACAGTTAAAGCTTATACTCTTGAAGAAGTAGCCAATTACTTTGAAATAAGAGAAGTTTTAGAAGCATTAATTATTAAAAGTGCGGCTATACAAATTGCTGATGAGAAGTTACTTCAACTGGAGGAAGTTTTTAACCAAATGGAAGCTTATTTAAATGAAGGAAAATATGATGATTATTCATCTTTAAATAAAGAATTCCATAATATCATCTATTCGGCAAGTGCAAATAAGAAAGCCGTGATGATGGTAAATATGATTAAATCGCAACTTCAACGTTACCATTTGCGTACGATTTTAGTACCAGGAAGAAATGAACATTCTTGTGAAGAGCATCGTGCGATTGTGACTGCTTTGAAAAATCGCGATTCAGAAGCTGCGATGAAAGCCATTCAAACACATATTGCAAATATTCGAAAAACCATCGAAGAAAATTACTCATTTTTAATGTAGACGTAAGCTAATGCTTGCGTTTTTTATTTTCCAAGAAACTATAATTCATATTCTCTTCATCTGTTGACACATTAAAAGAATGTAAGTATACTTCTTTTATAAACAAGATTGTTAAACAATCGTGTTCGCTAAATTAATCAACAGTAATAGAAGGTGAGGATGGATAGGTTTAATTATAGGGGATTAGTACGTTTATACAATTTAAGTAGTAATAGTAAGACAAGTAAGATAAAGCGTTTACATTAAGATCTATTAAATGTAAATAATATAGGGGGATTTAAAATGAGCATAGAAAATAAAAACTTATTAGTTGTTAGTGCACATGCTGGAGACTTTATTTGGCGCGCGGGCGGTACAATTGCAAAATATGCTAAAGAAGGTGCAAATGTTACATTAATTATTTTAAGTTACGGAGCACGTGGCGAATCAAATGATCTTTGGAAAATCGAAGGACAAACATTAGAAAATGTTAAAGCGTCACGTCGAGCTGAAATTGAGGCTGCAACCGAATGTTTAGGAATTACAAATTATGAAATATGGGACTATGAAGATTACCATATGGAAATAACTCCAGAACGTACAAAGCAATTACTTCAAAAAATCCGTGAAGTAAAGCCTGATATTATCTTAAGCCATGGACCACGCGATGCATTTAACCCTGACCATGAAACAGTATCACGTTTTGTATTTGAAACTTCTGTTCTTGCAACATCTAATGGTGTTCGTGAAGTAGACCTTCCGTGTACAAAACAATCTGCTTTATTCGGTTTTGAACCACATCAATCAGAAATTAGTGATTTTAGACCAGAAGTAATTGTAGATATTACAGATACTTATGAGCAAAAATGGGCTGCAATGAATTGTTTTAAAGCTCAAAAGCACTTAATAGATTACTATGCAGCAAAAGCGGCTTTACGTGGTAACCATGCACGTCGATGCTCTGGTAATAATGACTATAAATACGCTGAAGCATTTAGCCGTTTCTTCCCTATGGTAGGAGGCGAATTAAAATAATGCAAAAGTATGTAATAAAAGAAATTGAACGTCCATCTATGGAAGTCGTAGAACAATTCAAGGACTTTGATGTTTCAACCGTTTATGAAGCACAAGGGAAACAAGGGTTAATGAGTCATAATTTACGTCCTATTCAAACTGGAAAATTAATTTGTGGTCCTGCAGTGACAGCCGTTTGTCCTGCAGGCGATAATTTAATGATTCATGCTGCAATAGAAGTTTGTAAACCTGGTGATATTTTAGTAATTACGACTATAGGTGAAAGTACTTCTGGCATGATCGGAGAGTTAATTGTCCGCGCACTAATTAAACGTGGGGTACAAGGGGTAATCATTGATGCTGGCATTCGTGATGTTAAACAACTGCGTGATCTTCAGTTCCCTGTTTGGTCTAAATCAGTTTATTCAGAAGGTACAACAAAAAATCGTGGAGGTTGGGTAAATTCCCCTGCTATTTGTGGTGGAACACAAGTAAACCCAGGAGATCTTATAATGGCCGATGACGATGGGATTGTAGTAATTAAAAAAGAAGATATAGCAAATTCATTAATAGCTTCTCAAAAACGAGTTGAAAAAGAAGAAGGGACTAAAGAAAAAATTGCTAGCGGTCAACTAAGTCTAGATTTCTATAACTTAAGAGAAGTTCTTGAAAAGGAAAATGTTGTATATTTCGATACAGTTAGAGAAGTAGTTAAATCTTAATTCAATGCTGTTCGAATATTTAGGGGGTAATTGTCACCATGAAAACTCCATCTGTAGGTTTTGTCGGTTTTGGAGAAGCTGCATATCTAATATCTGAAGGATTAAAGCATGAAGGTGTATATAATATTTATGCTTTTGACGCAAATAGACAGCATCCTTCTTTAGGGGAAGTTATACAAGAACGCGCATCTAAACTAGATATTTCTTTAGTAGATTCATTGCAGGAGCTTTGTAAAAAAAGTGACTTCATTTTTTGTGCAACTAGCGCTAAAGTTGCCCTTTCTATTGCAAATGATATCGTGAATTACTTAACATCCCAACATATCTACATTGATATTAATGCGACATCTCCAATGGTTAAAGAGGATATTGCAAACGTAATAAAAAATGTAGGGGCAAAATTTGTAGATGCAGCTGTAATGGAATCAGTACCCTTAAGAAAGCATCAAGTACCTATGTTCATTAGCGGAACTGGGTCAAAGAATTTCGAACATTTTGCTTCAAAGTTTGGAATGAATGTTACTTATATTAGCGAAAAAGCAGGCAGTTCTTCAGCTATTAAAATGTTTCGTAGCATCTTTATGAAAGGTCTCTCAATCTTACTTCTTGAAACAATCCAATCTAGTAGTAAATATGGTGTGTCGGATATTGTTATAGAGTCACTTGATAACTCCATAACAAAAAAACCATTAGAAGAAACTGCTAATCTTCTATTAAATCGTACGGCAATTCATGCTGAACGTCGTGTATATGAAATGAATGAAGTTATTAGCACCTTAGAAATGTTAGATGTAGATTTCACTCTATCGGCAGCAGTGAAAGCGAAGTTGCAGTCTTTAGTCGATTTGAACGTAAAGGACTTATTAAATAATACAGCTCCTGATCATTACTCAAAGCTAATTGAAATAATGAAAAACTAAAATTAATAAGCAGACAAGAAACGTTTGAATTTACTAGACGGACCTTGTCTGCTCTTTTTATTGAATGTTTTCTCTTATTCGTTGTACGTTTTTTAATACGATTTTACTTTGTGGGATACTCGGAATGTCGTCTAAGCTAAAGGTTAAATCCTGCTCTGGTATGTCATATTCCATTTTGTTTACTAAATAATCAAGACTAATTTTCATAAGGTCAATTGTAATTTGCTCACCAGCACAACGATGGCCTAAATAGTAGTCTCCACCACCTTGAGGTATAAAACTAAAAGGGCTCCCTTGCCACTGAGCAAAACGTTCAGGATAAAAAACATTCGGTTGTTCCCATAAATTTGGATCATGATTTGTTCCGTAAAGGTCTAATAACGTCAATGTTCCTTCTTTAAATTGGTAGCCATTCCATGTAAAATCCTGTTTCACACGTGCTGCAATAAATGGAAAGAATGGATAAAATCTTCTAACTTCTTGCACAAACATTTTTTGATAATCACTATACGCTTTTAGTTTTTCCTTTTGCTCTGGATATTGATGTAATGCCAACACTGTAAAATTGATATAAATCGAAATCGCTACAATCGGTCTTAACAAATTAATTACTTCTACTGCAGCAGTTTCAATATCTAATAAATTTCCTTCTTTATCCTTATAAAATGCAAATTGATGTAACGGCGTATTTTGCGGAAATTTTACTTTCTTCTCTCGAGTATCCTGTATTAGTTCTTGAATAGTCTTTTCTGCTTGATTTCGAAAACCTCGTCCTAACCAATGAGCTGGTCCTATTGCTGTTGGGGTTTCAAACATTGCTCCTAAATCTCTCGTCATCTTTTTTACGTCATCTTCATGTAATGGAGAACCAACCCATTTAAAAGCTGCCTTACAAAACAGTTCTTTCACTTCTTCATAAAGAGTAATTTCTTCTTCTTTGCTCCACTTATCGAGTGATTGCTCCCATTGAACTTTTGTAATATCCAAAAGTCTATTTATTTCATCTTTTGTCATTACTGACATAAGCATTTCTTTTCTCTGTCTATGGTCTTCATCATCTAATGTTTGAACACTATTTTTTCCGAATAATGTTTGGACAACTCGATTTGGTGCAGCACCATTCCTTTGAAATTTCTGCGGATCATAAAAAAGTTGCGCTGCTTCCTCTCCAATCATACAAATTGCTTTTCTACCTAAAATTCTTGTCTCAAAAATGTTGGATTGTAAATTTTCTCTTCTGTTTAATATAAAATTGTAACCTTCTTTTAAAGGGGAGAAGCTATGATCAATTCCCTCTTCATGTGGCATTTGATTGTCCAACTCTGTCACCTCTTATTATTCTTATTCCGCTTTAACGGTTAGTAATTACTTGTAACCTCGAACTGTTCATTTCTACAACACATAGTCACAAGAGCATTGAATCCCTTATACGAGAAGTAATCTTAAGAAGAATGTTGCTCACTTAGCCTTATTTCTATATTTTTAGTGGAGTTAGATAATCTTCACTCCACTGATTCACATTCACCTTATTATTCTTTCTAAATGGTTTTTAGCTTATGCCTTGATATTTATGAACATAATAAAACACCCTTAAATTGAACATTTTAAGGGCGTTAATTTTTAAGATACAATCGGATACATTTTAGATTCCTGTTCGAATAAATCCTTTAATTCTCCTTCAAACTCCAATTCAAT
This sequence comes from Bacillota bacterium, assembly GCA_023405135.1. Lineage (GTDB taxonomy): Bacteria > Bacillota > Bacilli > Bacillales_A > Planococcaceae > Ureibacillus. Next base: position 22,401 of record JAEXYZ010000083.1, on the reverse strand, counting down.
TGAGTCGATACTTTGTAAGTCGTAGGGAGAAATTAATGAACAAGGTTTTTGAAATTCGTTAATTTCACCTTCGTTTAAAACGTGAGCAACAAATTCAGAACAGAAAAATGCACGTTTTCTTTGATAAGGTTTATTTATGATAAAAGTAATTAGTCCTAAAAGATTGTATCGATAAAGATGTTTCTCAGTCTTAATTTTGTTAATGAAATATTTCATTTTAGATATTTGTTCATCTGTTACTTCAAAACTGTAAATAGCACATCTAGCATTTTTAAATAACCCTCGTCTTATATCTTCATTAACAAATCCACCAATAAACGGGTTATGCGGCTTTTTACGACCAAAGCTATAAACTTCTCTAAAATTATCGTCAAATGCTATTGAAGCATGATTATATGGTTTTTTCGTATATAGTCTTACCATTCGTGTAAATATTGTTCCTGTATCAGTTAACAACAAGTAAACTTTTCTACTCATAAAAGCTACCCCTTCTTTTATTCTGCTTTAATAATAAGGGGTTTCATTTCTTTCGATAACCGACTGTAGAAATAAATTGGTATCAGTCTAGAGACGTATTTGTAATAACTCATTTAAGATACAGGATAAATTTAACAAAAATATTAGTAATTGTATGTTTCATACAGTTCTTTTTATAGATTTTTATCAAATATTTGTAATCAATATATTTTTTCGGTACTTTTTTCGTGTTATACTATGTGGAAACGTAGTAACATTTTTCTATTTTAAAAAGGAGAATTACATGAAAATAGACCGTGATGTTTTATTATTAGAAATGGCTATAAGTAAAAGTGACTATCCTCAAGCACGTAAAATTATAGAACTTAACTTTGAAAAATTTAAAAATTCATTTATTCGAGCTAAGCTAAGCATGGAAGCTTTAACATTGGTTAATTGTGTTATCGACTTTAATGACGATGCCAATAAAGCAGTATATTCAAGGGAAACACAGTTAATCATTCAGCATATTAATTCATTGGCACGGGATTTTAGATTTGCAGAAATTAAACGCTTTTCGTTCTTACAAAAAGAGCTATTAGCTAACCCATTGATTTACAATGCTTTAAATGCTGATGCAAAGGCCCTTATAGCTCCACCAAAAGAGGCATCTACAGAAGTATAAAAAAATAAACCCGGAAAAAATTCCGGGCTGATTTCACTAATTCTCATGATTTAAAACTGTATGGTTCCTGCTTAATCTCACTATTCGATTGTAACGAAATTTAGAGATAGATGCTTTTCCAAACGAGTTTTGAGGCGGATTATCAGACTCAAAATTGTCTTCTGCGTTAATCATCGCAAATCCCTCCTGTTAATCATGTCGAATCGTTAAGCGAAATCATTTATAGTATGGCATCGAACTTTATTTCTATACTAAATTTGAAAATGATTTTCACCCCTTCTTATTTTTTTGTTCATTTTCTCGTTCAATATGTTCACGCATTTTTTTCAGCCGCTTAATATCATTTTTCTTTATTGGAATGATTTCATGTATTAACATTTCCCACAATGTTACACCAAGCATTAATAATATTACGGTAAAGGGTAGTGCAGCGATTAATGAGGCAGTTGGTAGGGCATCTAAACCACCAGCATATAATAAAACTGCTGAAATCGCTGCCATCAATATACCCCAAGTTAATTTCGTAATAGCAGTTGGGTTCATCGATCCTTTTGAAGTCATACTTGCCATAATAAAAGTAGCCGAGTCTGCTGAAGTAATTAAAAAAGTGAAAATTAATATAATCCCTATAAATGAAGCAATCATTGACAAAGGTAAATTATTTAACGTCTCAAATAGCGCTACAGTAATATCCTCATTTACTAAACGTGCAATATTTGTATCCTTGTGCAAATCATACCATAGAGCGGTACCACCAAAGGTTGCAATCCAGAAGCAAGATATAACTGGTGGGATAATAAGCACACCTATTATAAATTCACGAATTGTCCTACCTCTTGAAACTCTGGCTATAAATGTTCCAACAAAGGGAGACCAAGAGATTGCCCAAGCCCAGTAAAAAATCGTCCAGCTCTTTACCCATTCCCCGTCTTTATAAGGTTGTAAACGCAAACTATACTCCACAAAATGTGTAATATAATCGCCGATAGCCAACGTAAACGTTTCAAGAATAAAAACAGTAGGTCCCATTACAAAAACAAAACCTAATAGTAAAATTGCTAAAGCCATATTGAGATTACTTAAATATTTAATACCTTTCTGAATTCCCGAAGTATCAAATAAAAAACCCGGAATAAATCCGGGTAATGACTCACTAAAATCTTGCATGATGTACTATAAATGTTTAGCCTTCGCTTCAGTTCTCAATATTTGGTTATGGAGTGAAATCTCCGTTTGACCATTCATTTGAGATTTTTGAATCTTCGGCTTTTCCCAGTTTTGGTATGTCTTCTTTGAACTAGAATTCATAAAAAAATTCTTTCTGTCCACTCGTCACACCCCTGTCCATCATGTTAGATTTCTTCTGTGAAATCTTATTTATTATGAAACAAAATGCAGTTGTTTATGCACTCTACATTCCCCAATATGTAATAGTATCAAAAATCCCTATTGTTAAAAGAAATGCTCCAGTTAGCTTCTGAATGATTCTTCCAATATTTTTACTTTTCTTCAAAATAAAACGTTTTGCATTAAATAGCTCAATAAAAGCAAAAATAATTACAAGTGGTATCGATGTGGCCACTCCAAAAACTGCGGGTAAAATAAAACCATATGAACTTGAAAGTACAGTTGGCATTAGCCAAACAAAGAACAGTACAAACATTGTAGGACAAAAAGCTAAAGAAAAACTTGCCCCTAACAAGAACGAGCCAACAATTCCTTCTTTCATAATGATCGGCATACGTAAAGATAACCGATTTACAAATTTAAGCTTTACAATCCCAATAAGCACTAGCCCAGTAACAATAAGTAGTGGACCAATTAATTTGCTAAATATTGGAAAGTAGTATGTTATTTCTGATTCGAAGGTTTATCCAAAAAACCAGGCAAGCCAGCCTATTAAACTAAAAATGACAACCTTGCCAAAAATAAAAGATGCAATTTCAATCCAAATTGTCCCCTTTTGTATTACTCGGTTTCCGTAAAATGTTATTGCACTAATATTGCCTGTAATTTGACATGGAGCAAATGCACCGATACAACCTAACAATATTGCGACGATTAATGGTGAATGTTCATAAGATCTTAAAAACACAGTAATAGGATAACTAAATATTTGGCTTATATCAGATAGCACGCTATACATATATACACCCTCTTTATAAAAAGAATACTATGGCGTAATCAAATTGTAAAAATCGTTTAGCTTTTTAGTTAAAAATAATGCGAACACTTTTTGCCCGTTCCCATATTTTATAGAGGAAGGGGGCGATAATATGGTTTCAATAGAGCCAATCGAATTACATGGACATATGTTTACAGCTGTCACTGTACGTTTGCCTAAAACAACGTTGTTAACAGTATCGAATGAAAATGGTTATATTATGTGCGGTGCTTTAGACGTTGGACTTTTAAATAGTAAATTGGCAAACCGAAAAATTATTGCAGGCAGAGCGGTTGGGGTAAAAACAATTGATGAACTATTAAAAGCTCCGCTCGAATCCGTTACGTACGAAGCTGAAAAACTCGGTATCATAAAAGGTATGATTGGTGAAGAAGCATTGTTAAAAATGATTTAGTAAAGAATTATCCTTAAAGTAAAAAGAAAGAGTACATTTCAGTAATTTTGAATTGTACTCTTTTCTTAATTGTGAATTGCGATTCAAATCATATTTGCGGTGAGTAACCCCAGAAGCAGGAGCACATACCTTATGTGCCTTAAACGAAAACCTGTAGGTAAAACTTACAAAAAAGATTAAACTCATATTGACTTTAATGTGAGTCATTCTTACAAACTTTCTTTTTAAAACAGACTCCTCTTAATTATTTTCTTAAATGGAATGGAACTGTTGTCACTACAACATTTTTTTTAAACAATAAAAACGAACGAATCAGTGTGCCCGAATGGTTATGAAGTATATTATGCCAACCTTTTTTCGGGATAAACTGTGGTATTACAACTGTTACTTGATAGTTTTTTTCACTAGCCACATATTCCACTCTATTTATAAATTTAGTAAGTGGGTTAATGATACTTCTATATTGTGAATGGAGTATCACGAGTCGAATATCTGGATGTAATTTTCTCCATTTTTCCTCAAAATCAATTTCGCTTGCTCGATCAAATGAAATATATACTGAAATAATATGATCAGGAGATAGAGCCTTCGCATAATTTATTGAGTTTTCTACTACACGAGTTATACCAGAAACGGGAATGATGAAAACATTCCCTTCGATTGTTTTAGCTATCTCTTCAGAACACATTCTAAGCTGATCCCCGACATCTTGATAATGCTTTCTAATTTCATGGAAAGCAAAGATAATTAAAGGTAGAAACACAAATACAGGCCACACTTGTCCGAACTTTGTTAAAAAGAACATAATTGTCACTATAAAGCTAATTAATGCACCAAGCGCATTGATTATTAATTTTGTAGTCCATCCTTTAGGTTTTTCACGTACCCATTTAACAATCATTCCAGTTTGAGAAAGTGTAAAAGGAATAAATACACCAACTGCATAGAGCGGAATAAGATGCTCTGTTTTTGCATGGAAAGCAAAAATTAAAAGTATGGAAAGCGCCCCTAGAATAATGATTCCATTAGAATAACCTAAACGATCACCTCTAATTAAAAACATTCTCGGAATAAACTTATCCTTTGCTAAATTAACTGCAAGAAGTGGGAAAGCTGAATATCCCGTATTCGCAGCAAGTATTAAGATTAAAGCTGTCGTTCCTTGTATAAAAAAATATATAAAATTTCGTCCAAATGTTTCCTCAGCAATTTGTGAAACAACTGTTACTTCAGCACTTGGAGAAATTCCATAATAATAAGCTAAGTAAACAATTCCTGAGAATAACAGTGCAAGTAAGCCACCCATAACCATTAAAGTTTTCGCTGCGTTATTAGGTGCTGGATTTTTAAAGTTCGGGATAGCATTAGAAATAGCTTCAACACCCGTTAACGCAGAGCAACCTGAAGCGAAAGCTCTAAGCAATAGGAATAAAGTAATTCCAGCAATCGGTGTACCAACTGGCGTGTGTAAATCAGCCGAAACATGACCAGTGAATATTTGGTAAACCCCTACACCAATCAATATAAACAATGCTAAAACGAATAAATATACAGGATAAGCTAAAACTGAAGCCGACTCTGTTACTCCTCTAAGGTTTAGTAAAGTAAGTAAAATAACAAAGAGTATTGCAATATGCACATTATATCCATGTAAAACTGGGAATGCAGATGTAATGGCATCTGTACCAGCGGATACACTTACTGCAACAGTTAAAATATAGTCAACTAATAGAGAACCTCCAGCTATCAAGCCTGGGATTTACGCCTAAATTACTTTTCGAAACAATATAGGCCCCTCCTCCATGAGGGTAAGCAAATATAATTTGTCTATATGATAAAATGAGTGCAGCTAGAAGTATTAATACTCCAATTGCGATTGGAATGGAGTACCAATAAGCAACCGCCCCAACAGTAGCTAATACAATTAATATTTGTTCTGGACCATAGGCAACAGATGATAAAGCATCGGAAGATAGTATTGCTAACGCCTTTGTTTTATTGAGTTTTTGTTCTCCTAGTTCTGTGGATTTTAATGGTTTCCCAATAAAGAATCTTTTTAAAGTCGAATACATTTTTATTTCCTCCATCTACTAATTATTTAAATAAACTGCTAAGCTTTTAAAAATAGTTAGAGGTTATGGAAATAAAAAATGTCTACAAGTCATAGTTAAATAGACCTGTAGACACATAATTTTTTGCGCCACAAGCTTCACCTTCCTTCTCATATAACGCTTACGAGGTTAGCTGTCGGATTCGGGCCATTGAGTAGCCCTACCTAAAAAGGATTCACCCCAAGGATACTTGTATATCCATTAATGGTTCCCCCGCACCTATTGGTTTAAGCGATTTTAGAAATTTGAAACTGTTTGAAACTATAAAGTTTTAAACTGAAATTATAATACTCTTTTCATTTGTAAAAGTAAATCATTTTTTTTTTTAATTTTTATTCTCTCAATACATCAGTTTTTACTTTGTTTATTGTTAATTTCCGTTCCAAATATTTTTGTTACGAGTAACTGAATAACTGCAGGAGCAGATACATACGCTACCCTTTAAAATAAAAAATCTACTTATTTATAATAAGCAGATTTTATCAAACTAATTAAGTATGATTCAGTTTTACAAAATATTAATGGCTAAATGCATCGCTATATTTACCAGTTATTTTCTCAATTTCAACTTCAAATAACTCTGTTTTTGGCAGTGCTGGGTATCCCTCTTTTTCGAAAGTCCAATTTGAATCCCCATATTATCTCCATAAACAGTCATAAAACCATTCTTTCCGTGGTTCTTCTACAATATGTTTAATCGTTCCAAATAATACAACACTTGTGTAACCTAATGCTGACTGACAAGCGTACTTTCTCCCTGGAACGACATCACCCATTTCACTCACCTCAGTGGGTTCTGTTTCACATTTGACCAAAAATGGCTTTCACGTAAATTTCCTATATGAAGATAAAGTTTTTTTCCTCCTTCATACACAAACACAAAAGGAATTACATAGGGATATCCATCTTCTCCTACTGTCGCAACATGAGCTACTTTTGCATGTTTTAAAAAATGGTAGGCATTTTCTTCAGTTATTTCTCGTTTTTGTTATTTATTGTCCCTCTCATATTTTCTCTCTCCCTTCTATTAAATATATATTCTAAATACTCCTTTTAAAACCCTTTAAATTTAATAGAATTTTTTTTGAGAATATGAAGAAAAAAACTATATCAATATCATTTCGTCGCCATTATTTATAAAAACTAAATAATATGCTAAAATGGTTTTTAGTAAATACTAGGGGGTAAACCAAAATGGGTAAATCATTAAAATTAGATGCAAAAATCACACCAGAACGTGTTGATGAAGCATTAACAATTCGTGACCGATTAATCATTGAGTTATTTGTTAAAGTATTAGATGAGCAATTAATTATTGAAAGACCTATTTTACGTGAACGTTTAGCAAACCTTGTTGAACTAGCTGACTACGATGATGAGTTAAAAGAAACTCTACACGGCGTTATTAATAAACTTTAATTTTTAAGAAGGGGTGTCCTAAAATTAAAAATTTTGGACACCCCTTCTTTATGAATTTTTAATCTGCTTAAACTTACAAAATATAAATTTCGACGTCTTTTAAGCAATTTATCCGCGCTTTATTCTCTATTTAGCACTTCATTTTTTCGCACTTTCATAAAATTTGAATAAATAAACTTTATTGGACAAACATACACTTCCATATAAGCTAATGCTGAATGGAGGGTGAATGTTGGAAGGTGCACTCATATATATGGTTTTAATCCGAATTTTATCTGGAAGTTTAGAAGTAACCGCAGCAGGGTTAATGTTAAAGTTTAATGATCTTGAAAAAGCTTTAGCAATAAATTCTTTATTAGCTTTAGTAGGACCTACCGTTTTAATAATTACAACAGGCATAGGAATCGCCGGGCTTAGTGAAAAAATTTCTTATTTAAAAATAGTTTGCTTATTTAGTGGCGTATTGCTCATTCTATTAAGTTTAAAAATAAAATAACCTATTTAAACCATCCTTTCTTTTTAAACCAAAGTAGCATTATACCACCAATAACAGCCATTAACCCAAGGGAAAGAAAGTACCCATACTTCCATGACAATTCAGGAATGTTTTCAAAATTCATACCGTAAATTCCTGCAATAAAGGTTAAAGGAGCAAAAATTGAAGTAATTATCGTTAATAGCTTCATGACATTATTCGTTTGCTGTGAGCTTAAAGACAAATAACTATCTCTTATGTCCGTAGTTACTTCTCGATTCGTCATTACCATTTCAGATAGCTTTAACAAATGATCATAAATATCCGAAAAATATTCCCGTCTTTCAGTAATTCGATTTAAATTCAAATGGTGAGAATTTAACATTCGATAAAGTAAATCACGCATAGGATTTACTGTATGCAAAAGGTTTAATAGCATATTCCTCGTTTCGAATAACTCGTTCATAAGAAAGCTCATGGATTGATTTTGATTATTTTCACCCATCTTTTCTAACTCATCTTCAATTTTATATATGAGTGGAAAATAATTATCGACTATTTTATCTAGAATTTCATAAAAAATATAGTAAGGATCTAGATTTTCAATTGAATTGACCGATATAATTCGACTCCATACTTTTGATACTTCAATAGAAGGTACTTTATGAAATGTAACGATACAATGTTCACCAACAAAAAAATCTAATTCTTCTTTAATAATTTCGTTTTGATGTTCTCGAACGATATGCGTGACATAAAACGTATAATTGCTGTAATAGTCTAATTTTGGCCGTTGAAATTCCTGTACGCAATCCTCTATTGCGAGAGGATGGAAATGAAATGTATCCGATAAGTGGTTTATTTCTTCTTCAGTAGGTTCACTAAAATCTGCCCAAAACCATCTGTAATTCGATAAATCTTCATGTTCTATTGAAATATGTTTTTTAAAGTGGTTATCATGTGTTATACCTAAAAAATTAATCATCGTTTAAAACCTTTCTTTTTTTATTCAATGTTATACCATAAATGGATTCTCCTTGGTATATGATTGAATAAACCTTTGAATTACTCCATGTAACTTTTGAGGTGCTTTCGTTGGAATTTGATGATATTCATCTTCTAAAAAAATTAAATCATTTTTCGGAAGGTTTTTGTTTAGAATATTAGCATATTGGTGAAATGCCTTATCCTGATCACCATAAATAAGTAGCACTGGTAGTGATATATTATGGAGATTGCTTGTACAGTTATACTCTAAACTATATTGAAAATATTGTTTAATATTCCTCGCATCTCCTTTTACCGCTTCATTTCTCAGCTTTTTAAAACATTGATAGGTGTTAGTGTTTCCCCAAGTAATAGCATATGTCAAAAGAGGAATCGTTTTTTTACTAGAAAGAGTGACAGCTGTTAAAATACGTAATTTTAAATAATAGTCCTTCACTTCAGACATTCCACTAATTACAATACCTCCAAATGCCCTTTCAGAATACCTTTGTAAAAACTCCAAAGTAATGGAGCCCCCTGTTGAATAACCACAAATAAATGCCTTTTTTAATTTCAACTGATTTAAAAGTAAAATGATATCTTCAACAATAAGGGAGTAATCGATAGGTAGACTTGAATAATCACTTTTCCCATGGCCACGTATATCAAATGTAATGATTTTATATTTATTTGATAAATGCTCAAGTTGATATATAAAATTACTACTTGTTAATAAAGGAGGATGAATAAAAACAATCGGTATACCCTCCCCCTTTATTTCATAATATAAGTTTTCTCCGTTTATTTTTAAATACGGCAATAATCTACACCTCTACTTGCGAATCTTGTTTTCGATGTATAAAGTGTTAGCCAAAAATATTATTTTTAAGCTTCAAGATCCTTTCTATAATAAAAAGAGCTGTAGAAAAGTCTATTACTAAACCTTTCATACAGCTTCTATGCAAATTAGATTGTTGGTATTGTTCCCCTCTGCTGACGTTTTACAGGATCTAATCGTCTTTCAATTATTCCTAGTATAATATCAGATAAAATAGCCATTAACGCTGTTGGTAATGCTCCTGCTAAAATAATAGCTGTTCCATCTGTTGCATTTGTACCTCTGATAATGATATCCCCTAGACCACCAGCGCCGATAAATGCACCAATTGCGGTAATCCCAATGGCAATAACAAGCGCGATACGAATACCTGTTATAATAACTGATAGCGATAGCGGAAGCTCTACCATATATAATACTTGTGCCTTCGTCATTCCCATTCCTCTACCGGCATCAGTAACGCTTTTATTAATTGTCGTTATACCGACATACGTATTCTTAATAATAGGTAATAATGAATAGAAAAATACTGTCACAATAACCGTTGTTTTCCCTAATCCAAGTGCAAGCATGAGCATTGCCATTAATGCAAGTGCAGGGATTGTTTGAATTATATTTGCCAGTGTAATAACAACGCTAGATAGCTTCGCATATTTTGCGATGAGAATTCCGAGTGGAATACCAACGATAGCAGCAAGCAAAACGCCATAAATCGAAATTAAAAAGTGATCGATAAATTGACTAAAAACATAAAACCCATTTTCCTGCATATAAAAGAAAAATTGCTCTATTTTAGGCATTTGAGACATATCTTGCATTACTCATCACCCCCTGAGAAGTAATCATGTTCTTTTAAAAATTGTTCAGCGACTACAGCTGGTTCTATTAAATTATTATCTGATAAGTAGTTTAATTGTTGCATTGTTTCAGTAGAAATTTTACCAACCAAACGCTCAATCGCTTTCTTTACTTCTGGTTTCTCTTCTAATAAAGTTGTATCTGCAAACGGACTTGCATCATAAGGAGGGAAAAAGTTTAAATCATCCTCTAAAACGACTAATCCATAAGAAGATATACGCCCATCAGTTGTATATCCTAAAACGATATCAAGCTCGCCTGAATCAACTGCATCATAAACTAAACCAATTTGCATTGGGTATGTTCTTCCAAAGTCAAAGCCATATTCTTCAACAAATGCTTTATAGCCATCCCCTTCTCGATTCATCCAAGATGTATCTACACCAGCTTCAAGCTCACCCGCAACATCAGCTAAATCACTGACTTTTTGTAAGTTATATTTCTCTGCTGTTTCCTTCGTTACCATAAAGGCATACGTATTTTCAAAGCCATAGGAATCAAAAAATGTTTGATTGAAACGCTCATCAAATTCCTTTTGAACAAAGGTTAAAGCTTCTTCAGGATCTTTTATTGGTTCTGCTTGTAGAGCACCTGTTAAATCTGTTCCTGTATATCGAACAGACGATATATTCGCATCACCATTTAGCATCGCTTGGTGTAAAACCGTACTAGTACCTAAATTATTGATTAGCTCCACTTCTTCATCTGTATAATGTTCAATCATATCTTTCATCATATAAGCCAAAATCTGTCCCTCTGTTGTAACAACTGAAGCAATTTTAATAGAGTCGTTTTGGCGATTCGTAGTTAAGGAATATATGCTTATAAGCAAGATTGCTAGGATTACTATAATTAGAAGGCGGATTTTGTTTTTCATGATGCTCGCCCTCCCTCAACCTTAAGCCCTTTTGGTGTTACCCATTTTTCTAGCTTTCCTAATATGAAATCAGCCAGTAGCGCAAGTAATGTAACAATAATTGCCCCACCAACAATCAGTTCAGTTTGATATAAATTTAATCCATTAAAAATGAAATCTCCTAAACCACCTGCACCAATATATGAAGCAAGTGTTGCCCACGAGATAACGTATACTGCCGAAAGTCGTATTCCAGACATAATTACTGGTATTGCAAGGGGTAATTCAACAAGTAAAATGGACTGAAATGTTGTCATACCCATTGCTATACCTGCACCTTTTGTATTTTCATTTACTGATTGCATACCAATAAACGTATTATTCAAAATTGGTAATAAAGAATAAATACATAACGCTACTATTGCTGGTACTTTACCTACACCCATAAATGGAATCATAACTGCGAGTAAAGCTAATGAAGGTACAGTTTGCAAAACACTCGTAATACTTAAAACTATTTTTGCGGTAAATTTTGTTTTCGATAAAAGAATACCTGTAGGAACTGCAATAATAACTCCTAGAAATAGGGCAATCATTGAGATATAAAAATGTTCCCACGTTTTTAATAAAATTTCAAAGCTGTTTTCAGTGAAAAAGGAAATCATTCACGAATCATCTCCTTTGGTTGTTGCACTTCTGTTTCTTCATCACCCCAAATAGTGTCATAAACGATATCTACAATGTTTGCTCGTGTAACTAAACCGACTAATCGGTGCTCCTCATCGACGACAGGGATATTTTTTAAGTTACGCTTTAAAATTCTGCGGACTGAATCCTGTAATTTCGAACCAGTTTTCACGTAAAAGACGTCTTTTTCAAATACTTCAGAAACACTTTTCTTTTGTTTACGTGCACCAGTAAAGCTTTCTACATCTAAATAGCCTTGTAGTCGATTGTCGCCATCTGTTACAAATAATGTATCTACTCGTTTCTCTACCATTAAACGAATAGCCTCATCTAGACTTTTTTCAATTGTAATTGAAATCGGTTTAATCATAACTTCATCAACAGTTTTAATATTTGGTTTTTGTTGAATAAGTCGATGAGATCCGATAAATTCCTTAACAAAATCATTCGCTGGGTTAGCCAAAATGTTATCGGGTGTATCGAATTGAATTAATTTCCCTTCATGCATTATCGCAATGCGGTCAGCAAGTTTAATCGCTTCATCCATATCATGGGTAACGAATATAATCGTTTTATTTAAACGTTGCTGAATATCTTTGATGAGATCTTGAAGTGTATCACGTGTAATGGGGTCAAGGGCACCGAATGGTTCATCCATTAAAATAATATCTTGATTTGCAGCAAGTGCGCGTAAAACACCTATACGCTGTTGTTGACCACCTGATAGTTGTGCTGGATAGTAGTCTAAATAGGATGGGGGTAAATTAACAAGTTCAATTAAACGGCGTGCTGTTGCATCTTTCTTTTCTTGCGGCCATTTTAATAAATGTGGGACGAGCGTAATATTATCTCGTATCGTCATATGTGGCATCAACCCAATTTGCTGAATAACGTAGCCTATACTCCTTCGTAATGTTACGGCATTCATTTTCGTGATATCTTTGCCGTTTAAGGTCAATTTCCCTCCTGTAGGCTCTACCATTCTATTAATCATTCGAAGTGCCGTTGTTTTCCCACTCCCACTCGTTCCTATAAAAGCAATAAATTCCCCTTGTTCAATCGTGAGGTTTAATTTATCTACAGCAACTTTACCTCCACGATAAACTTTTGTTAAATTTTCAATTTGTAACATCTATAAAATTCCTCCCTTCACTAATATGTTACATGGATATCACCTTCAATATAAAGCGAAAACCATTTTGCAATATATAAATGTTACAATTTAGTGAACAATTTATATATTTTATGTGACGAATTGAACTTTTAGTATCGTAAAAAAATGTCCACAAGATTGTTGGTACAATAAGGTTTAGGAGAGTTTTGGAAAAAATAATAGAGATAAGCCGCAAATAAGTTTTTAGAATTTTCAAACCTTTCGTACCTTGACAAGTAAAATTACGTTTTTTATAGAAAATTGCTTCATGAAGAGTGGAAAAGGAGCCATTCGAAAAGTCATTTCGGGACTGCTCCTTTGTATCTGACGCTTCACTTTAGGTACAGATAAATTGCGACAAGGATGGTGGCGTTTTAACGTGACTACCGCAGGAGCAGTATTTTCTGCGACGAGGATACAAAGTACCGCAGGAGCAATGTTTTCTGCGACGAGGATACAAAGTACCGCAGGAGCAATGTTTAAAGGAAGATAGTAGACTGACTATCCCGAAATTTTCAGTTTTGGAGCAGTCCCTTACAGTTTTACTCAACTCCTAATGTTACTCCTTGCCCTTTTAAATATTTTCGATACGCTATGCTTAAACGGTCAAATTTTAATGAAAGCTCTACTTGTAAATCTAACGGCAATTCCTCTGGTTTTTGGTTTTCCACTATCGGTTTATCTTGAGCAAAAATTGTATTCTGAAATTCGATCACTTCTTCATCAGTTTGCCCAATATCATAGTTAAATGATTCAACACCATAAACAATGCAATCACACTCCCCGACCGGAAGAACTGTCATAAACATCGTAAATCGATTATTTGTTATCGGATCACGTTTTGAAAATCGAGCAGTTAGCGGATTTAGCACTTCATATGTATAAAGTACATCTTTAGCAATGCCTGTGCCATCAGAATCCGGTTGGTAAACGATTATTTCATCTGTATATATCTGATTATCAACTGTATGGACTTTGTAGTCATTAATAAGAGGTTTTTCTTGGACACCTAAAAATCCTTCGTGGATAAATGCCAAATGGCTTACATCCAGGAAATTTTCAATAATGCGTGGTGGATTTGCTTTTACACTTTGCGGACCCCATATAACATTACGATGATTTGAATCTATGTATTCAGGATATTTAAATAGGTCAGGTTCGTTATTATTTAAATTCACCCAAACAAAACCATACGCAACTTTACAACCATAAGGGAGGGCTTTTGCTTTTGTTGTAATTGGGGTTCCTTCAGGGAGTTGAGGGATTTTTACACATTCACCTTTAGAATTGTATTCCCAGCCATGGTACGGACAAACTAGACAACCATCTTTTATCTTTCCAAGGGATAGCGGAGCACCTCGATGAATACACAAATCTTTAAATGCATGAACACCCTCTTCACTTCTATACAGTACGACTCGCTCACCAAGTATCAATGCTTGAATTGGTTCTTCCTTCAAATCCTCTTCTTTACAAGCAACTATCCAGTTACTTCGTAAAACTTGATCGTCAATTAACAAACCACTCACTTCCTTCCTATTTTTTTAATATAGTTTTTTATATAACTATTAGTTTATGTACTACTAGATTAAAAGTCAATATATTCTGAATTTTATAAATTTAAATTCCCATTTTAATGTGAAATGAAGTTTAAGTCATTCGTTAATTAATTGGAAAACAACAATTTCACATAATTAATGTTAAAATTTTCTGAAATGTATAGTTTTTAATACATTTTGTATGATACAGTATACATTAGAGGTGGGACAATTGAAAAAAGGCAAAGTAAAGAACAATGTACGTCTTTATCGAAGGATGTTTGATTTTACCCAAGAAGAATTTGCAGAAAAAATTGGTGTACACAGACAAACCGTTATTGCAATTGAAAAACAAAAATATGAACCTTCAATTGGCGTTGTATTAATGATCTCTTCTGTCTTTAACGAACCCGTTGAGAAATTATTCTTTTTTGATGATGAACTAGAATGATGAGTGAAAGGAGAAATGTGTATGCGTTCAAAAAAGTGGACAATCTTAATTTTTTATTTGTATTTATTCTTCTCATCTGGATATTTGAGTTACTCTACTTATACTACAGGGAACAAACTGTGGATTATATGGACGATAAGTGCCCTTGCTTTAGGATACCAAGTTATTCGATTTTTAATTGATAAAAAAAATGATGGATGGAATAGTAGTTATGTTGTAGCCGATCAACGAATTTTAGGGAAAATTAAATTATCTTTAGCTATTTCTTATGTGTTTATATTACTTTTTTTAATAATAGGAATTGTTGGAATAGTTCAAGGTTTCATAGTGTTTGAACCCCTTGATTTGATGTTCGCTGCTATAATTTTTAGTTTATTAGTGTTTATGGTCTCTCAAATTATACAAAATCTAGCTAATTAATTTTATGTTAGCATTTATTTAAGGAAATCGATTACATCATAAAAGGCAAAGGGGTGTCCCGATTGACGTTTTGGACCTCACCTTTGCACTCTTTATAGTTTAAAATCAGATCCTTCAAGAATTTTATCTGAAGAAACTTGATAAAAGAATTTTGATTCTATAGGACCAACATTATTTACGTAAGATTCAATGATACGAAAACCCAAGCAATACCCTATCCACCTCGGTAACCCCAACTTTTCATCTCCATATAAAAATGAATGATGATTTTTCACACCTTGTAAGTGTAAGTTAGGAATAAAACTTTTTTGCCATAACGCCTTCACTTCGTCAAAAGAATATCGTTTTGTCCATGGTGATAGCCATCGTTCCCCATACAATTTCTCAACTTCCCACTCTGCCATTCCTTCAATAATTAATGAATCAATTAATTCTATTTCCTGGGGTGCTTTATTTAAATAATTAAGTCTACAAATATGGTGGTACTCATGAGCAAGCAATGCTGTTAATTCTTTTGCCTCTAGTTCCGCTGATATAAATAAAAATATCACATTGTTATAAGTAACCCCATTTTTTTTCGCTTCAATTCCATCGATAATGGGGCGATGTTTTGTTAAAGGATAAATGTAAATGGGAATATCTGGACCCTTCCACAAACTTCTTAGATTCTCAATTTCACTGTGAACCTTCATTAGATTTTCTTTTAAGCTTTGTTTAGACATTTTACTTAATTTATAAAACTCGGGGAGAGTATTAACTACTGGCATCTATTTCCTCCTTTTATTTAGCATATGACTTAGACTATTAACTCGTGTCAACTTAAAACAAAATCATATATTAATTAGCAGTCAGATTAAAAAGGAGGGAAAACTATGCATCCTCATGAAGTATACGATCAATGTTGTCGCTATATGGGTAAAAGAGTTCATATTACAGAAAAAAGTGGCCGAAGACATGTTGGAACAATAACTAAAGTAGAACGAAACATGGTGTGGATTATGCCTGATGGTGATTTCGGTGGTTATGGCATTGGCTACTGGGGCTGGGGTAGAAGTGGCTTAGGAATTGGAATCGCCCTTGGTGCAATTGCTGGAATTGCTCTTGCTGGCGGCTTCTGGTGGTAAATTGAACAATAAAAATTACTAAAAGAATCTATTTTGGAGGGGTTCATCCAAAATAGATTCTTTTTTACAGTTGCAAATTATTTCGCTACAATTGATTATAATGAATTATCATTTATTATTTAATGTATCGTTTTCCACTACAAATTTCAGTTTTGTTAATTTATTATTCCAGAATTGTTCATAGTATTTTAGCCAATCTCTTAATTCTTCTAGCGGTTCTGGTTGTAAAAAATAGATTTTTTCACGGCCATTCTTTTCTCCTCGTACTAGCCCTGCTTCAGATAACACATTTAAATGCTTTACAACCGCTGTTCTGCTAATAGCAAAATGTGCTGAAATTTCAGCAATTGATTGGCTATTTTCAGACAATAAATGAAGAACTCTTCTCCTTGTAGAATCTGCTATCGCTTGAAAAACATCATACTTTTGTATGGCCGCGCACATTACCCTTCCACCACTTGTTTTAGTTTTTGTACAATTCCAGCCCAGCCTTGATTCATCGTATTGCGAATTTCAGTGTTTGGTCTTTGAGCTTTTGGCACAATTGTACCTTCTTCTTTCCATCCACCATGAATAAGTGTAAATTCAGTTGCATTGTCAATTTCTTTTAATAAAAAAGTCACGACCCAACCATCTGTATCCCATTCAAAAGAAATTTTATTAGGTTCATCAATTTCAATCACCTTACATGATGATGGGCCGAATGGTGATTGAATTGTAAATGTAAAACCTTCCATCGGTTGAAAATCACTTGGCATAAACCACTCAGCAATACCTTCAGCTGTTGATACATAATCCCATACTTTTTGTATTGGAGCCTGAACCGTTACAGTTTGAATAATTTCAGGTAAATTTTTTTCATTATTTGTCATTGTTATTTGCTCCTTTTTTAATATGTAACCTTTTGGTGTTATAAAGATAATATATAACCTAAAGGTGTTATGTCAAACTACAATGCTTCTTATAATATATAAGGGAGGATCGCAAATATTAAGGGCAGTAATGTTAGTATAAATCCAAACTTCATAAGCTTTTTATTAAATAAAAATAATACTCCTATTATCCATAACGCTATAAATAAAGCATCGTCTATAACATCCCTTTGCATACTACCTCGTTCTAGAATAGGGATGGAGATGAAAAAAGCGAATATCCCAGTCCATAAAATGTGAATGATTTTATAAATTTTTAGCAGCATGGTAATTCCCCTTTTTTTATATTAATGTATTCATTTTCTTTAAGATTCTCCCCCTTTACTTTCAACAATATATAAACTTATATCTAAGTCTTTATTACGATATTACATATACTAAAATTGCTTACGATAATTCGATAAAAGTGAAAAGACGAGAATACTAAAAGAATTATAGTAAGTAAAAAATCCTCTTAAGAAAATTAACCTAGCTCATCCCCACCACAAAACTTCTGAATCGGAATAAAATTGGTTATTTTTAACAAACTCATAATTCAGCACCTTTATGAGAAAAGATTGTACTTTTAACTAAATTAGAAGGGTGTTAACTCCTTGTTTTGTTTTGGAGCTAACACCCTTGTTTTTACTAGTTGGCAGAAATTCTTCCCATTTGACCCGATTCCTCCAACTTTATAAAATATCTCATCTTATATTTTTCAATTATTCTATTAAATTGTGATGCTAACACTTGCTGAAATAACATACCAAATACTACAGGCATCACTACTTTTGCTGGGAAGTAAGTACTTGCGATAACAACACCAACCGAGATATTTCGCATGCCGCCTGTGAAAACTACTGTCGTAATAATACTAGGATTTTTAAATAGGTAATGACCTAGTACTAAACAGATTACGTAGCCTGAAATTGATAAAAGTAATACAACAAAAATGATACCAACTGTTTCCCATGTAATGTCTTTTAAATATGGTGCAATTACACTACCGTTAATCATCACAATTAAAAACAAACTTATTTTCTGAAATGGAGCGAGAGTCTTAACAACAGTATTCACTACATTTCCTTTTGTCCACTCGTTTACTAATACACCTACGATAGATGGTAATAAAATCATCCAGAGTAAATCAAGCATAATAGACATTGTCTCAATTTCGATTTTTTGTCCAACAACAACATGAACTAATAATGGTAAAATAATAGGGGCTAAAATCGTATCAATTAAAATAATCGACAAACAAAGTGGAATATTGCCTCTACAAATACTAACCCAAATAAAACTTGTAACCCCTGTTGGTACTGCAACTGATAATATAAAGCCAATTGTCAATAGATGATCATTAAAAAATATAGTTGCTACAAAATACGCCCATACCGGCATAAGGATATGTAAAAAAGCAATGGTAATCAAAATTACAATTGGATATTTTGTAAAGCTCCGTAATCCTTGAAAATTCATACTTAAACTGCCTATGAAAGTCATTACGGCAAAAAGCCACGGTACCACAAATAATAATTGTCCTCCAACGTCTTCTATTAAAACACCAATTACTAAACTTAATGGTGTTAAAATTGGCATTAATTTTTGGAGTCTATTATTGAAACTAGTTAACATGAAACGAAGCTGCAATCACACTTGGTACATCTATTTCTACAATGCTATTATTGAAACTAGTTAACATGAAACCCTCCCCCCTCATTGAAATTACACTATATCTAACTAACCTCTGTGAGCCAAAGGTAATCAGGCTCCTGGTCATTATAAAGTTTTTTGCGATGAATAACCGCAGGAACACAGATGCAGCAATTCATATGAGTTCATTTATTTCAACCAAATATTACTCCATGTAGATAAAAAATCATAATTTTACTATACACCTATTTGTTTACGTTGTTAACAAATCTTTTGTCTGAATATTCCATAAAAATAATCTTATTTTCCGATAGTTCATAATGATAAAAAGTCCACCTCAGTATTCATGAAATGGACTTTAACTTCTCTATTATATTATTTTAAAAGTCAGGATTATTTTTCAAAAAGCTTTGCCAAGCATTTTTCATTCCTTGATCTATCTCTTCTTTTGAAGCAGTTAGCCTTTTTTCTGTACCACCATAGCCAATTTCTAATTGATTATTTTTTAACCCCTCAAATATAGCCTGGATAAAGTCATTTAATGGAGCACCAAAAGTATGCAAGCCAACACCACCTAAATCAGTATTAACCGCTGGAGGTAATACCTCTATCACTTCAACATTCGTATTTTCTAGTTGTTGACGTAAAGTAACTGTGAATGAATGCATAGCAGCTTTTGTTGCACTGTAAATAGGTACCCAAACTCCTGGCTGGATTGCTAAGCCTGAAGTTACATTTAATATGGTAGCTTGTTGTTGTTTCATTAAATGTGGAATGAACAACATAGACAAATGAATTGGTCCCTCAACATTAATAGCAATTTCATTTTGGTAATAACCCCAATCATTTTTTGCGTTTAACAAATTCACTCTTTGCTGTATTCCTGCATTATTCACTAAAACATTTAAATCTGGAAAGTTTTCTGTAATCCATTCATAAAGCCTAATACGTTCTTCCTCTTTTGATACATCACAGACTTTTGTATACAAGTCAGGAAACTTATCCTTTGCTACAGCTAACTTGTTTTCTTGACGTCCTACTACAATTACCTTGTTACCAGCCTTTAAAAAGTTTTCTGCAAAGGCAAGCCCTATTCCTGAAGCTCCACCTGTAATTAATATTGTGTTACCTGATAATTCCATTTAAATCACTCCAATCAAAAAAGTTTTTTATCTGCAATTGTATATTGATGCAACATTATAAATATGTAACATCACTTATAACATAGGAATTACGTTTCTTTTTTGCTTTATATAAAGCATGATCCGCATTCTTTAACAAAGTTAAATAATCTCTACCGTTTAATGGATAAATAGCAATTCCAATACTAGTAGAAATTTGAAATATCTGTCCTTCTATTCTTACCGGCTCATTAAAGGAATGAATAATTCGATTTGCTATTTCAATAACCTTATCTTTGCTTATGTCTTTAAGAAGAACTGTAAATTCATCTCCACCCTGCCTTCCTAATATATCAGTTTGTCGAATACATTTTTGTATTCCTTTTGAAAATTCTTTTAATATTAAATCTCCAATCTCATGTCCATATTTATCATTTATAGATTTGAATTTATCCATATCCAAATACAATAAAGCGAATTTACCTTTCGAATGTTCAATTTCTTTATTCACTTGTTGCTGAAACATTCTTCTATTTGGAACACCTGTAAGTTCATCATGATAAGCTAAAAACTCCAGCTTCTTCCTTAAGCCGATTGATTCCTTTATTATTTTTTGTAAATAAATATACGCAAAAATAAAGCCAACAAAAGCTACGATAAGCATTAAGATCCCAACTAAGATTAGTCCTTCATAATTTTTATTTTGACTTTCTAAAATCTCAGTAAATGATTTGTAATATTCATCCTCTAACGGTTCTATATATAAGACATTTAGTTGCTCAAATTCATTATCCGCTTTTAATAACAAATTTTTTGATTCAACTTCATTATTTTCCCTGCTAAGTTCCATAGCTTTTTGATAGATTATCCAATAATTTTCCCATGATTCTATAAAAGCTGTAATGTTATCTTTATTTCCGTTATGTTCCATATCAAGAACAATTTCTCTAATTAAACTATCAAGTGCAAGATAAGTATTTTCTATTTCTTTGTTAAAACGATTCATTTCCTGGTCGCTTTTTGCAAGAATGTGCCTTTGTCCTAAATTATTTAGTTTAGATGTTAAATCTTCTAATTGATAAACTGTATTAGCAATTTCAAAAGATTTTGATTGCAAATTTCGATTATTTTCATATGTTTTAAAAATATTATAAACTTCAAAAAATGAAATAAAGATTATAAGGAAAAATAAAATTAAAAATGCTAGATTTATTTTATAACTTATCTCTTTCATTGATTTCTCCTTACTCAATTAAATACAACTAAAATTCGAAAATTACTATTTCAAATTTTCTATCTTTATCTCTACCACATAGTAAAAATTTGTTTATTAATTTAATTATCTCCCGTTTGATAAATTCCTAAAATGATTAAATATAAATTATTTAAAAAAGCCCGTCTCAAGTATTACGAGACGGACTTTATCATTTTATTCTTTTCTTTCATTTATTATATCCTGAATTATTTCAATATGAAATGCAGCCCATGCCTTATCCCTAAAATGGAGAATTAAACTTACTGT
Source organism: Bacillota bacterium (assembly GCA_023405135.1). Lineage (GTDB taxonomy): Bacteria > Bacillota > Bacilli > Bacillales_A > Planococcaceae > Ureibacillus. Next base: position 557 of record JAEXYZ010000083.1, on the reverse strand, counting down.
TAAAAAAATGAGATAAATACTAAAAAAAATAATCCAATTTTTACTACCATTTGCAAAAAGAATATTTTCCAATTTACGAGAAGATAATAAAAGAATCCATGGTACCGCTACAACAAAACTCGGAATAATACCAGAACCACTTTTCTCTTTGACCATTCGATAATAAATAAGCTTTAATACATAACTATCAATCGTTTGGTAAAAATTACGGATTTCTTCAACTTCTTTTAAAAATTTAATGTCTCCAATTCTTTTTGACGCATTTTTTATACGGCGATATATTCTATGGGCATCTCCACGAAAAGTAATCATTTAATAACATCCTTTTAAGTTAAAACTATTTTATTCTTCTTTATTATTGTGTAGTTTAACTCAAATTATAAAGCAATTATAAATATGGCAAAAAAATGCATATTTTAAATAGTAATATTTTTGTAAACGCTAAAATAGAATCAACAGAATTTGCTCATTTGGTTTGAACACTTTTTCACTATTCAATATACTTCTAGTAAACTAGTATTATTTAGTTTATTGGGAGGCTGTACTAATGGAGGAGA